>CAXUIM010000017.1:4447-26797 GCA_964250885.1 uncultured Acidobacteriaceae bacterium | reverse complement strand
TTTCTTACTTGGCCGACGTAAACTTGAGCCAAGTTCCCTTTTCCGAAAAGTCAGGTACGCAAGTTCCCTGCTTACGCGAGGAGCTAGGTGTTCTTGAAAGGAAAAAGACGAGTTTTTTGCCATAGGCGGTCACAAACTGGATAAAAATATGCTTTTCCTGTGCATGCTCTGGAACCTTCCGCAAAAGGTGGTCAGCTTTTCCACTCTGCAACTCATAGAAACTGCGGACGGTAGAGATGTAGGAAATTCTTTTAAGGGTTTCTAATGTTTGGTCTCCGAAGTGCATTCTCACTGGTAGATCGCCACATTACCCTGATTCCTATCGGAGCAGAGAGTAAAATGAAGAGCATTACGTTGGTCCCTGCAGCACTATTCCTGGTCTTCCCGTGCATTGCAGCACATGCAGATCCTGTCCTAACCGGCTTACGTTCGGTCCAGAGTTCTGTCAACTCTGCGACTCTTGATCCACAGCGCGGCGTCACCAGCATGGGCCCGGCACCTTTCACAAGCGAGGTCACCTGTGTGACCGATACTTGTATTCAAGGTTCCGGCGTTCTAAGTGCTACCGGGTACCTGAATACCTCGGGGATGTTCGAGATGAGCCCCGGTGATAACACCGACGCAGACCTGACCGTCTCCGCCATCCCCTCAATTTCTCTCACGCCAGAACCGAGCTCTCTGTTGCTGCTTGGTACAGGTCTGCTGGGTTCTGCGGCCGCTCTCTATCGCCGTAAGCGCCCAGCGACCGCATCGTGAGTCAAGGATCTTTTGCCAAACTTCGTAGAGCACACCCCTGCTGTCCTGAATACTTTCTTAATCCCCAGAGCCTGACAAAGCCGTCCTCACTGGGGGCGGCTTTGTTTGCAAGCTGGGTACGACCCTCGGATGTTGTTTCGAACCAGCTCCTACAGGAGGACGAGACAGAAAGATCCTCCGGAAACTGGCAACCTGACCAGAACGGTGGACGCTGCACCGGGTTTCCGCCTCAAACGTCACTCCCTGGCGTGAAAAAAACGACTGCCGCAGCCGGTCTCAGAGCAGCTCTTCCGTGATTGCGGGAGAGACACGCCGGCTCATCCAGGAGTAGGTGAGATTCACTGGAGCGGACAGGATCAGCGGGCAGGCATCGACAATCACCTTGAGCCTAGCCAAATCCTGTTCCTCGAAGATTCGCAGGACAGAGGCCAACACGAAAAACGTAAGCAGCGCAATACTGCCACCGAGCAGAAGGCCCACGACGGCGCTTGTATGAATTACGATCGCGTACGCCGCGCCTGCGGAGATCGCGCTGATCAGACTGATCTTACCCAGGAAGGCCCAGGGAATGCGGACGTGGTACTGGCGGATCCCCAGCGCCCACAGCGTGCTGATGGCAAGAACCTGCGCGGAACCGCTCCCGAGAGCCGCTCCCAGGGCGCCGTAATGCGGGATCAATAACCAGGCCACTCCTATGTCGAGTGCCGAAGCTAGTACCGTAATCCAGTTGAAGAAGTGCTGCTTCTCAACCGCTTCAAACAGAGTCTGTACGGGCGTGAGAAACGCCTTCGGCAGGCAAAGCAGAGGCGCGGCCATGCTCACGATTATGGCCCCGGCATATGCCTTCCCGTAGATCGTGATCAGGGCGGCTCCGGCAAGAGCTGCGGCAATGAAATGCAGCGGGATGGACGTAAGCCCGAGATATCGCGCCGCGGATGCGGTTAGTAGTGGAATCCGCGACCGGTCGCGGCCATACTGCGCAAAAACGCTTGCGCCGGTCGCCGATGCAAACACTGTTGGGAAGACCAGTAATCGTTCCGCCAGACTAAACGCGACCGAATAGAAGGCGATCTGCCTTATATCGTTGGAGAGATGTTTCAGCAAAAAGATTTCTGACCGATCCCAAACGACGAGTGTCAGCGCCATGCCGGCCATGCTCTGCAGAGCGAAGCTGAGCATGCGCCGCCGCAACTCGGCAGGCGGCGGAGGACCAGCACTCGCAGCTGCATTGACGTGACGGAAGGTAGGAACCAGGCGCACGCCAAAATCCACCAGGCGCATTCCGAGCATCGCGGAAGCCACACCGATGACCCCCCAGTGGAATGCAAGGCTCGACATAATCAGCAAAAAGAAGGTTACCGTGCTCAAGGCAGACGCGGGCAGATTTGCAGACAGCTGTTCCGAAGCCACGTTGGCCTGCGCAGATACGAAGTTGACCATACACGGCCAGACACTAAGAACCAGCAGCACGGCGGCGATCCGGAATTCAGCCGGAGCGCTGTGGAAGACCCAAACCATGCAGGCTGCCGTGGCCAGCGTGGCGGTGAGGATTTGGAGCCACAGAGTTCGAATGTAGACGAATCGTGCGGTAGAAGCGTCGCCGCCGCCCAGGTACTCCGCCATGTACTTGCGTGTGGTCGCGGGAATGCCGATGCTGCCGACACTGCTGGCGATATTGGTCACCCATATGACATAGATGACGTACCCCATCTTGGATGGGCCCAGCGTCCGGGCAATGGCGATGGACGTGATCAGCGAGGAGACAAAGCTGATCACATTCTCCAGGCCATACCAGACGGTGTTGCGAAGAATGGTCTTGCTGTTCACTCGGTCACGCCAATACGCCGAAGTTGGCCAAAAGAGACTCCCAGGACTACCGATCTGCTTATGCGCTCAGACTAGCGTACATTTCCTGCGGGTTTAGGGGCAGCTTCGGGTTCAATGCCGTCTCCCGCGAAAGGATCCTCAAAGCAAGCGACACTCGCACGATCTCTCCACGCCCCCGGCAACATGAAACATGCTCTAGCTGAGATGGCTTAGCTCTTGTGCCGCACTTTTTCCGGCGGACGTATCCGGCGACAGCTCCGATGCCTTTTTCAGATGGTTCGCCGCTTCCGTTTTATTACTCAGCCGGCTATAGGTCATGCCGAGGTGATATTGGATGTTGGCGTTGTCCGGCTCCGCCTTGGCTGCATTCTGCAGCAAATCCAGCGCGGACGCATATACGCCTTTCTTGTAGTACACCCAGGCCAGGGTGTCGCTTGTGTCCGGTGAGTCGGGAAGCGCCTGATGCGCGGCCTGCGCCAGGGAGAGCGCCACGTCCGTGTTCTCGCCATTCTCCACCATCAGGAAAGCCAGGTTGTTGTCCACCGCGGGCTGCTCGGGCTGAAGCTGCAGCGACTTCTGGTAGTAGTCGATCGCCTTGGCGGGATTGCCCGCGGATTCGTAGAGCATGCCCAGGAAGGAGGGCCCCTGCGGATCCCGCGGGTGGTTAGCCGACCACTGAGTCCACGCATCCATTGCCGGTCCGATCTGACCCAGTGCGATGCTGGCCTGAGTGAAGTTGCGCATGGCCACCAGGTCAGAGGGATTGATCTGAACGGCTTTCTTGGCGCTGTCCAAAGCCGAGCTGGGATCCTTGGCGATCAGCTGCACTTCAGCCAGAATGTCGTACAGCTTCGCGCTGGGTGGAGTGCGCGACAGCTGCTGCTGAATCAGGGCGATGGCCACAGGGGTTTGACGGGCCTGCAGATCCAAACGAACCAGGACGTTAAGTGCATCCGAATTGGGGTTTAACTGCAGCGCCTGCTCCAGCAGAGCTTTGCCCTCCGGCACGTGCTGCTGCGACAGACGAACCTGTCCCAGTTCCGCCATCGCTTGTACATCTTTGGGATTCAGCTTCAAGGCCGTCTGAAAGTCCGCGGCGGCGGTGTCGAACTGCTTATCGTTGGCCTCGGCCGTGCCCCGCCAGATGTAGGGATCTGGCAGATTCGGGAAGTACTTCATCGTGTTGTTGGCCACCTCGCGCAGCTCGGCCTGATCGCCCTTGCGGTTGGCCAACTCCGCCAAGCCGCGCTGCGCCGTCAGGTCGCGTGGATCGCGCTGCGCGGCAGACCCGAAGCTGCTCTCGGCCGTGCCCATATCGCCCTGCTGGCTGGCCACCACCCCCATGAGCGTCTTGAGCTGAATATTCTCCGGATTGTTCTTCTCCGCTGTCTGCAGCAGGTTTAGCGCATCGCTGCTCTTACCTTGATGCATCAGCAGTGTGGCATTGAGCACAGCGACTTCCGGGTCGTTCCCGTCGGTCCTGGTGAGCTCCTTTGCGACTTCGCCTGCCTTATCGAACTCATTTCGAGAGACCAGGATCCGGGCATAAGCCAGACGGATGGGGACGCTCTTCGGAAAATGGGCGACCAGGCTGCTGTATTGAGCCTGGGCTTTGTCGAGCTGCACGCTGCGCTCGTCGTATCGTTCCAGCATGCCGGCACCATCCATGTCATAGGCGAAGTCTTCGGTTGCCTTCTGAATCACGGCCTCCGCCTGTGCCTGGTTGCCATTTTGCAGATAGAACGAAGCCAGAGCCGCACGCGCTTCAAGATTCTTGGGAGCACCGGCAACCGCCGCCTGCAGTTGACTCTCCGCTCCCTTCAGATCCCCCTTACGCTGCAGCAGCGCAGCCAGCGTGAAGTGCGCCAGCGAGTTGCTCTTATCCAGAGCGATGGCCAGATCAAGATGCGTCGCCGCGGCATCGGCTGTAGCGGGATTGCCACTCTCGAGAAGCCCCAACTGACTATCGAAGCTGGAACGGTTCGGATCCAGGGTCAAAGCATGCTGTATGTCCGCGACGGCGCCGGCCCGGTCTCCTTTCACGGAAGCGATTCGCGATAGCAGGGCGTAGGCCTCGGCATTGTTTGGCTGCTGCTGCAAGATTGCGTCGGCCTGCGCTGTGGCTCCAGCTTGCTGTCCTCCAGCCAGAAGCAGGTTCCCCAAATCCAAACGCGCCTCCACGTTGCCCGGATTCAGTTCCACAGTGCGCGTCAGCTCGGTATAGGTTTCGTTGGGCAGATTCATCCGGCTGTATGTCTTGGCCAACTCGAAGTGGGCCGCGGCGAAGTTTCTGTCAAACCGCAGCGCGTTCGAGAACTGGATCACCGCTTCGCGCAGTTTGCCTTCCTTCTCATAGCGCATGCCGCTCTCTAAGTATTTCTGCTTGCGCACGTTCGGGTCGCGACTGCAACCGATGGACGAGCTCAGAGCCAATGTAAGAAGAACAATGCCAAAGCATGAAAGTAATCCGCGAGCAGGTCGTGACATGGAACTTTCCCCCCTCGGGCGGTACCGGCCTTCTGGCCCTTTGCCCGACTCATCTTATGGATGACCACTAAAACAGCGCAACTTCAGTTCGGGATATAGGCGGGTAGCAGAGGAGCGAGGTCGCCGGCGAACTTGACGGCCCGATTGTGCGCCTGCTGCTCCGACTCTCCGGGTTGCAATGGAGTAATCACGCGGACAAGAGCGCCGTCGGTGCGGTTATAACGTAGCGCATCCGCAATCATGTAGAACTTTGCCCGGTACTCATTGGAGATACTTCGACCGTGAGCGCGATACCAGTACAACACCTCTTGTTTGACCGTTCCATCCGTGATCAGATATTCCCCGACATCGTTCGAGTGTCCGTTGCCATCCTTGAGCACGATCGGGTGAGCGGAGAGAAAGGTCCAGCCGGCGCCGGGCAGACAATTTTGCGGCGAGTGGATCGCCTGTCCCGTTCGCTGGGTGGGAAAGTAGCCTATGAAAAGGCCAACGGGACCAGCGGGTATGCTGGCCGTTGTGGCTGAGGCGGGTTCGGTATAGATGCGGTTGAGGAATTGGCCGTCTCCAAGAACTTGGAGCACCTCAGGATCGAGGGCGATATCCCTGGATCGCCAGGCGCCCATGATCTGCGGCAGCTGCCACAACGGACTGTGCGGCGGTACGCGGTCCTCATCGCTGCGAAGGCTGAGCACCGCCAGGGTGGATGTCAACAGTGCCGTGACAACGATTAGTTTCGCGGAGATCATTAGGCCTGAGCGGTCCCCGGCCGGAAGAAAGACAGGATGCGGTGCACCAAGTAGAGACAGATCGTAGAGATGACAAACATCAACCAGCCTGAAAATTCATGGAAGAAACCAAGGGCCTTGTCGGGACTCCAATACTGAACGCAAAGCCCCGTGCCGATAATGCGTATGGCGTTGGCCGCAACCGCGATGGGAAGGCTGGCCAGGGCCAGGATGACTCGTTTGGAGAGGGATCGCTCAGCGAAATACCCGTAAATCACCGCAACCGTAAACAACGTCATCAGGGAACGGATTCCGCTGCACGCTTCGGCCACTTCCAACTGAATGGCCGGCAGCTGGATCACGTTGCCCTCTCTCAAGACCGGAACGTTGAACAGCGGGAGCGCCACACTGGCCAGGTGGGAGGCTAGAAGCTGCAGCGGGAACGTGATCCGATTGAAGACAATCGCCGGGAATGGAATGGCGAGCAGAAGAGCACCTAGCGGAAGCGCCAGTTCACGCACCATCCGCGAACCGGCGAACGTCCATACCAACCCAACGAACAAGAGCACCAGCGATATGCGCGAGAGAAAAAGATCGGCGCCATAGATTCCCGTCAGCAGGACAATCAATGCAAGCGTCACACACACCACCCCGGGCCAGGCGGCGTGCTGCGGAATCAGCTCAATCCGTTCCCTCTGCTCCCACAGCAGATAGGCCACGAAGACCGGAATCACAAATCCATGGGAAAAATCCGGATTTGTATACCAATCATGGACCAGCTTGACTACTACACGAAGATAGATAGCGGCGACCAGGAACCCGATCAGCAAATACGGACCGAACAGGCGAACACGCGCGTCTGGCATGGCCACTACCGGAATTGCTCTCTTCGGATACAGGCTCGGTCCTTCGATCGGAAAGTGCAGCCCAGATTCGGAGCCGTTCCGCGTCTATTCTAGCGCCACAGCGCGATTTTGCTCAATTATGCCGCACAGAGCGTGCGAGCAGCAATATGTAGTACTTTGATCCTCACTAGTGCACGCACCGAAACGGGAAAAAAACCCAACCCACAGATTGTGGGATAGCTCGGCTGGTACTTGGCTCTCCTTTGTTGTTGTGCAATGCTTAAAAGTAAACTCGGGTTCAAAACACCATGAAAGTAGTCGTTCTTCTTTTTCTCCTCTACAGCAGCACTATTGCTCTGCCTTCTGTCTCCGCGCAGACCGGAGTTGGTCCCGTCTTGAGCGCTGCCCCTAAGTCAGGTTCAGCTGACACGGCTTCAGGTCTACCCGCCAGTGCAGCCCCGGTTATGAGCGGTCCGTCTCCGGCGAGCTCACTGGAATACCGCATCGGACCGGATGACTCTCTGCTGGTGACCGTCTGGAAAGAACCAACGCTCTCCGGTACTTTTCTGGTGCGGCCGGATGGAATGATTTCGCTGGTGCTGCTGGGCGACGTGCACGCCGCCGGCCTCACGCCCATGCAGCTGGCCGGCAACCTGACCGAGCAGCTGAAGAGGTTCATCCAGAATCCGCTGGTTTCCGTCACGGTCGCCGCCGCTAATAGTCAGAAGGTCTACGTGCTGGGAGAAGTTCAGCACGTGGGTCCATTGGCCCTCTCCACTTCTATGTCCGCCCTGCAGGCGATCTCCGCCGCAGGCGGGCTGACCCAGTACGCCAATGAAAAAAAGATCTACATCTTGCGCGGAGTACCGGGCAGACAACAGAAGATACCCTTCAACTATAAGAATGCGCTTAAAGGGAATCCCAACGCTTCAGTCATGCTCATGGCTGGAGACACGATCGTGGTGCCCTGATGAAGACCGTTTCGGCGCTCCTGGCAGGCTGCGCGCTTGCCCTAGGTCTTCCGGCTGTTAGTTTCGCCCAGGCGGCTCCTTCGGCAACCGCGACCACGACCATCCCTACTCTAAATACCGCACCGGCCGTGGACCAGCTGAATTACTCGCTGACCGCATCGGAAGCCATTCTCATTGGTTACTACGGCAACAATGGGGTCACCAGCAGCACCAACATCTCCGGAACGGCGGCCTACGTCTCCGGCAGCCAAGCGCATCCCACCAGCTTTCTTTATTCGGGCGGTTATCTGTTTGGGGACTATGGCGGTCAGCCCTCCTCGACCTACCAGGATTTCGGCGTGTCGCAGGAGTTCAATACCAAGCACATGACGTATGTTCTCAGCGATCAGGTAAGTTACCTGCCCAACGCGCCGGTCTTTGGACTCTCGGGAGTTGTGGGAGTGGGAGACATTGGAACCGAGCCGATAGGAACGGGATCGACGGCGTTCAATTCCATTCTGACGAATTATGGGAAACAGGTCACCAACATCGCCGCCGCCAGCGCCACGGCCCGGTTCACCGGCTCGACGAGCCTGGAGGGCTTTGGCAACTACACGGTGCAGCGATTCCCGGATGATACCGGGATCGACAACGATGATGTAGAGGGCGGCGCGCTTCTGGATCATCGCATCAGCGGAAGAAACACCGTGGGCGCCGGATACGTTTATTACAACTTTCAGTACGAATCCGGGTATAACCTCTCGATCACTACGCAGGAGGCGATCCTGCAATATCAGCACACCTTCTCGCCAAGACTGCTTCTGTCCGCCTCCGCCGGGCCGGAATTTACCTCCAGCACGGATGCAACGCTGTTCCCTTCTGGAACCAACGTGGCGGCCGATGTCTCTTTGTTCTACACAGCCCAGCGGACGCGTTATCTTCTGAGCTACAGTCGAGGCACGACTGCCGGATCCGGTGTGCTGCTGGGCACCCTATCCAACAATGTGAATTTCACGGCGCAACACGATTTTGATCGCAACTGGTCCGGTGGCTTTTCCGCCAATTACGGCTATGCCTCGAGCCTCGAGTCGTTGGACGGAAGCAACTCCACGGCCTCGAGCTTCTACACCGGCATTCAGGCCAACCGTCGCCTGGGCCGCGACTTCTCGGCCTACGCCAGCTACGGCCTGGAGGTGCAATCGATCAGTGGACCGCTGCTGGTAAATGCGTTCAACGGGGTGGCCAATGTAATTGGAGTGGGCATCACCTACGCCCCGCGGCCAATTAAAATGGGTCATCACTAAGGAGATTCAGACTCATGCTCGGTCACCGTTCCCTCACCCCAGAGGACTACATAGGAATCGTGAAGCGGCGCTGGTACGTCATCCTGTTGCCAATTTTGATCGTGCCGATCCTGGCATGGGGCCTGTCGTTCCTGCTGCATCCGCAGTACGTCTCCCAGACCCTGGTTCTGGTGGAAGAACAGACGGTTCCAGACAACTACGTCAAACCCGTGGTCACGGAGGATCTGGATGAGCGTCTCGCCTCCATGAAGGAGCAGATTCTCAGCCGTTCCAGTATTCAGCCCATCATCGAGCAGTTCAATCTCTTCCCCGAAATGTCCATGGACGACAGAGTAGCCGCGGTGCGCAAGAACATTGGCATCAAGCCTATCCATTCTGAGATCGATCATGCCGGAGGTCTGCCCGGATTCTTCATCTCCTTCCAGGCTTCGGACCCCCATGTGGCGCAGGAGGTTTGCGGGCAGATCCGGTCCCTGTTCGTCGGCGACAACCTTCGTCAGCGCCAGGAATCCGCGCAAGGCACAACTTCCTTCCTGGCTACCGAACTCGCGGAGTCCAAGAGCAACCTGGACGAGCAGGATGCGAAGCTGGCTGCCTTCGAACGGAAGTACATGGGTCAGCTGCCCAGCGAAGCTCCCGCGAATATGGACATGCTGACCAGCCTGAACACTCAACTGGAGGCCGCGACGCAGGAACTCACCCACATGGAGCAGGACAAGACATATCAGGACTCCATGCTCGCGCAGCAGACACATGATCTGGCCGCGGCTCCTGCCGTCAAAGCTCCTGCCGATCCGCGGCAGATTCAGCTGCAGACGCTGCAGTCGCAGCAGGAGGATCTCGCCGCCCGCTACACCCCGGACTACCCCGATCTGGTCGACGTCAACCGCAAGATCGCCGACCTCAAGGTGGATATCGCGCGGCATCCGGCGCCCAAACAGGCAGCCATTGCGGCGAATGAACCTGTACAGCTGCAGCAACTTCGCGCCGCGATCCGCGCGTCGGAACAGGGCATCATTGCGAAGCGTACCGAGCAGATGCAGTTGCAGGATACGATCAAGATGTATCAGGGACGCATCGCGTCCTCCCCGCTGGTCGACGAAGAGTACAAACAGCTCACCCGCGACTACCAGACGGTGCAGAAGTCTTACGACGATCTGCTGCAGAAGATGAACCAGTCCAAGATGGCGACGGATCTGGAGAGCCGCCAGCAGGGCGAGCATTTCCGGGTGATGGACGAACCGGATCTTCCGGACGCCCCGGCTTTCCCCAAGCGTGGATTGTTCGCGTTGGCCGGATTGGCCGTGGGGCTGCTCCTCGGCGTCTGCCTGGCGGCATTGCTGGAGTACAAGAACACCGCAATCCGCAGCGAGCGCGATATCTACACATTCCTCAAGCTCCCGACACTGGCGACCATATCGTTGTCCGATGCCGCGACGGCGGCTCCGGCTCTCCCGGAGAAAAAGCCACGCAGGAGCTTATTCGGGAGGAAACTGGCCGCGGATACCGGAGCTCGCGGCTAGATATGAATACCTGGTTCTACGGGCGCAGAACTTCACGGCGGCGGCTTTGCCCGGCTGTTTGTTTGGCGCCCTTCTACCCGGGCGCCTTTAGCAGGTGAGCGGCTCAGAGAGGAAAGTACGAGCATGAGCAAGGTCTATGAATCTCTGTTGCGCGCCGAACTGGAACGTTTGGCAGGCGAGGCGCCGGCTGAAGTCTCTCCGGCGAATAAGGGGAAAGACTCAGAAGGACAGCCCGCAAAAGATCTTGCACGGCTGAAGGCGGCAGCAGAAGCCACGGCGGCAACCGGGGTCGAGGATCCTCTCCAGCACGGCTCCCCGGCCGCTGCGGCTTTTCCGTGGCACAGGATCGCGGTCCGTCCATGGCGGCCGTCGGTCGCGAAGTTGCCTTCTCTGCAGCGCACGGCGCCTGCAGCGGAACAGTTTCGCAGCCTGCGGGCGCGACTCTACGAATATCGCGACTTCAACAAGCTGAAGACCGTGCTCGTGAGCAGCGGCATGCCGCAGGAGGGCAAGAGCTTCGTCGCCGTCAACCTGGCTGTGGTGCTGGCCCACAGGCGGGGCAGCAGAGTTCTTTTGATCGATGCCGACCTGCGCCGCTACTCCTTGAACAAAATCCTCGGCTGCGAACCGACTCCTGGCCTGGCGGATTACCTCTCGGGAAAGGCTGAAGCCATCGATGTCATGCAGCGCGCCGACATGCCCGAAGCTGCCGGGGGCCAGCCTATCTCACCGCTGGCCAATCTGACCTTTATTCCCGCCGGAAGTGGAGGCGACAGCGTGGCGGACCTGGGAACCAGTGAACGTTTTCGCCAACTGATCGACGGCCTGGAGTCCGTCTTCGACTGGATCATCGTCGACTCCTCCCCGGTGAATCTGGTTTCCGATGCCGTGCACTATGCCCGCGACTGCGACGGCGTTCTTCTGGTGGTCCGCAGCGGCTTCACCAAATATGAGGTCGCCCAGCGGGCTCAGGCCGAGTTCAAGAGCGGAAACTTACTTGGCGTGGTGCTGAATGGCTCAACCGACGCGCCAGCCAGCTACTACGGCTACGGGACCGACGGTACGGAACGATAATGCGGCTTCAAAGCGTCTATTTCCCAACGAAAAGCGTTTTTCTCTTCGTTTCGGAAGGGCTGATCGTCAGTGGCAGCCTTGCGGCTGCGCTTTGGGCTTTGCGCGGCTCGGACGCCTACATCCTGCTCAATTATGAGTACGGCTGGCCGAAGATCCTTGGGCTCACTCTGATCGTCGCAATCGTGAGCTACTACTTCGACCTCTACGAACCCACCCTGCTGTTCGATCGCGGGGAGATCTACTTCCGCACGCTCCTGGTGCTGGGCTGCGTCTGCATCCTGGTCTCCATTCTTCTGTACTTCTATCCCAATCTGGAGATCTCCCACAACGCGTTCGCCTTCAGCTTCCTCCTGATGTCGGTGCTGTTGCTCGCCTGGCGGAAGATCTTTCCCTGGATCCTCAGCAAGAGTATGTTCCGGGAGAGGGTCTACATTCTGGGGGCAGGCGAATATGCCGAATCCATCGCCCAGATCGTGCGCCACCGGCGGGACCTGGGTATGGATGTGGTGGGCTGCCAATATAGCCTGTCCGACGGCACCATCGCGGAGACGGCCTCCGAGGCCGTTCAGTCCATGCTGCGGATGAACACCCCGGTGCACCGCGTCATCATCGCCATGCAAGATCACCGCGATGCGCTTCCGACCGAAGACCTGCTCGTGCTCCGGTTCCAGGGAGTGGTGCTGGAAGAATCGGGGGCCTTCCTCGAACGGCTCTACGGAAAGATTCCCCTGAGCGGCCTGAGGCCGAGTGACTTCCTTTACGTCGAAGGCTTTCGAGTGCGGCCTTCGCAGCAGTTCACCCGGCGGGTGGTCTCTACGATCGCGGCGGCTATCGGGCTGCTGCTCTTTGCACCGTTCTTCCCTCTCGTGGTGCTGCTGGTTCGCCTGTCTTCACCGGGGCCCATCTTCTTTCACCAGGTCCGGGTGGGAGAAGGAGGGAAAAATTTCAACGTCTACAAATTTCGCACCATGCGCACGGACGCCGAAACCAAAGGAGCGCAGTGGGCCTCCAAGAACGATCCCCGTGTTACCAAGCTCGGCGGCTTCATGCGCAAGACCCGGCTCGATGAGGTGCCTCAGCTCTGGAATGTTCTCCGGGGAGAGATGGGCTTTGTCGGTCCTCGACCCGAGCGTCCTGAGTTCGTGCCCTGGCTCGCCGAGCAGTTGCCGTTCTACAACCTGCGGCATATGATCCGTCCCGGCCTCACCGGCTGGGCCCAGGTGCGCTACGGCTACGGCGCCACCCTGGAGGAGACGCAGGAGAAGTTGGAATATGATCTCTACTACCTGAAGCATGCTTCAGTGGGTCTCGATCTGTTGATCATGTTCGAGACCATAAAAATCATCCTGCATCGCAGAGGCGCCCAGTGAGATTGCTCTGGTGGGCTTCCCTGACTGTCGTGCTCTATACCTATGCGGGCTATCCGTTGATCATGGCTCTGCTGGCGCGGCTTCGGCCCCGGCCCTGGGCACGGGGACCGGTAAAGAGACCGGCGCGCGAATCAGCAAATCATCCAATGCCAGCCCCTGTGAGCATCGTTGTCGCCGTTCATAACGGTGCAGCGATGCTGCCCTGGAAGATCGAGCATCTGCGTTCGCTTGAGCCGGAGCTGATCGCGGAGATCATCTTCGTCTCCGATGGCTCAACCGATCAAACCGCGCCGCTTCTGAGCGCTATCTCTGATCCGCGGGTGCGAGTCATCATACTTCCGCAGCAGGTTGGAAAGGCGGCGGCCCTCAACCATGGCATCGCGGCCGCTACCGGCGAGTTCCTGCTCTTCATCGATGTCCGGCCACGCGTCGAGGCCGGCGCCGTCACGGCTCTCCTGAGCAACTTCGCCGATCCCAAAGTGGGGTGCGTAGCCGGAGAACTGTGGATACAGCCCGGCCATGAGCAGGACGCAACCGCCCAAAGCGTCGGCGGACTGTACTGGCGTTATGAGCAATGGATTCGCCACTGCGAGGCTGCGTGGAATTCACCGGTAGGCGTCTATGGAGGTTTCTATGCCGCCCGCCGATCGCTGGTCACGCTGATGCCACAGGGCCTGATCCTCGACGACATGCTGCAACCGCTGAGCATCATCCGCCAGGGCTATCGCAGTGTCATCGATCGTTCGGCCATCGTCACGGACGTATGGCCCACCCGAACCGCCGATGAGTTCAGCCGCAAAGTACGAACCCTGGCCGGAAATTTCCAGCTGCTGGCACACGCCCCCTGGATCCTGAGTCCGCGCAATCCTGTGCTCTTCCAACTGGTCTCGCACAAGCTTCTGCGCCTGGTGGTCCCCTACTTCTTTTTCACCCTTCTGGTCGCCTCCTGTGCCCTGGCCTGGACCCGCACCCCCCCTGCATCCTTATGGGCGGCCATCGCCGTCGTCCAACTCGCCTTTTGGCTGATGGCGCTGCTGGCGCTGCGTGGATTGCGCCTGCCCGGGCTTGGGCGCCTGGGCCCTCCCGCCGGTGCCCTGCTGGTGTTGAATGCAGCCGCGGTCGTCGGGCTTTATCGCGCGCTGTTCACGTCGGGACCGCTGTGGAAGATATGGTCTCCCACCGCAGCGCCAGATAGTCGATTTGTCGTCGAGGGCGAGCAGAACCGCGCATGAGCCAGCCTGCACCGATCGGCACGGAGCTACAGTGGGTTTCCTGTCACAGGATCCGGCCCCATACAAACAGGCGGCCTCTACAGTGGTATGGGCCGTGCACTGCGATACAGCCGCATATAGGCCGCATCCATCTGTTCCAGCGTAAATTCAGCACGGTAGTTCTCCAGCGCGCAGCGGCTCAACTGCTGGCGCAAGCCCTCATCGGTTGCGATTCGAACCAGGGCCTCGGCCATCGCCCCAGCGTCGCCCACGGGCGTGAGCAGCCCTCCGTCGGAGCGCGTCAGCACCTCGCGCATGCCACCGATGTCGGTCAGCACGGCGGGCAGCCCAATGGAAGCGGCCTGCAGCAGCGACACAGGCAAGCCTTCCGATACCGAGGACATGACGAACGCATCCGCCGAGCAGAAGAACTGTTGCACGGCGAGCTGCTGGCCGAAGAAGGTGACCCGGTCGGCAATGCCGAGCGCTTCGGCCAACTCCTCCAGCTCGCGGCGCACCGGTCCGTCGCCCACGATCGAGAGCACCAGATGGGGAACGCGCGGGATCGCCAAAGCGACCGCCCGGATCAGTGTCGGCAGGTCCTTGATCGCGGCCAGGCGGCCTACGAAAAGCAGGCGGAACTCCCTTGCCGCAGTGCCGTTCTCTGGCCCGCAAGCGATGGCTGCGGTGCCGTTGTAAACCCGCACGATGCGGCTGCGCCGGGCCAGGGGAGCCTGCCGCAAATTCTTGCAGGTGATCTCGCAGATGCCGGCGACCCAATCCAGGCAGCACCAGGCGAAGACGTTGAACTTGATCTCCGCGCCGCGATCGTAAGGCGGCGCGACCAGGCTATGCCGAGTCGCCAGAACGCACGAAGCACCCGCCAGCCGCGCGCCTGCCGCCGCCTGCAGCGTCGGGGCCGGATTGTGCATGTGGACCACATGCGGCCGCATGGCGCGGAACAACCGCAAGTAGCGCCACAGGGTCTTCGCGGGGTGCGCTTCCCCCAGCACATGCACGGAAAAGCCCTCTTCGCGCAAGGCTTCACCCAAGGTGCCCAGCTTGCTGTATGCGCATACGGTGACGTCATGTCCATGGGCGCGTTGCACACGGCAAAGCTGGGCCACCAGCATCTCCGCGCCGCCCATTTCCATGCTGTACACCGTGTGCACGATCTTCATTTCTGTTTCCACAATACCCCAAGCCCATGGCCCGGACGCGCTGGACGATGAACCAATGAACCTGCCCCGCCATGCCGAACTCTGGTTTCCCGCTTACGCCGCCTCGCGCGCGCGCCGTCTGCTGGGCCGGCGCAAGGCCGCCCGGCTATGGGTCGCCCTTACCGACCACTACGAGCCCATGGGAGGAGACGTCACGCTCGAGCATGGGCTGAAGCGCGTGGCCGCCTGGCAGCGGCGGTGGCCTGAGATCGCGCACGCCGCTCCCCGCGATGCAGGCGGAAACGGGCCGCGCTATACCTTCTTCTATCCGCAGGAAGAGTACCGCCGGGAGATCCTCACCGCGCTGGAGCCGATGTGCCGGCAGCAAACGGCCGATGTCGAAGTGCACATCCACCACAACCACGACACGGCGGCGGGTTTCCGCGAGAAGATACGTGCCTTCTGTGACCGGCTTCACCAGCAGCACGGTTTCCTGCACCAGCACGAGGGCCGGCTCGTGTTCGGCTTTATCCACGGCAACTGGGCCTTGGACAACTCGCGGCCTGACGGCCAGTGGTGCGGCGTCACCGGCGAGTTGAAGCTGCTGCGGGAGCTGGGTTGCTATGCGGATTTCACCATGCCTTCGCTGCCCTCACCCACGCAATCCCGTATCGTCAATCGGATCTATTGGACTACCGGCGATCCCTCCCGGCCGAGGGGCTTCGATCACGGCATAGAGGCCGCGGTCGGACGGGGCCGCCAAGGAGAGCTGCTGATGGTGACCGGCCCCCTGGGACTGCGCTATGGCGAACGGCGGCTGCCGCGGATCGAAACCGGCGAGCTCGCCGTCTACGATCCGCCCACACCCTACCGCGTACAGCGATGGCTGGATCTGGCTCCTCAGGTGGGCGAGGACATCTTCATAAAGTTATTCGGGCACAGCGCCCGCGAAGACAATGCCGAATCCCTGCTGGGCTCCGGAACGCGTCCGGGTTTCCCGGCAAATCCCGGAACGCTGGCGCCCATGTTCGAGTGGATTGCACAGGCTGCCGCGGCGCGGAACCTGGAGCTGCACTGGGTCACGGCCTTCGAGATGTTTGGCGCCATCGATCGCCTCGTTCAGCCACATCGTCTGCTCCAACCCGAATCGCCTGAAGGCCTTGCATGAACGTGCTGCTGATCACCTTTTCGTTTCCTCCCGCCGGAGGCGTCGGTGTGCTCCGGGCCGTGAGCCTGGCGCGATATTTTCCGGAGAACGGGATCCGGGTGGATGTCCTCACAGCGCGCAATGCACCAGCGGTGGGCCGCGATCTCTCACTGCTGCAGCAGGTTCCCTCGTCGGTAACGGTGCACCGTACCTGGACGCTCGATCTGCCGTTTGCGCTTCGCAAAGGGGTCAAGCGGATGCTCTCCCGCCGCCGCAGCAACGCTCAGGCTTCCCCAACCGATCCACCTGTTTCAGTGCCGGCCCCAGGCCTCTTGCAGCGCGGCAAGCATCTGGTTCGAGACCTGGTGGCCAACCTGCTGCTGCCTGACCCCCAGGTTGGCTGGCTGCCGTTCGCCCTGCCGGCCGCTCGTCGCATCATCCGTTCCCGTCACATCGACCTGGTGCTGATTACCGTGCCTCCCTTCTCCAGCGTGCGGCTGGCCGCGCCGCTGCGTCGAGCCTTCCCCACTCTCCCCATCATTGTCGACTTTCGCGACGAATGGGTTACCACCACACTCTCCCTGGTGAGCTACAACAAGAGCGAGCGAGCCCGCCGCGTTGCGCTGGAGACAGAGGCCGCGGCCGTGCAGGCGGCGACAGCCATCGTGACCGTGACCCATGCCGCCGCTGCCGAGCTGCGCCGGCGCTATCCCCAGCAACCCGAGAACAAGTTCGAGTGCATCCCTAACGGTTTCGAAGGGACAGTCGCGGAGCCCGGCGAACCCGCCGACGGCGACCGGGTCGTGTTCACATACATCGGTTCGATCTACGGATCCACCGACCCGCGCAGTGTTTTGCAGGCCGTCTCGGAGCTGCCGCCGGAGCTGCGCGCGCAGCTGCGCCTTCGGTTTATCGGGCACATTGAAACCGAGGCCTACCGTGCGGCCCTGGCCGCGCTGGGCGATACAGTGGAAACGATTGGCTTCCTCCCCCAGGCAAAGGCTTTGCAGCAGCTACGGCAATCGAACTACGCGTTGCTGATCACGCACGATCCAATCAACGTCTCGGCCAAGTTCTATGACTACATCGGAGGCGGTGTGCCGATCGTGGCCGCCGTGCATCCTGCCGGCGAGGTGCGGCGCCTGCTGGAAGAGACGCAGGCAGGATGGTGGGCCGATGTGAATGACCCCGCCGCGATCCAGAGCACGCTGATCGAAGCGATCTCCCGGACGCGCCGCAATGAGGCGTTCCGGCCGAACCGCGAGATCATCTCTCAATATCGAAGACAGCCGCTGGCCGCGCGATACGCCAGACTGCTCGATCGAATATCGACAGATCAAAAATCGAGAGATCAAAAATCGAGGGTGCGATCATGAGAATCGCGGTCCTCACCCAGTACTTTCCCACGTCGGCGCAGCCCTGGGCAGGTCACTCCGCCTTCCAGACGCTCCGGCTGCTGGCGGCGCGTCATCCATTGCGTGTCTTCTATCCGGAGTCGCGCTATCCCCGGCTGCTGACGCCGCACAGCCGCACGCACGCCGCACTGGATGTGAGCTATCAACCTCCGGGTGTGGAAACCTGCTACGTTACATATCCGGCCATTCCCCTGGTCTCCCGCCCCTTGAACGGCTGGATGATGTCCCGCAAGCTGCGAGCGCAGGTACGGGAGTATGCGCCGGATATTCTGCTCAGCTACGTGGTCTATCCGGACGGCTATGCCGCCGTGCGTATCGGCAAACAGCTCAACGTACCGGTCGTGCTCACGGCGATTGGCTCCGACCTGAACCGAATCAGCGACCGTCTGGTCGCCCGGCACACGCGGTATGCCTTGCGCGAAGCGGCCTGGACCACCACGGTGAGCGCCGATCTGCTGCGCACGGCGCAGCGCCTGGGTGCGTCTCCCGCACGCAGTTCCGCCATCCTCAACGGTTGTGACACAGCCGTCTTCCATCCGCGGGACCGGGAGCAGGCGCGGCAAGCCCTCGAACTGGAAGCCGATGCCCAGGTGATCGTGTACGTTGGACGCCTGGATATGAGGAAGGGTCTGGCCGAGCTGATCCCCGCTGCGGCCAGTCTGCGCACCCAGCGTCCGAGCTTGCGCTGCTATCTCGTGGGAGACGGGCCGGATAAGCAGCAGGTAATGGATCTGGTGAAGACGCATGGAGCAGCCGGCGTGGTGCGACTGATTCCGTCCTGTCCCACCCAGCGGGTGGCCCTCTGGATGGCGGCTGCCGATCTTGTCACTCTTCCCAGCTATAAAGAGGGCTGTCCGAACGTCGTTATCGAAGCTCTCGCTTCTGGCCGCCCGGTAGTTGCGACCCAGGTGGGGGGCATACCTGAATTGATGGACGAAAGGAGCGGTCGACTGATTCCGTCACATGACGTGCAGGCGCTGGTCATGGCGCTGGACCAGGTGCTTTCCGCCGCTTGGGAACCCACAGAGCTGGCCCGGGATCACGCCCGTAGCTGGAGCGAGGCGGCCGGCGAACTCGAAGGCCTGCTGCACCAGATTTCGAAATCGCAGGCGCCACCTAATGATTGAAGTAACTTTTGGATCTCGTTCAAGGCCGGGGTGTTACCGGGGCAGCAAAGCTAGGCGGTACGGGGACGCTGACCGGAGGCCAAGTCCATTTTTTTCAATTTGTAGAGGAGCGAGCGATAGCTGATCTGGAGCCGGTTAGCGGTCCGGCGCCGGTTCCAGCCATTCTCTCGGAGCGCCTTGAGAATCGTGGTGTCGTCCAGCTGCTGAATCGGACTCGCGGAAGGCGAGGACGGCGAGTCGTCGGCTCGCGATTTCTCCACGGGCTCACGGACTGCTCCATCGGTGCTGCGTTGCAGCGCCGAAATCTTCTCCAACAGCAGAACCTCGCTATTGGTGAGTACATAACCGATCAAAATCTCTTCCAGCTCGCGTAGATTCCCGGGCCAGTGGTATTGCTGCAGCACCTGCAGCGCGTCTCGAGAGAGCGCCTGCGGCGACAGGCCCAGATCTCTGCTGTGCACCTGGATGAAGTGGTGCACCAGAGCCGGCAGCTCGTCCAACCGGCTACGCAGCGGCATCAGCCGTGCTGTATAGGCGCTGATGCAATGGAAAAAGTCTGGCCGCAGGTTGCCGGAGAGGGCCTCCTGCCTCAGGTCGCTTTGTGTGGCGGAGATGATTCGAATCCCGGAAGTCGGCGCGCTTGGACCGGTGGAGGATACGAACGGGCTGTCCTGGAGCAGTCGCGCCAATGAGGCCTGCGTCCGAGCCTCAAGACCTTCCACGTTTTCCACAAATAGTGTGGCAAGCCGGGCGTCTTCCAGCTGGCTAACGATGCTCCAGCTTCGCGACTCATCGGAATCCCCCTCGGCGGAACCGTAGTCTTCCATGGTCCACGACGTCGCCGTAACGAATCTCCCAGGCGCATACGGAGACACATCGTGCAGCCAGCGTGCGACCAGCTCCTTACCGGTTCCGGCCTCTCCCTGAAGCACGATCGACATATCGGTGGTCGCGATAACCTGCAGATATCGAACGAGTTCCTGCGCCGCGGCGGATGTTCCAAAAAGCACCCGCGTGGGCTGCAGCAGCTTCGCCGTTTCAACCGCTTCGTCGAATTCAAAGGTGTGGGTCGGATCTAGCACTCAACTAGCAGTTAGCATTTCGAGTGCCAAACTGGAACTCCCGGCGCTTTCCTTTGCGCTTTCTAATCTGGACACGAACTAATTTGCTATGTTGGGGCACAATTTATTTGCAGTGGCAAAGTTTTCCGGTATATTTCTATCTGGTAACCCTCCATGGTTACCACGGGCCTTAGCTCCTGCTATATGGAGAAAAAAGTTTCCCTAAAAGGAAACTCAAAAACGTTGATATGCGTCAAATACAATAAAGAAAAGATGTAGAGCTTGGTTCCTGTTTCCCTAGTAATGAAACTTTTTGCACACAAGTGCCTTTTATTTCCCTAACGTCTGGGTAGATCCATTGCGTGAGCGATGGAATCTACGGAGCTACTAATGGCTGCTTTTGCTGTTTCCCCTCGCACTCTCCGGCCCAAAGTTTTCGTCCTCGAGACGAACATCGTTTTGCTCGAGTACATCCGCTGCACTTTGGGTGATTGCTGTACCCTCCATCTGTACTCCGAAGCTGACTCGATCCTGCGGGATTTGGAAGCCGCACGTCCGGACATGATCCTGCTCGCGTGGGATGGCGTCGAAGAGTCCATTTCCAGCTGTACCGCCGTCATGAACTCCTCTAAAGGGATCCCCATTGTCCTGATGTCCTGCACGGCCAGCGTAGAGGAGTTGGCCCCGGTAATCCGGATGGGCGCTCAGGGCTTCATTCTGAAGCCCTTCGAGAGCCAGGATCTGCTGGAGGCGGTCGAGAAATACCTTAGCTCCGCCCTGCCGGCGCCCCAGGAACACGCCGTTGACGATCACAAGGAGATCGCCATCGGGGACGGCCGCTACTTCGTGCGCTCCAGCAAGAAGATGCGGGACGTAGAAAATCAGGCGGCCCTGGTCGCCCAGTCGGACATATCAGTCCTGATTCTGGGCGAGAGCGGCACCGGCAAAGAAGTCATCGCGATGTACCTGCACAACGCCTCGGCGCGTCGCAACAAGACCTTCCTTAAGATCAACTGCGCTGCCATGCCTGCCGACCTGCTCGAAAGTGAGCTCTTCGGACACGAGCAGGGAGCCTTCACCGGAGCCCAAAAAGCCAAGCCCGGCAAATTCGAAACTTGCGCCGGAGGCACGATCTTTCTGGATGAGATCGGTGAGATGCCCGTGTCGCTGCAGGCCAAGCTGCTGCACGTCCTGCAGGATGGCACCTTCTCGCGTCTGGGCAGCCGCACGGTCATGAAGGCCGACGTCCGCGTCATAGCCGCCACCAACATCAACATCAAGGAAGCAATCGCCAACAGGGTGTTCCGCGAGGACCTCTACTATCGTCTCAACGGTTTCTCTCTCACGCTTCCGCCCCTGCGCGAACGCTGCGAAGAGATCCCGCTTCTGGCATCCTACTTCATGCGTCGATCGGCGGAAAAATATGGGCGGGCTCCGCTCTCTTTCTCCCCGACGCTGCTGAATGCGATGATGCACCACTCCTGGCCCGGAAATCTGCGTGAACTTGAAAACGTGGTCAACCGTTATCTCATCCTTGCTGAAGAGCAGCCTGTACTCGCCGAGTTGAACCCGGCGAGCACGCAGATGCATTCGCCGGAGTTTTCTCCGGAAAGGACCATGGATAGCGGGTTGAAGCAGATGGTCCGGAACGTCAAAGGTGAAGCAGAAGCGGCCGTGATCGCGCAAGCGTTGGAGGAGACAAGGTGGAATCGCAAAGCGGCAGCCCGGAACCTGAAAATCAGTTACAAAGCTCTGCTTTACAAAATCAAGAACTATCATCTGGTACCGCATCGCAGCTAGCCGAAGGCTCCGATCCCAACGAACGCACCAAGGTCGTAATTCACTATGCGGACCGCATCGTGAAGGGATTTATCAGTCCGGCAACGGCGGGAGAAGGACCTGAATCGCGCCCCCGCCCCGGTGTCATCCGGGTGCGCCGGCTCGACGGTGTTCTGGAAGAGATCACCCTGACCCAGACCCAAGGAGTTTACTTCGTCAAGGAGTTCGAGGAGGACAGCCGGCATACCAACCTGCTGTTCTACAATCTGCCCCCCACCGAGCTGCTTTGGGCACGCCTCGTCTTCAAGAACGGTGAAGTTGTCGAAGGCATGATCGACAATGGACCCCATATGGTGCTGGACCCTGGATTTCTCATGACCCCCACGGATCCTACCGGCAACAACCGGTTCATCTTTGTCATGAAAAACCAGATCCGGGATTTCAAGGTGCTCGGCCTGCGCCACCGCAGCAAGAAGACTCGGGCTCCCGCCGGCTAGAAACATCTCTCCGTCGTTTGCAAAGCTTCATGGCGGAAGTGGGCGTTTGGACCCCGCGCCAAGGCCACTCGGGGGGTGTTGGAGGGCGGGGG
>CAXUIM010000017.1:3306-4437 GCA_964250885.1 uncultured Acidobacteriaceae bacterium | reverse complement strand
GCCCGGGCGGTCTCCCCCCGGGGTAACCGCCACTTCCGTCGTTGTGGCCGGCATGCGATTGTCATGGCCGGCACGCGATTGTCGTCTCCGCAGGCAATTGTCATGGCCGTCGCCGACCACGGGGTATGCCCTCCCGTGGTCACGCACATGACGCGTGACCACTATAAAATCAAATGCTCTAATCCGCCGCTTGCTCTTTCAGCGTATTGCGACTCCAGGCGATAGTCTGTTGCAGGCCAAAAGAAAAGTCAGCAACCACCTTGTAGCCCAGCATCTCCCGCGCCAGGGTGATGTCGGCCACCGAGTGCTTGATGTCGCCCTCTCGCTCCGGCTTGAAGTGAATGCCTCCGGGGTAGCCCACCAATCGCTTGACCGTCTCGTAGGCCTGCAGAAGCGTAATGCTGGTTCCCGTGGCCACGTTCAGCACCTTGCCTGCAACGCGCGACGGAGCTCTGGCCGCCAGCAAATTCGCGCTGACCACGTTGTCGATGTAGGTGAAGTCGCGACTCGTCTGGCCATCGCCGAAGATGGTCGGCGTCTCGCCGGCAGTCATCTGCGCGATGAAGCGCGCCAGCACGCCGGAGTACTGGGACGTGGGGTCCTGGCGCGGGCCAAAGATGTTGAAGTAGCGCAGCGAGACCGTCTCCAGGCCATATACACGGGTATAGGCACTCAGATAGTGTTCGCCGGCCAGCTTCTGCACGGCGTACGGCGAGATAGGCCCGGGGAGCATGGTCTCCACCTTCGGCAACTCGGGCGCCTCTCCGTAAGCCGCCGAAGACGCGGCATACATCAGGCGCTTCACACCGGCTTTGCGCGCCGCCTCCAGGACCACCAGCGTACCGTCCAGGTTGGGGCCATTGGTCCCCAGGGGATCGTCCACCGATTTGGGAACCGACGGGATGGCCGCTTCATGGAAAACGAAGTCCACACCGGCGCAGGCGTCGTCCATGTCCTTTCGGTCCTGAACATCCGCGTGGCGAAAGTCCAGCGACGGAAGAAGTTCCTCAATATTCTCCCGCTTCCCTGTGCTTAGGTTGTCGACGCCCCGCACCTCGGCGCCCTCGACAAGCAACGCCCGGGCAAGGCTCGATCCGATGAAACCTGCTACGCCCGTAATCAAAACTCTGG
>CAXUIM010000017.1:0-3206 GCA_964250885.1 uncultured Acidobacteriaceae bacterium | reverse complement strand
AAGTCAGAGCCCTTCAGGCCGTTAAGATGATGCAGATCATCGTCATCCCAGCGTTTATCCGGCGCGCCGCTCAGGTAAAAAGAGCTGCCGTTATCGGCCAGGAACATTCCATACCGTTTCAGCGCCACCAGGATGACCTGATTGGACTTCGAGTACGTCGAGATGTCGAAGTCCGCACGCAGCCGCAGCCGCAATCCCAGCGGGGGGAAGTTGGCGCCCTTATTGTGAGAGGCAGAGTGCCGCGCCGGCCAGATGTAGGCCGCTTGGGTCTGCGGAGCGGTAAAGCGCAACGCGTGATCGATCTCGCCCGCTGCGACCTCGTCGTAGCGGACCAGCCCGGGCAGAATCGGCAGTCCCGCCGCATCGGCCGAGGTCTTCCCCTCCGCCCGCAGAGAGTTGCTGGTCAGGTCCATCTTGATCCCCGATCCCGCCTTCCAGCTGCCGTCCGGCTGTGAATGCGCGTCGTAGAGTTCATAGAGAAGACAACGTACGGGCTCAACCAGGATCAGGTGAGCGTCACCGCCGCCCTCCACGCGAGCGTGCGGCGGGATGGGATAGGTCCCAAGGTCGCTCTCGTCGCGATTGTCAAAAGACACGTTGACCCGCTGCGTGTGTGGCGGGATCGCCGAGTACGGTATACCGTTATCGGGGTCGGCGCCAAAGTCCGGATGTACCGGCTTCTGCGCTCCCATGGTCTGGATGTACGCATCCGAATGGGCGTCCCTGGGCAGCTTGTCGATGGGAGTGTTCCAAACGTTATCGGCTGGGAAGACGGGGCAGCCGTACAGCATCGGTCCGTGGATTGCGCTCGCTTCCACCGCGTAGGTCTCGGCCATAGGCGGGGGCGCTTTCCTGTCGGAGTACCGCTGCAGCTTTCGGAGCACGACGAAGCTTCCTGCAAGAATCACCGCAACCACCAGGAGCTTCTGCCCGTTGCGATTGGATCCAGAACTCATTCAGAGCATTCTCTCCTGTTGCGGTGACACGGATCAATCTTGCAAGTACCTTTTCCAAAGGAAGCCGCCATCAAACCCGAAGCGGCCGTCATCACCTGCAGGAGGAATGCTCCAGCCGTAGGTACACTATAGCCGTTCCCGGACCATCTTCCGGCGTATGTCACAGCGAACCAGGAACTCCTATCCCTGTTTGGTACAAACCTCGCTTCGATAAAAACCTGGCTTTGGCAGAAACCCAACCCGCCGCAAAGCCCTGTACTCTGATGGTGAATTGGCTCTCATCACTATGAATCGGCTCTCATCGCCCAGGAGAACGGCAACAGCACATTTCAGTTCAGGTAAGCCGGGCCTGGCCATGGCAATTGGGAGATCTGACTCTTGAGCAAAGCCAAAGCCTTCGCTGGGTGGAGAGCTATCGGCTTTATCGCGATTGCCATTCTGGTCTTTCTGTTGCATCTTCCGCAGACCCGCGACGGTCTGCTCTTCGACGACTCGGCTGACTATATGCGTGCGGCGCAGGATCTCATCCTCTCCACCTGGATGGACACCGACAGCGCTTCCCTGCCGCAGCTCATCACGCTGCACCAGCAGAACCCGGAGTTTCGCCGCCACCCCTGGGACTTCCTGTATGCCGCGGGGGACAACTCCGCGCTGCGTCACTTCCACTCGCCTCTGAGCTTCTATGCCATGCACGCCGTGCGCGCGCTGTTCGAGCCGGATCGCATCAAGCCGGATCGCACCAACCCGGATCGGACCAAGCCGGATCGCGCCGGCCAGGATCGGGCGGCACGGCGTCTGGCCTCCTGTGTCTCGGCCGTCACCTGCGGTTTCCTGTTCTATCTCCTGGTGCAGCTTGGTCTGCCGCTGGCTCCAGCGGCCTTACTGGCGCTGTTTGCCGGAATGCAGAGCCGCTATATCGAAGTCAGCATCGATCCCACACCACATGGCTGGTACATCTTCTTTGCGCTCGGGTTCCTTTACTTCTTCGCCCGGTTCCTGATCTCTCAGCTTCCTCGCGATCTCTACGTTGCGGCCGTCACTCTGGCACTCGCTTTTTCTGCCCTGGAGTTTACGGTGGAACTGCTGGCCAGCGTTCCGCTGGCACTGGCCCTGCTCTGGATTTCAAACCGTGGGCTGCTCCCGCGCTGGTCTGCTGTGCGGCGGCCGCTGCTACACGCCTGCGGAATCTTCCTGGTGGCGACGTTTGTAATCTGGCCCGGCGGCTGGATCCACGGCGGCTTCCTTGTGGACTATGGAGAGCTCAGCGCGACCGTGTTGTTTAAAAATAAGACCGCCTACGGTCAACCCCTCTCCGCGGGTCTGATCTACAGCAGACTGTTCGCTCACAATCTCGTGCTGCTGCTGCTGAGTGTCGTGTGGCTGCTGGGCGGAGTCTGGCTGCTGGTCCGCCACCGGCTTTCGATCGCCGCCGCACTCTTCAGCAGCTACGCCCTATTCGCCTTCCTCCTGGGTGTCGCAGACCACTTCAACCTGTTCACGTACGTGTCCGAGTTCGCGCTCTTCCTGATCCCTTCTGCCGGCCTGATCCTGAACGACCTCCTGCTCGAAGCCTCAACCGCCCCGCTGCGCCGCGGCGGGTTTATCTGTGCGGAGCTGCTGCTGGCGCTGGGCTGTGTCCTGCAGTGGCAGCAGCGCTATGACGGCTGGGCTCCGCGCAGCTGGCTGCAGGCAACGATTGCCGGCATCCCGCAGTATGTTCCTGCCGGCCAGACGGTCCTGGTGAGCAACAACCGCGAAGCACTCTCGCTGTACCTGCCGGCGTACCGCTTCGAGCCTACCGTGTCACCTGAAAGCTCCGCGCCCCGCTCCGTCTCCCGCACGGCCAACGTGCACTATCTGCTGCTGGACAACCAAGCCCCTCCGCCGCTCAACGCGCGTCGTGTCGCTTCATTCGCCGGACCACCCGGCCACGACGAACTGTTGTATGAAGATCCGGGACAAACCAGCGTCATTCCGTAATCAATCAGGCCTTCTCACAATTGCAATATGGATGGATTATCTTCGCCCACGCAAGATGAAGAAAATAATGGCGAGGACCACCAGCAGGCCCAATCCTCCCGGCCAAATGAAGGCGCCGCCTCCGCTGGACACACCCGCGACGAGGCAGCCGCAGAGGCTGATGGCGAGCAGAGGCCCAGCCGCAATCACGCAGAAAACCCGGACAGCCTGGGAGGGACGCACGGACAGTTTGGACATTCTCATCTTGTCTCCGATCAGATTCGTGCAGGC
>CAXUIM010000016.1:3743-26899 GCA_964250885.1 uncultured Acidobacteriaceae bacterium | reverse complement strand
GGAAAAACGACGTCGAGGTCGGCGGCTTCGGTCTACACCTAAAGCAAAAATGCTCTACGCTTGTTCTATCACCGCGGCAATCTGTTGCAATCCCCACTCCAGGTCTTCGCGGCCGATGGTCAGAGGAGGCGCGATGCGGATGACGTTTTCATGGGTCTCCTTGCACAGAACACCGCGATCCCGAATCCGCTCGCAGAATGGCCGTGCCGGCCCATCGAGCTGGATGGCAAGCCATAGACCGCAGCCACGGACCGCGACGATGCGAGGACTGCGCATGGCTTTCAATCGCGCCAGGGCGTAGGCGCCCAGCTTGGCGGAGCGTTCAGCGAGCTTCTCCTCGACCACCACACGAAGCGCGGCCCGGGCGACCGCGCAGGCCAGCGGATTTCCGCCGAACGTGCTGCCATGATCCCCGGGTGCGAAGACGCCCAGCACCGCTCGCGACGCGAGTACAGCCGATACCGGATAGAAGCCGCCGGAGAGCGCCTTTCCGATGAGGACAACGTCCGGCGTGATCGCCTCATGCATGTAGGCGAAGAGTTTGCCCGTGCGGCCCAGTCCGGACTGAATCTCGTCCAGGATCAGCAGCACATTGTTTTCACGGCAGATCTCCGCCACTTCACGCAGATAGCCCGCCGGGGGCAGAATGATCCCGGCCTCGCCCTGTATGGGTTCCACCAGGAAGGCGCAGGTCTCGGGAGTAATGGCGCGGCGCAGAGCGCTCGCATCGCCGAAGGGGACACACTCGAATCCAGCCGGGAAGGGACCAAAGCCCGACCGGTACTGAGGCTCGGTCGAAAAGCCGACGATGGAGATCGTTCGCCCGTGGAAGTTGTTGGCGCAGACGATGATCTGTGCACGGTCGCGAGCTATACCCTTGACCGTCTCACCCCATTTGCGCGCCACCTTGAGGGCCGTCTCGACCGCTTCGGCGCCGGAGTTCATGGGCAGCGCCATGTCGAACCCGGTGAGCTCGTGCAGGTCGCGCAGCAGCAAAGGCAATTGCGTGTTGTGGAACGCACGCGAAGTCAGCGCCACTTTCTGCGCCTGCTCCACCATGGCCTGAAGAATCGCGGGATGGCAGTGACCCTGGTTCACGGCCGAATATGCGGCCAGGAAATCGAGGTAGCGCTTGCCCTCCACATCCGTTACCCAGGCCCCCTGCGCCTGCTCAATCACAACATCGAGCGGATGGTAGTTGTGGGCGCCATACTGATCTTCGAGCGCCATGAACTCACTTGCTTTGCGATGCCGCGAGGGCGAAGCCGTGACGGGACGGGCGGTCTGCACCGTTGGCACCAGGTCAGCGAGCGATTGCATATCGGGAGTCAATTTCATCACCAGGCACTTCGCCGCGCCTCCTGCTTTAAGGAACTCATCGAGCTCAACCTGAATCACAGCGAAGCCGCGCAGCTGAAGTTCATGCTCCAGCTCCGGGCTGATGCAGTTGAGCACGATGGATCGGCCGATATTTACGGCGTTGCACGCGAAGCGCAGGGCATCCGCCTCGCTCACGATAATGCGCCGCTCGGGTGGGTAGAAAGCCTCGATGCATGTCAGGGACGCCGGATCAAAGGCCGCCGGGTAGTACAGAACAGAGCCGTCCTCGAGCGGGGCGAAACAGGTATCCAGGTGATAGAAGCGCGGGTCCACGAGACGCAGCCCGGTCACTTCCACGTCCCAGAGAGAACGCAGGGCGGCATGGCTGGCCTCATGGGTCCGCGTGCCATATCCCACCCAGAGACGCTGTCCATCCGCGGAGAACAGCGCATCGCCCTCGCCTTCGAAGGGCGCTTGCCGCAAGGACTCGGTGACCCGATAGCCGGCCTCGGCAAACCAGCGGCGGAAGTGCTTCTCTTCGTCCTGGCGTTCGGGGTGGTGGAAGCTGCTGAGAACGACGTGGCCGGCACGCGCCAGACCCGCATTCGCCGTGAAGACCATATCGGGCGAGCCGCTCACAGGTTCGATGAGGAAGATCCGCGCGACCCGCGACAGCACGGTGTACAGGTTCCGCCACTGCTCCTGGGCGCGGTCTCGCGAGGACCGGCCCACATGCTCTCCCATCCAGGGATTGATTACATAGGAGACTTCGTAAAGGTCGGGTGAGCACATAAGGAGTGAGGGAATAGAATCCGCCGCGGCGGTAAGGGTTCCCACTCCTGGTTGCATGTGCAGTTGGTGGATACTCTCCGTTTGAGCTGCCATGTGTTGAAGAATGGCAGGCGCCTTGAGCAAGGTCAACGGGAATGATTATTCAAGAAGGATGTATGAATATCCAGCGATCGCAAGCATTCGTTTGGCATGACTGAGCTAGTACATCAAGTGGATGCGCTATCACGTTGAGCGGCGTTAGAGCACGATCAGGGTTACGGTACCGAGGGCTGCGGACTTGCAGCGGCTCCGCCCTCCGAACAGCAACTCTGAGGTCGCGTTACTGCCAGCCGCCGCCCAATGCGCTATAAAGCTGCACCAGCGCGAGCGCCTCTCCCTGTTGCGCGCCAACAAGATTGAGCTGCGCGGAAAACAGATTGGTGTCCGTGGTCAGCACTTCGAGATAGCTGGTCGCCCCACCTTTGTAGCGAATGCGCGCCAGGCGGGTTGCGTCCTGCGTCGCGGCCACCAGCTTCTCCTGCTGCTCCCGATAGGCGCGCTCCTTGTTCAACGCGATGAGCGCATTCGAGACGTCATGAAACGCCGTGGCGATGCTTTTCTGGTACGCCAACACATCTTCCTTCTGGGTTTCCCGAGCGATGTTGAGCTGGCCGCGGAGCTTGCCGCCTTCAAAGATGGGCTGGGTCAGACTACCGATCCCATAGATCGTTTTGTTGCCGGGATCGAAGAGGGTTGAAAAGGCATCGCTGCCGAAGCCGCCGGAAGCGCTGATGGAGAGCTGTGGGAAAAACTGGGCTCGCGCTACCCCGATCTGCGCGTTGGCGGCAATCAGAGTAGCTTCTGCCTGCTGGATATCCGGGCGGCGCTCCAGGAGCTGCGACGGAATGCCGGAAGGAAGATCCTGCGGGGGCGGTGTCAGGGCATTCGGATCCTGGTGTGCGACAGGGCCGGGATTTGCGCCCAGCAAGAGGCTGAGAGCGTTTTCCTGCTGCTGGATCTGCTGCTGAAGCTGTGGGATCTGCGAGGTGGCGGTGTACAGAAGCTCCTCGGCCTGGCGAAGATCGGAGAGGGGCGACGAGCCTCCATTGACAAGCGTCTGAGTGAGCTTGACGGAGTCCTGCCGTGCGCTCAGGGTCTGCCTGGTGATTTGCAGTTCGCGATCGAGCGCGCGCAGCTGCACGTAGTCGGTGACCACGCTCTCGACGAGCGAAAGCCGCACGGCACGCTGAGCCCAGACCTGCGCCAGAAGCTGCGCGCGGGCCGCCTCCGTTTGCTTGCGATACAGTCCCCAGAAATCCGGGGTCCAGGCGGCGGACAGATTGAAGCTTCCAAACGAGATCGGACTGGTGATGCCGTTGCTGCCGTTGCCAGCGCCCAGGGTGCCCGGGTTGAAGGACGCGCCGATACCTGAACCTCCCCCGCTGAGGGTGGGGAACTCCTGCGATCGGGTGATCTGGACCTGCGCCTGCTGTTCTGCGATACGCTGAGCGGCGATACGCACGTCGTAGTTGTTGGCGAGCGCAACGCGGATGAGGTTCTGAAGTTCAGGCTCACGGAAGACCTGCGACCACTGCTGATCGCCGAGGGAGCTCGGCGCATCGCTGTTGACGGAAGCATCATCCGCGCCCCGGAAGGCCGCGGGCGCCTGGTAGGCCGGCCGTTTGTATCTGGGACCTACGTTGCACGCCGCGAGGGTAAGGGCGAGAGCGCCAACAGCGGCGCCGGTGCAGGCACGCCTGAAGTAGAGAGACGAATTGCTCATGCGTGACCTCCCTTCTCCGCGGTCTTGGTCTGAGCCAACTGTGGCGAGGGTCCCCCACCCGCCGCTTTGCCGGCGGCGACGGGATCGAGGTCTGCCTTGGAGTCCATCGTCGTTCCCTTGCCACCTCTGATGAAGCGATGCGAAATGTACTCGACGACCGAGAAGGTGACAGGGATGAAGATGAGGCCGATGGCGGTCGACAGGAACATGCCGCCGATGACCGTGGTGCCGAGAATACGGCGCGAAGCCGCACCCGCGCCGGTTGCCACCCAGAGCGGCAGGCAACCGAAGACAAAGGCCAGAGCGGTCATGACGATCGGGCGGAAGCGGAGGCGCGCCGCACCCAGCGCGGCATCTGAAATGCTCATGCCAGACTCGTAGTTGGCCTTGGCGAACTCTACGATGAGGATGGCGTTTTTGGCGGATAGGCCGATAAGCATAACAACGCCGATGGTCGCGAAGACGTCGTTCTCAAACGTCCGCACGTGAAGTGCAAGGTACCCGCCCAGAATCGCGACCGGGGTGCTCAGCAGCACGCTGAAAGGCAGCGTCCAGGACTCGTAGAGCGCCGCAAGTATGAGGAAGACGAAGAGCAGCGAGAGGCCGAACACGGCATACGTCGGAATCCCTTTCTCCGCCTGGTCTTCCTGGAAGGAGATGCCGGAATAGTCAAAGCCGGCGCCGCGCGGCATGGTCTGGGCAAACGTTTTTTCGAGCGCCGCGCGCACCTGGCCGGAGCTGTAGCCAGGTTTGCCCGTGATGTTGATCTGCGCGGCGTTGTATTCGTTGAAGTGGTAGATGTACTCCGGCCCGGTAATCTGCTTCACGTGGACCAGCGAACCGAGCGGGACTTGTCCGCCATTGGCGCTGCGCACATAGAATTGGCTGATGTTCTTGATATCCGTGCGTGAGGTGCCTTCCGCTTCCACGTAGGTTTGCCATTGGCGGCCGAAACGATTGAAGTAGTTGACCAGGTACCCGCCCATGAACGTGGACATGGTGCTGTACACGTCAGAAAGCTGGACCTGCTGCTGCAGGACCTTGGCTTTGTCGACGCTCGCAAAAAGCTGCGGTACGGCTGGCGCGTAAGAGGGAAGCGCGAAGGCTACCTCAGGCAGCTTGCTGATGGCGCCAAGATACGTCATCAGATTCCTGCTGAGGAACTCAGGATCGTCCTTGCCCGAGCGATCCTCAAGGATCATGGTGACGCCGCCGGAGGTTCCGATACCCGGGATCGATGGCGGCGGAAAGGCAAAGGCAATGCCATCTGGATTACCCGCGAGTTGCTTGCCCAGGCTGGCCGTTATGTAGGCCAGTTGCTCCTGCTTGCTCTTGCGCACTCCCCACGGCTTCAACGTGACAAAGAAGAACCCCTGATTTGTACTTTGAACCTGGGTGAGCAAAGAGAAATCGGTCACCGCGATCACGCCCTCGACACCGGGCGTCTTCAGCAAGGCTGCGGTGATCTTCTGCTGTGCGGCATCCGTGCGCTGGGCAGAAGCAGCATCCGGAAGCTGCAGCGCAAGGAACATGTATCCCTGGTCTTCGGTCGGCAGAAAGCCGCCGGGAAGACTGTTGCCAAGGAAGACCGCGAGGATACCTATGAGGACCAGGCCGATCATCGCAAGGTAAGACTTATGAATCAGCACATTGGACGTATGCACGAAGCTGTCGGTAGTCCGCCCGAAGAACTTGTTGAAGAGACCGAACCCGCGGCCCAGCAATCCGGGCTTTTGCTGCTTGTTCTTCGGTTTAAGCAGCAGCGACGTGAGCGCCGGAGACAGGGTAAGCGCGTTGAATGCGGAGATCAGGACCGAAATCGCGATGGTAATGGCGAACTGCTGATAGAGGCGCCCCGTGATGCCCGGAATGAAGGCGGTCGGGATGAAGACGGCAGCCAGGATGAGGGCGATGGCGACGACCGGCCCACCCACCTCTTCCATTGCCTTGATGGTGGCTGCTTTGGGGTCCATCCCTTCCTCAATATGGTGCTCGACGGCTTCGACGACGATGATGGCATCGTCGACCACGAGGCCGATGGCCAGCACCAGGCCGAATAGTGAGAGCGTGTTGATGGAGAAGCCGAGCGCCGGGAAGATGATGAAGGTGCCGATCAGCGAGACGGGCACGGCCATGAGGGGGATGAGGGTGGCTCGCCAGCCCTGCAGGAAGATGAACACCACGAGCACGACGAGGGCTAGCGCCTCGAGCAGCGTGATGACAATTTCATGAATGCCGGAGGTAACGGCTTTGGTGGTGTCAAGCGGCACGCTGTAGGCGATACCCGGAGGGAAGGTGGTGGCCAGTTCTTTCATGCGCGCGTTGACCAGCTTCGCGGTGGCTACAGCATTCGAGCCGGGAAGCTGGTACACGGCCATGATGCCTGCGGGATTCTGGTTGTAGCGGCCGGAAATCGCATACTGCTGATCGCCGAGCTCGATTCGCGCGACATCCGACAGACGCAGGATGGATCCGTCCGCATTGGCGCGGAGAATTATGTTGCCGAATTGCTGCGGCAGGACGAGCCGTCCCTCCGTTTGTACCGTGTAGGTGAACTGCTGGCCTTTCGGGATGGGTTCCGCCCCAATCTGTCCAGCGGGGTTGACATTGTTCTGAGTCTGGATGGCCTGGATGACTTCGGGCGCTGTAACCCCCAGCTTGGCGAGCTTGTTGGGATCGACCCAAACGCGGAGTGCGTACTGGCTGCCGAAGATCTGAACACGGGAGACACCCTTGACGCGCGTGATCTGGTCCTGCAGGTTGATGATGGCGTAGTTGGTGAGGAAGTCCTGGCTGAGCTTGTTACCGGGCGAACTGATCGCGACCAGCATCAGCGGCGAGGTAGGCGACTTTTGCACCGTCAGACCGGCCGTCGTGACCTGCGCGGGAAGCTGCGGCTGCGCCTGGTCGACGCGAAGCTGGGAGAGGACCTGATCGATGTTGGGGTCGGTCTTGACATCGAAGTCTACAAAAAGCTGGACCACGCCGTTGTTGGCACTGACCGAATCCATGTAGATCGCGTTGTCCACGCCGTTCATCTGCTCTTCGATGGGCGTAGCGACGGCTTGGGCGAGAGTCGTGGAATCAGCGCCCGGATAGGTGGCCGTGACCAGAATCTCAGTGGGGATGATGTCCGGAAACTGCGCGGTGGCGAGGTTCAACATCGACACGGTGCCGAGGATAACGGTCAGGATGGCGATGACGATCGCAACGATCGGCCTTCTGATGAAGAATTTCGACATTCGCTTACCTCCCGGCCGACGAGTTGTCCTGGCTTGTAGAAGCCATGGGAGGCGCTGGATGCGGCGATACCGGCTGTCCCTCTGTGAGCTTCAACAGGTTATCGGTAATCACCTGCGAGCCAGGCTCGATGCCTCCTTCGACCAGCCAGTTTGTGCCGACCTGCGGACCGAGCTTAAGAGTGACCAGGTGCGCTTTACCGTCGGAGCCGGCAACGTACACCTGCTGCAAACCCTGCAGTTCCTGGAGGGCGACCTGCGGGACCAGCAGCGCGTTATGAAGCAACTGGGTCTCCGCCTTCACACGGCCGAACTGCCCCGGCCGGAGCACGTTCCCGGGGTTGGGAAAGGAGGCTGCAATCCGGATGGCGCCCGTTTGCGGGTTGATCTGCCGGTCGACGAAGTCGATGTGACCCTTCCGCGGATAGGTCTGCCCGTCGGCGAGGGTGAGCGTCAAGGGCACGGCAGAGGCGTTCTTCAGTAGATCGCCGCCCCCGGCGTGAGCGCGGTTGGTCAACGCCAGGTACTCCGTATCGCTGATCGCGAAGTACACCTTGATGGGATTGAGTTGCGAGACGGAAGTCAGCACGGATTGCGTGTTGACCAGGTTGCCGACCTGTAACATCGCCTGTCCCGCGACGCCCGTGATCAGCGAGCGAACCTGAGTAAAGCCGAGATTGAGCTTAGCCGTCGCGACCGCGGCCTGAGCGGCGGTGACCGAGGCCTGAGCGGATTGGACGGACGCCGCCTGCTGCGCCCTCTGCTGCAAATCGTTATCGAGTTGGCTCTGCGCTATGGCGCGTGCCTGGGCCAGCGGTGTATCGCGATTAACGTTGATTTCGGCAAGCCCAAGCTGAGCCTGGGCCTGAGCTACCTGGCCCCGGGCCTGTTGAAGCTGCCCGTTGGCCTGGTCCAGTGTCGCCTGATAGGGCCGGGGATCGACCTCGAAGAGAACCTGACCCTTGGAGACCTGGGCGCCTTCCCGGTAGTCCTGCTTGATCAGGTAGCCGCTGGCCTGAGACTGGATCTGAGCGTCCACATATCCGTCGAGCGTACCCACCCATTCGCCGGTCAGAGGAACATCGGTGGGCTGCACTTGAACCACGGTGACCGGAAGCGGCCCCGGCGGCCCGGCAGGCGCCGCGGGCTCTCTCTTTGCACAGCCGGCGAGCGCCCCCAGGCCCACCGCGAGCAGCAGCAAACTCCTGCTCAGGGGCAGCGGCGCCGCGACGTCTCTGCCGCCCCTGAAAGAAAGGTGCATCCTCTCCGCTCTTGCGCCCTGTTGCATGTACATCACCATCTCCTGGTTCTCTTCGGCTTGGATTCTTCTTTCATTCACCCGCCTCAATTGCAGCCCCTGACACATCTCTTCCGGGAAAAGTCTTCCTTGCCCAGCACAATTGTTGCGAAGACTAAAGATACATTCATGTATGTTTAAGAACAGACGCGATGGACCGAATGCGCGATTCAAAAGTTTCTTCCGCAGGCAGCAGCAGAAGACCCAGGGCGGCTTCTGACTCACACTCCCGCAAGCAGATGCGTTCCCGGGTTACGCGGCAGCAGTTGATCGAGGCAGCCCGCTGTATCTTCGCGCGCGATGGCTTCGAGCAGGCCCGCCTCGAGGATATCGCCACCGCGGCCGGAAAAACGCGCGGCGCGTTCTACGCTAACTTCGAAGACAAAGAGGATGTCTTCTTCGCTATTTACGAAGAGGACATCGATCTGGACATGGAAGGCATTCGCCGGCTTCTGCCCCCTTCCGGCGGCGCCGGGCAGGATCTTGAACAACGCATTCGGGCGCTCGCCGCCTATATGGCAAAACTGGGCAACGATCGCCAGCGCACTCTGCTCACTCTGGAATTCAAGGTGTATGCCATCCGCCACCCCAGCAAGCGAAAACGCCTGGCGGATCTGCACACGGCTATGCGGCTTCGCTGCTCCTTCCCGGAGATTGCCGAGTTTATGCCCGAGTTCTATCGCCAGAGCACAAAGAAGCAACTTGCCGGCTCCTTCGCCACCGGCGCCATTCTGGAAGGTCTGGCCCTGAATCGTCTCTTCGACCCGGCCGCTCTCGGCGAGTCGCAGATCAAGTATTACCTGGCGCTCTGCATGCGAGAGGCGCTCCACGCGCCAGCGCCGGCATAGAGCATGATTCGTGTAGATGTACAAAAGGGGTAGGTGTTCGCGGGGGCCTGCCTGCGAATTTCTCTGGCAGGTCCGCAGCGAAGCGTCACCGCGCCCGCCGTTTCTCCCAGGAAAACGGCACTCGTAAATCTTTATCTGCAATCTTTATGTGCTGCAGCAGCACGAGGAATGCTCTATTTCCCCTGATCGTTGGTGATGTGCCATTTGGAAAATAGCGAGAGGTTTGGGTTCCAGACCACCTGCAGCCATCCACTCTCGTTGTGTTGGGAACCGGGGAGATAGAGAGGGACCAGAAAGCGCTCATACTGCGCAAACATCTGCACGCTCCACCGCGGTGTGATGGCATACGAGGCATTGACGAAGCCGTCGCTTATGGTGCTTCCCCCGCGCAGAAAAATGTCGCTGCCCTTAGTCTGGCGATACCCGGCTTCCACGCGAGTGCGGGCCGAAAACCAATACCCGGAGCGGCCTTCAAAGGCCCTGGCATCGCGCCCCACTGCGTTGCCCAGAAGGAAGCCCTTGTTGGTGTTCCCGTCGCGGTACTGATTATTGATGAAGAGATAGGTGCCCCCGTCATCATGGCTAAGGCCTTCTGAAGTCGACATCTCGAAGCGCAGATCCATGTGCGGCAAGTACGGCAGCCGAGCGAAGTAAATGCCTGGATTCCAGGCGGCGCGCCGCGGCGCCTGCAGCGGGCTGGGCTGATCGTCGTCATAGCTGTCGGCGTAGATCGTCACATAGTTCCGCAGACCGGGTACATGCAGGCGGAAATCGAATCCGCCTTTGCGGTCGCCGGGATCGCAGCGGTCTCCATACCCATAGCCACAGCCGGTGGAGCTGAAACTGAACAGGTTGCGGCCGAGGTCGCCCAGGGTCATCGGATGCCCAACACCGAACAGGATCGCCCAGCGGGTGAAACTCATCTCCAGCAGGCGCCCGAAAGTAAAGTCGACCTTCTCCCCGTTGTAGTACGGTCTGGCTGGGAAGTGATGGCCGGAGAGCTTGCCGAAGACAAGATCGAAGCGATACGTGCCCAGAGTAGGAAAGAACGGAAACGGGTGCGGCCGGGTCGCAACGAAGCGAAGATTGTAGGTAGGCTCCGCGTTGCTGGAAAAGGCCCACGGACCCATGGTCGTCGGCCCCCAGAACAGCTCCTGTTTGCCAAACGAGACAGAATTCCCGGCGAAGGCGACGCCGGCATACAGTTCCAGCGGACGCTGCCGCAGGTACGCCGCAACTGGCGAAGACACAGGAATGGGCGGCGCCTGCGCTTCTCCCGGCAAGCCGAACGGGATGTCATCCAGTTGGTAGAAGAGCGCGGATTCCGCCGCGGTCACACCGGGCACCGTGGGGCTTTGTTGCAATTCCTGCCGGTCGAAGAGGAAGAACCGTCCATAGATAGCCCGCAGCGAATAACCGGCGATGCCGCTGGTCCCACGCTCCAGGGGACGCCCGAAGTCGTTCTCCCACGTCTGCCCGAAGTGGAAGCCATCGGTCAGTGCCGGGCCGGCGATGGTTCCGCCGCGCCCGTAGGCGGATTCCAGCACGGCTTCGTCAGCGGCATCCGGCTCCGACAGAGCTTGTTCGAGCTGCGGAAGAAGTCTCTCCGCCTCCTGTGCGATCCCCGCGCCTACGTCGTAGTAGTGGCCATGGACTCCGGCAAGAATCTCTTCAGCTTGCTGGACCTGGCGACGGCACTCCTGGCGCGTCCAGGGCCGGATTGACATGCTCTGGAACGGGATCAGCCCCATGTTGCCGAGCCGTTCCAGTGCGGGATAGATCCAGCTATCCATCGGCACGTTCGTGGAACCGACCTTGTCCTCGTTACTGTCGCTTCCGAGAGCCGCAGGCGTCGCCCCGGGTCCACTGCCGGTACCTGGCGAGAACCCGTCCTGCAGCGGGATGTTGGGATCCGGCGCAGCCTCGGGTGCTGGCAGGGTCGGCTCTTCGCCTCCGGCAGAAGGCCCGTTCGGGCTCCGCCACGCCGCGCTGGGAGCAGGCAGAGTAAAGGCGCTGAGCCTGGGAAGCGGCGCAACGGGCAACTCCTGCGGGCCTGCGGATTCGGCACTCGGCTGCTGAGCGAAGCTTGCGCCCGGAAACACCAGGATCGAAGCTGCTGTCAGGAAATGAACCAGTGTGCGCCTGAGACTCACGAGATCCTCGTCATGCCGGTACGGTTCGCCCTTCGATCATAGTTGGCTTCGCCGAAGCGAGCCGCAGCCTGGGCGCTTACTCATCCCTGAGTACAGCAATCGCCGTGGCTCCCAGCGCAAACTGGGAGAAGATCTGCGAATAGTCGATGAACTGCCGGATGAAGGTGGGTCGAATCGGCTTTTCAGGGATCACGATCGAGTCGCCCGGATTGATTTGTGTCGCGTCGAAGGTATTCTTCCACGTGCTGCTCGCGCGGTCATGGCTGTACACCGATCCGTCGGCCCGGATGATGAACGCATGCTTGGGGTCGGCAACGGGATTGGGCTTTCCAGCGAGTAACACATAGTCCTCTACGCGCCGTTTGGGATCGAAGAGAAAAATGTTCTGCCCATACACGGCGCCGATGACGTTCACCGTGAGCGGGCGGGACGGTACCCTAAAGACGTCGCCATCCTCGAGAGCGATGTGTGGGATGCTGGCCAGTCCTGTGCTGCTGGGGCGGAACTCGAGCACGATGCGGCCCGTCGCCCGCAGCTTGCGAAGCTGGGCAATGATCTCGCGCTGTTCGGCGATCTCTTCGGTGTTCCCCACGCCGGTGGTGGTGGAGGCGGCCGCGACCGCTGCCGCTCGCTGCATGTTGAGTGCGACAGTGGTGACGTACTCATCCAGCCTTTGTTGCTGGAAGGCTCGTGATGACTCTCGAGTAAAGCTGGAGCCATAGAGATAAGCCTTCGAAGTAAGCCCGCCGGCGCGCTGCACCACCTCATCCAGCGTCTCGTTCGGACCGACGCTGTAGACGCCCGCGGCATTGAACTCACCCTCCAGGCGGACGTATTTGGTCTGCTGGTCCTGCGGAACGCGCACATCGGCCTGGGAAAGAATGGTCACCACATCGCCAGGCCGCAGCTCCAGATTCTGTGACGGATCATGATCCTGCAGCAGCTTCTCCAGGCTGAAGGGCACCAGTGAGCTCTTCAGGGTATTGGGGTCCAGGCGCTCGATCACCGCGTAGGACCAGTCAATCTCCGGAGCGGGGATGCTGATGTTGTTCGGCTTACCACGCGACGCGATATCGAGATCAGCCGTAGCCTGCTGTCCCTGGGCAAGCGTTCCACCCGAGAGCGTGGTGCCGGGTTCGCCCGTACCGCCTAGTTCAGCCGCGGCGGCCCTGCGATCGGCCGCCGAAGCGTTTGGGTTGGCCTCCAATTCCTGCTCGGGTGTCATGGAGTTCGGAACCAGGCCATTTTCCTCATCAATCCCTGCTGCCAGGTTCCCTTCGCCTAAAGTTCCTTCCCCTAAAGTCCCCTCGCCTAAATTTCCTTCGCCCAGATTCCCCGCGGCCAGGTTCCCTGCGCCTAGACTCTGCGCGCGCTGCGTATTGAAGCCGTTGCCTGGAGTGGCCGGGGAGAAACCGTTCTGCTGGAATTGCACCTGCGGTGCACGACGCAACGGCTCGAATAACGGAACCGGCACCCCCAGGCGATTACGTTGCCGCCAGTAATTACTGGTTAGAAGCGACATGCGATCGGGGATGATGTCGCTCAACCGCATGCCCTGATGCCAGGCGAAGCGTCCCGGATTGGCGAGGTTCCCGCGAATTGTTACCGATTGCTGATAGGCCGCCGATATGTGCTCGGCGAACAGCACATCGCCGTCGCGCAGGATCATCGCGCTTCCGGCCGCATCGAGGCTAACCGTCATCGCGGCGCGCGCGCGGTTGTCCTCAATCCTCTCCAGCGAGATCTGCGTCGTGGAAGCCGTTGGCGTAAAGCCCCCGGCGAGCGCAAGCAAAGCGCCGACCGTGGTGTCACCGTGCAACTCGTAGATGGCGGGGCGGTGCACGCTGCCGCCCAAAGCGACCTGCGGCCCCACTGCCGGAATGAAGATCGTGTCCTCGGGTTGCAGGCGTAGATCGTGACTCTCATCGCCGCGAAGAATCAGATCGTACAGATCCAGGTGGCCGACCACGGCCCCCTGCCGTCTGACCTGGATATCCCGCAGCGATCCCTGAACACTGGGGCCGCCCGAGGCAAAGAGCACATTCAGCACGGTGCTGAGGGAACTGACCGTATAAGCGCCAGGGCGGCGCGCCTCGCCCACCACGTAAACCTGTATGGAGCGCAGGTGTCCCAGGTTCACGGAGAGATCAAAGTTACGGAACGTATGCCTCAGCTGCGAACTGATCTGGCTTTGCAGCTGGTCCACTCGCAGCCCGGCCACGTGAACGGCGCCCACTTGCGGCACGTAAATCGAACCGGTGCTGTCGACGGTCAATTGCCCATTGAAAGACTCCGGTCCCCACAAGCGCAGCAGGATCACGTCGCCCGGGCCGACCATGTAGTCCGCCATCGCCGGAATCTGGTTGGTCGGCGCAAAGGTGGACGGCGCCTGATTGAACAGATCGCGTCCGAATACGGGTAACAGCTCACCGGTAGAGGCCTGAGCGAGCCGCTGCATGTCGACAATCGGATCCGGCGGAAACACCAGTCTGCGGGCCGGCTGATATGGATTCTGCGACCTGTCGCTGGTGCCGGCTGAGTCGACGTAAACCTGGTTGCCTTGTTCCACTCTTTGATTTGGAAGCGAGTTCAGGCTGCTGCCGCTCACGCCGGGCAGTATTTGGACCGAGCTTCCCGTCTGACTCGATGTACTGCCGGTGCCGGTATTGCAAGCCGGCGACATCGGGTCAGCGCAGGCGGCAGAGGTCGCGGAACCCTGGGCCAGGAGCGGACCGCCCGCAACCAGCAGGACCGGCGCCGCCGCGGTCAAGACATAAGACAGCAGTCGCAAAGCCAGAGGCCCGCGCTGCAAACAGCGCCGCCAGAATGCAGTGGAACGGCTTCGCTCGCGTTGTTCAGTGTTTCGCATCAAGAGTAGCTTTCGTGTCGCTCACGCTTCTTCCAAAGGGCCGATGGTGGTGGACGATGCCGGGAAGCTGGAACGCACCAGCGCCCACGCCGAAGAGGAGAGAAATCCAAGGAGCACGCCGCCCATCAGGAAGAAAGAACGGTGCGGACCATCCTTCATATCGGGGGGCGTCGCTGCGTTCACAACCTGGACAATACTGCCTTCACGTGCTTCATCCAGTTTGGCGATCTCCAGGTTTTTCAGTAGAAGCTCGTAGAGAGCCTCGTTGTATTGGACGTCCCGCAACTTTCGCAGGTAATCGAGAGAGGCATCGGTCTGCACATTACGGGAGGAGAACGCCGCATCGCCTCCTGTCTTCTGACTCAATGCAGTTACTTGATCGTGCAGCGCCTGGAGTTCCCGCTGCGCGGTCTCAACCTGCGGGTTCTCGTCGGAAAAATAAACCTTCATCGACTGAATCTGCACGGTCTTGAGCGCGATCTGCGCTCGGAGCTGCGCCTCATAGGCAATCAGCGCGCGGGCATCTCCCTCCGGTTGGATCACACCTGTCCTCTCACTGGTGTCCTTCAGAGCTTCTTCAGCACGGCTCAGATGCTCTTTGGTGTCCGCTACCTGCTGCTCGAAAAAGAACCGGCTGCGCTGCGCGCCCGTGATAGCTAATCGGGATGACGTTTGATCATAGGCCGCCACGACCGCATTGGCCATGGCCGCGGCGCGGTTCGGGTCATGATCGATTACCGAGATCGTGATCAGACCGCTCTTGCTGTCCGCCTTGATTTCGGAGTTACTTTCGAAATTCTTTCTGGCTTGCGACTCATGTTTTTTTTTGTAGAGCTTCTGCAGATCGAAGCGTTGCACCACCGCGTCTTCGACACCGGGACTCGACATCAGAGCGACATAGAGGTCGGCAGGGCTCTTCATCGTCAAAGCAGCCAACGCGCCGGTTGAGAGACTCGAACCGGACGAACCGCTAGCGGCCGCCCCCAGCATGGAAAGAAGACTACCGCTTTGGTCCGGCGGCATCACGATCGCGGTTGCCTTGTATGTATCACGCAGGAAAAAGCTGACGCCCAGCAGGATTAATCCTGTGGCCACGGATGCGGTCAGGATCAGGCGCCACCGGCTCCATAGCACACCAGAAACCGTAACAAGATCGAAGCTGGAGGAATCTCTCCGAATTTGCGGTAATACCTGGGAATCTACGGTCTGCATGGATATCGCGATTCAGGATAGCATGTCTATGGACGCCCTTAGGGACGAGGGGCGCTTGAAGAGTACGGCGCAACGGACGCCGAGCCGCCGTAAGCCCGATGAAGCGGATATGACATCGACGTCGCCTATTTCGGTGGTCATGTGCACCTACAACGGCGGCTCCTATCTCGGCCGGCAGTTGCGGAGCATTGCGGCTCAGTCGCGGCTCCCCTGCGAGCTTGTGGTCTGCGATGATGGGTCCACCGATGAAACAGTGGCCCTACTGGAAGCCTTCGCAAAGACTGCGCCCTTTCCGGTGCGACTCCACTGCAATGCGGTACGACTCTCCTCCACCCGCAACTTTCAGCAAGGCATCGCGCTCGCCCAGGGGCCGCTCATCGGCTTATGTGACCAGGATGACGAGTGGAAGCCGGGTAAGCTCCAGCAGCTTGAGGAGCTGATGCGCAACGCGTCCCTCGCCGGTGTCTTCACCGACGCCGACCTGATCGACTGCGACGGATGTCCGCTGCCGGGCAGCCTGTGGTCGCGCGGTCACCTGCCACTGAAGCAGCAGCGAGAGTTTGAGGACGATCCCCTCCGTTTGCTGCTCAAACAGGAGGTCGCAACCGGCGCCACGATGGTCTTTCGCTCCCAGATCCGGGAGCTCTACCAGGAGATTCCCCGCAACTGGTTCCACGATGCGTGGCTGACCTGGATGATGGTGCTGTACAGCGATCGCGTGGGCCGGCTCAAGCTCTCACCGGAGCGTCCGATGTGCTATCGCGTGCATACGGCACAGCAGACCGGGGCTGAGGCCGAACGCGCCGGCTACCGCTCGGAATCTCCGCGGCGCAGGCTGCAGAAGGCTCGGGGTCTCGCGCATGTTCACCACAAAGCCCGCGCGGAGCGTCTGCAGCAGGTGCTGCAGCATTGGCTTTTGCATGGCGATCAAGGCTCACTCACCACCGCACGCCTGCGCGAGGCGATCCGCTTTCTCAATTGCCGCGTCGAGCTTCCCGCGCACAAGATGCCGCGGGCCTGGCAAGTTCTACAGATGCTCCCCGCGTACCTGCGCTACGGAAACGGATTAGCGGCGGCGGCCCGGGACCTGTGGGTATGATCGGAGGAATCCGCGTCATAGGGGTAGGACAGCGGGAACATGGCCCATTCGTCTCCTGGCTCTTAACATGGAATTCCCTGCGGCTCTTCCGTTGGCTCCTGGGCGTCTATATCTACCTGCTCGTGCTCTTGCCCAGTGGCAGCATCTTCGGCTTCAATATCAAGTTCCTCTGGTTCTTTCTTCTTCTGGCGACCGCCGTTCACATGTTCTTCCGGCGTGGGCATGGCACGAAGTTTCGCACGGTTCTGCTCTTCGCCGTACCTGCCGTGCTCTTGGCCTGGTTGCCGCTCTCCCTGTTCTACGGATTCGAACCGGCCTACGCGATCGCACAATACAAGGACCTGATGGTCACCATCATCAGTTGCTGGTTCGCGGTCCTGCTTTGCGCGGAGGGACAATCGGAGACCGTGTACTTCCTTCGTGTTGTGGTCTTCTCCGAGGTGACAGCCAGTTCTTTAAAGGCGCTCCTGCTGGCCTATGCACTCCTCCGAGGCATTCCGGTACCCGAGCTCGTCGAGCGAATCAGGGATGTGTTCGGAGTATCGCTCATGACGTACGGATTCGCGTCCATGCTGGGCCGGATTCAATTCATCTCCGATGGGCTGATCCCCATCTGCATCTTCGCCATACTGCGCTATCGCAAGACGCTCCGCTTCAGCGCAACCGGTGCGCTTTCGATGTTGCTGCTCCTGTTACTCTCGGACGTCTTTTCCTTCTCCCGCTACTTCTGGGCGTTCACCGTGCTGGCGGTTACTCTCGGTCTGCTTCTGGGAAAGAAGGACAAGTTTCAACTTGCGCTGATAACAGTGCTGGGAGGCGTTGTCCTCGTCTCGTTGCCGCTGTTGTCCACGGTCGTTATGCTGCGGTTCTCTTCCGATGTGGCCGCCTCTTCCGACCAGGAACGTACAACACAGATTCTGGCTCTGGACAACTTCTTCGAAGACGCGCCGGTGCTTGGCCACGGCCTGGGCAGCTACTCGCGACGGGTGATACGCAATGACGACGCGCCGTACTCATATGAGGATCAGCTACTTGCACTAGCCGGACAAATCGGCGTCCTGGGAATCGGTATCCTGCTTCTCCTGACCCTGTATTATTTCGCCGATCTGTGGCCCAGACCGGATCGCGGAATCCTCCCAAGTCTGGGTCTTATGCTGATGCTGCTCGCGTGGATCACCGCCGGATTTTTCAATCCGGAGGTGATCTCCTCGGCAGCTTCGGTATCCTATGCGGCAATCTTCGCCATGGCGAAACTGGCGCCGGAGCGGGAGCCGCTCCACAATCGAACCTGGGCAAGAAACTAGAAGCCGCGGGTTCTGGAATCGAATCCAGGCCATGGAGCATGAAGAGTTCGCGCGCCGTAAATCGCAGCTAGCTAGATGGCCGGGGGCGATGGGCGCCCTCTGGGGGCTTCTGCAATCTAGACATCCTCAAAGCGGTGTATAGCGCGCAACATTCGCTTTATGGCGGATGCGAGAAACCGGAATGCCCGTGTCGTCACGCCGAAAGAAAATTACATCCTTGCCCTGCTCATGGCGACGAAGCCCGGCCCGGGGGAAGGCATCCGTGAAAATCACTACGACAACATGAAGATCACTCCAAAAACTAGAGAGGGCAATCTCGTGAGGCCGCCTCGCGCAGAATCGGATGAAGGTCTTCAGGCGCTGCAGCGCAAACGCCCAGGGCTGCCGGAAGGGAGTTGTCAGCTTGGTCGCTATCGGCTCCCGCTCAGTCGCTCCTTCGGTTGATTCAGTTCCTGGTACTCAGCAGAGGTGTAGCTCTTGCGCTTTATCTGCTCGTCCAGCCAGAAGTTTGGCTGCCCGGAGAGTTCCCTCTTCAACTGGAACGGAAGATGCTTCTCATGCAGACCCAGTCGATAGGCGCACCATTTGCTGATGTCCCGTAGAACGGCCACAGGGATCAGGGACGGCTGGTTCTTGAGCAGGAACTTGATTTCAGAGACAACGAACGCACGACCCTCGCCCCCGGCGTCGCCGAACTGGCGTAGCAGCTTGCCTTCGCGGCCACGATGGATTCCGATGTCGAAGTAACGTGAAAACTCCTCCCGCAGGGTGAAGGCGTGGGAGTGAACGCTTGTCGCGTTCGCCTGGTACGCCACCTTCCAACCCGCCAGCAACATGCGGGCGACGACGGTGACCTCCTCCGAAACGATGGTATCCAGGGGAAATCCTCCCACCTCATCCAACGCGGAACGCCGGTAAGCCGCAAAGCTGTTGGAGAAGAAGGCCGCCTTCACGCCAAGCCGAGTGCGGCAGGCATAGCTCCGGACGTCGGAGACTGGGGGGTAGTTGAAAATACGCGCATGGCGCTCGATCGGTCCCGCCTCTGCGCGCGGGAGCTGGCGCCCGTACGCCGCACCCACCTGCGGGTCATCGAACGCGCTCAGCAGGTTGCTGATTGAGTTCTCACCGCAAGGAATCGCATCCTGCGTCAGATACAGCAAAGTCTCCGCCCAGGGCAGGCACTCAGCCGCCATCTGCCGGGTAGCGCCATGGCGAAAGTTCTCTTGTGATAAGGTCTTGAGCCGGTACCCCGCGCGCTTCGCCAGGCGCGGGGTGCTGTCCGTCGAAGACGAGTCGACTATGAGGACGTGGCTCTTTTCGATGCCCTGCCGACCCAATGCCTCCTGCAGTCCCCCCCAAAACCGGGCTGCATTACAGGTTGGAATGATCAGGCCGGTCTTACGTAGGCGCGCCTCGGACGCTGAATGGGCGGCGCTCCCTGTTGCTGCGATAAAACTCATACGGTCCCCCGGGGTGTAGCAAACTTCAGTCGGCGCACCACGCGACTTATAACTATACCCGGGCGATGTTCTCTCAAACCATCCCGCCGCCGTGAGTACCTTGGAACGAAAATCCGGACCTCCGAAACTGCTCCACCCGGTTCAGTATGAACGACTCCGCCTCCAAAGGACATACCATATTGTAGATGCCAAGTTCGAAACGGGAACTCAAGACGGAACTCAAAGCCGGTTTACGAGTCTCCGTTGTCCTTTGCACATATAATGGGACGCGGTTTCTCCAAAAACAATTACAAAGCCTCCGGGATCAGACGCTGCAGCCCTTCGAGCTCGTGGTCTGTGACGATCAGTCCACGGACTCAACCCTGCAGCTGCTTGAGAGCTTCCGGCAAGAGGTGTCTTTTCCCGTCCATGTGATGGTGAACGAAGTCAATCTAGGGTCCACTCGCAACTTCGAACAAGCCCTTCAGCGCGCCTCCGGTGAGTTCCTTGCCTTGTGCGACCAGGATGATATCTGGTTTCCGGAAAAGCTGGCAACGCTCGCGCTTGCCCTGCAGCGAAATCCGCGGGCCGGAGGTGTCTTTTCCGATGCTCTGCTCCTGAAGCACACCGCGACACCTGAAGCAGCCGATCCTGAAGCAGCCGATCCCGAAGCAGCCGATCCCGGAGCAGCCGATCCCGGAGCAGCCGATCCCGAAGCAGTCAATCCCGAAGCAGTCGAATCTTCTCGACAAGCGAAGAAGACCCTCTGGCAACTTCATGGCTTTGATCGCCGCCAGCAGGAGCGGTTCCTGCACGGGGGCGCCATCGATCTGCTATTGAAGCACGATGTGGTGACCGGGGCTACGCTTATGATTCGGGGCGACTTGCGCGATTGCTGGACACCCATCCCCGTCTCCTGGGTTCACGATGGTTGGATCGCCTGGATGCTGGTGCTCTACTCCACACTGCTGCTCGTCCCTCGTCCGCTCATTCACTACCGCGTCCATGCGCAGCAGCAACTTGGCGTTGGGGGCAGTAGCCGCCGGGCTCGAATACAAGTGATGCGGCAGACGGAACGGGCGCGTTATGCCCGCGTGGCGGATCAGTTCGAGGACCTGCGGCAGCGGCTTCGCCCTGGTGATCCCGCCCATCACATCCTGGACGGAGCGCTTCGCCAGAAGATTGCGCTGCTGCGGCGACGATCGCAGCTGCCCCATGGCCTGCTGAGCCGGATCGGCGTAATCCTCGCAAACTCCCCGCTATACTGGAGATACGCGAGGGGATGGCGCTCCATGCGTAAAGACCTGCTGCTCTCCTGATCGGCTCCGGATCGCCATGGGGCTGGGTGGTGATGCAGCGGCTGCCCTGCATTGCAGCGAGCTCCTCGTCCGGCCTCCACGGCATACCATGGCAGCCGCGATCGTCCCAACGGGATCATTGCATGAAAATGAGCATCCTCGCTGTGATTGTGCTCTACAAGATCAGGGCCGGCGATTCCATCAGCTTCACCAGCCTGCTGCAAGCCGCCCGGGAGATCCCTGCCTCCGAGCTCGACCTGCAGATTCTTCTGCATGACAATACCCCGGGCCCAGGCGCGCCCACCTGTCTGCCTCCCAACGTGGAATACGTCCCGGACAGCAGCAACAGCGGGTTAGCCGCCGCCTACAATCATGCATTCGTCACGGCCCGGGAGAGAGGCTGCCAGTGGCTTCTCACTCTCGATCAGGATACGGATCTGCCGCTCTCCTCGCTTCGCATCCTTGTGGATAGTGCCGCACGGGTTGCGGGCCGGCCGGATGTGGGGGCCATCGTGCCGCAGATTGTTGCCGGGGGGCGCATCGTCTCCCCCAACTATTTCGCGGCTGGTTTCTGGCCGTGCTGGTTCCCTGCCGGCTACACCGGAATCCCGGAACAGGCGGTGTATGCCTTTAACTCCGGCTCGCTGGTGCGCGTCTCCGTGCTTCGCCAGATAGGCGGGTACTCTCCTTGGTTCTGGCTGGACAATAGCGATTCGGTTCTGTATCGCCAACTGGCCAAGTTCGGTAAGCGGGTATTCGTGGCCGGCTCCTTGCAGGTGGACCACGATTTCTCCATGCTCAACCTGCGGACCCGGGTCTCCCCAGAGCGCTACAGCAACATTCTTCTGACCGAGTCGGCTTTCTGGGATCTCGAAATGAACACCCTGGCCGGCCTCGAGCGCACCGTGCGGCTCGCCGGGCGGATGGTCAAGCATTGGCGGCGGCGAGACCAGGCGGAGCTCCGCCGGCTCACCCGGCAGGCGCTGTGGCGCCGCCTGTTCCACTCCCGCAAATACCGAATCGCGCGCTGGAGACAGGCCACGGTAGAGAGATTCGGAGACGCACTCCGGATTCACCCGGCGCCAGCCCGTTCCATGGTTTCGGTGTGCATGGCCGCTTATAACGGGGAGCGCTACATTGAGGCACAGCTGCGCTCGATTCTTCCTCAGCTCGAACCCGGGGATGAAGTGGTGATCGTCGATGATGCCTCGCGCGATCGGACGGTGGCGCTTGTGCAGGAGATGCAGAGGCTGCTGGAGGCGGCGCCTCCAGGCCCACGCATCGTACTGGTTGAGCATCGCCGTAACCAGGGGATCGTCCCCACCTTTGAGGACGCCGTGCGCAGCGCCAGCGGGGATATCCTCTTCCTCTGCGACGATGACGATCTCTGGGCTCCCGGCAAGGTGAGCCGGGTTCTGGAGGTGTTTGCGGCCCACCCCGAGAGGCAGGTTGTCTCCACCGGCCTCACCTTGATCGACCAGCATGATCAACCGCTGAGCAGCGCTGAAGTCCTGGCTCACCGGAAGTTCACCACCAACCTGGCGGCTAATTTTCTGCACAATCAGTTTCAAGGTTCGGCAATGGCTTTTCGCGCCTCCCTGATTCGACATGTTTTGCCCTTCCCGGCAGGCCAGCTCTTCCTGCACGACGCCTGGATCGGCAGCCGGAACACGCTTGCTGGTGGCGGAACGGTCCACATCGACGAACCGTTACTGCTGTACCGCCGTCATGCCGACAACTTTACCCGGCGCTACAGCGTGTGGAAACAAATCCGGCTGCGTCTGCAGTTTCTGGCGTCTCACCTGCGGTGGGCGTTCCGCAGCGCGTAGCCGGAACCCGGAGGATGGCTCCAACTCCTTCTCGATCTCGAGCAGCGCCTCAACAGGAGAAGCGCTCTACTTGCCGCGAACTGCGATCACCTCAATCTCGAGCAGCGCCCAGGGAGCAGCCAGTGCCGCCACCTGGAAGGCGGAACGCGCGGGCTTGTTGGGTTGCTCCTTGGTCCCGAAGTACTTCACGAACTCCGATTGCATGCCCGCAAAGTCCAGCTTGCCGGTGTTGGGATCCGGTCCCATGAAGACGGTCATCTTCACCACATCCTTCATGTCCAGACCTTGATCCTGGAGCGCCTTCTGAATTTTTGCGAAGACACTTGCAGCCTGCGTCCTGGTGTCCCCGTACACCGCCGCCGTTCCCTTGGCCTCGTCGGCCGGGGTCACGGGGGAAGCCAGTTGTCCACTGAGGTAGTAGGTGTCTCCGGCCCAGACACCCGTAGCGATCGGAGATTTGTCGGTCTGGACATGCTTCACCGTCACCTGTGCCTGTGCCAGCAGCGGGAGCAATAACAGCGCTACCGCGGCGTTGCGGATCGCAGGGCGCCGCAGGTTCTGTAAGTTGCCGAATTTCTCGGTGAGAACCGGCTGCAAGCTGCTTGTGATCGCCGTGCAGCGACGGGAGAACCGCTTGAGTTGCGCTACTACATCGCGTACTTTCATGACTCACTCCGATGGATTTTTTGACCAGC
>CAXUIM010000016.1:0-3643 GCA_964250885.1 uncultured Acidobacteriaceae bacterium | reverse complement strand
TTGACTTTGTCGCTGATCATCGTGACCGCGCGCTTCGCGCTCAGAGCCGCACCCTCCTGCCAACCCACCAGGTGGCTGATCGTGTCGCCGGCGAAGTAGATGGGGCCGTCGGGCTGGATCACCACATCGTAGCCGGAAGGGCCGCCGCCATAGGAGTTGATCCACGAGCCTTCGTTCCACTTGATGTGTCTCCAGCCGCAGAAGATGGGCTTGGTGAGTTCCTTGCCGTGACCGGGATGCAGCTTCTCGATCTGGCCCCGCGAAACATCCAGCTTCTGCTGCAAGGTCAGATCGGCGAAGCCGCGAACCTGGAACTCGTCCATATACCCGCCCACGACGATTCCGGTCGGATGCATGAGCTTCGCGCTCGGATACCAGATGGGGCTGGGGCCCTGAGCCAGGAAGGAGAGTCCCCCATAGATGTTGTAATCCTGTTCCCAGAAGCGGCGGCTCTCCCACGGCATCTTCACCGAAGAGCCCATGGTGCATCCGTCGATGACCTTCCGGAAGGGGGGCGAAAAATCGTTAGGAATCTTCTTGAGCATCGAAAAGGGTAGCGCGACGATGCAGTACGTTGCTTCGATCTGCTGGCTGGCTCCGCCTTTGCTGTAGCTGACCTTCACGCCGTGAGCCGTCTTGCGGATCTCAGTGACAGGAGACTCGTATTGGACGATCGGCCCAAGCGACTTCGCGAAGGCATAAGGAATCTGATCCATGCCGCCCACCGGCTGCATCATGGTGGCTTGCCAATCCCATACCTCCTCGTACAGCATGGCGGCCCAGAAGTCTTCGTGCAGCAGTAGATCCATGTCCTGCGGGGGCTGAAACACCCCAACCTGCGTTCCAGCCCCGGGCGTAACGGTATAGCCCGCGCGATCCGAACCAAGGTACCTGCCCTTGGTATCCAGCGGCCCGTAGTACTTCAGGAAGGCCTTCATCCGCTCACGATCGTCCGCGCTGAGATCCGTGTCCAGAGCTCCTTGCGCCAGGCATTTGTTGAGCAGCTCACTGACCTGGCCGCGCGTATCGTTGACGGCCTTGCGTTGCGGCACAGGAACACCGCCATTGGTCGTGTCGTTCTGCAGCAAAGAGGAGCGCGTGGTATTGATCTCGACTTCCAACGGTACGTTCAGTTCGCGGCAGTAATCGAGCATGGTCCAGTGCGTGCTGGGCAAGCGGGCGGGGCCGAGATTCTGATAGTTGCCCTCCTCCCACTCGATGGTCTGGGTCGTGCCATCGACGAATTCGATCACCGTTCCCTTGCGCCCGGTCCAGTTGCGGCCGCCGGGGCGCGCGCGCGCCTCCAGCACGGTCACCTCATAACCCAGCTTTCTCAATTCGTAAGCCGAGACCAGCCCTCCAATCCCGGCGCCGAGGACAATCACCTTCGTGCCTTTGCCAACTCCCGGCGGTGCCGCAATGGGGCCGGGCCGTTGCCCCTTCATCGCCACCAGACCGAGGGATTGCATGGTTGCGAAGGTCGCCGCATACCCACCGGCCTGGCCGACTCGCATTAAAAACTCTCTTCTGCTAAGGCCCATGAAGTTTCTCTCCTTTGTCGAATTCTGACAACGCGTTGGAAAAAAGGAAATGCGGACGGGCGAGATCCCGGCGTGAAGTGCCCATCGTTTGTACAAGCGAGAGTGTTAAGTGTAGCGCAGTCTCCGGAACTTTCATCCAGCAGCAATCCCGGATGGAACGGGATAGAACCGCTGCTGTTCCAAGCCGGGTTCCATGCAACCGCAATGGCCGCGCGACAGCGGGACCTCGCGCAAGTAAAATTTCTCAATGCGCCGGAGCCGCCACTTGCCCGCACGATGCCAGGTGTCCCTTGTCCTTGCAGCCACGCTGGTCTTCTCTGCAGGCGTTCTACCGGCTCTCTCCGCGCGGACAACCGCGCCAAGCACCGAGCCCTCGTTCGCGTCGCGGCTTAAGGAACAGAGCGCGGCGCACGAAACCGATCTACAGGAGCGAGTCCGGCGGATCGCGTCGGAGGCACACGGAAAGGTGTCCGCGGCCTGCGCTTTGCCCGGTTCCACTCTGAACTGCGATCTCAACCCGCACGCTCACCCGCCGATGCAGTCGGTCTTCAAACTCCCGCTCGCCCTCACCGTGCTGCATCAGGTGGAGCAGGCAAAGCTGACCCTGGACCAGCCCGTGCACTTTGCGCCGGGTGACCGCATCCTGCCCCACGCCTACAGCCCTTTGCAGGATGAGTACCCCCGCGGGGATGTAGACGTTCCGCTGCGAAAGCTGCTGGAACTGTCTGTATCGCTCAGTGACAACGTGGCGGCGGATATTCTATTTCGTGTTGCCGGTGGAGCCGGCGTCGTCGACCGCTATATCGATTCACTCGGTGTGACCGGGTTCCATCTTCAGGACAACGAAGCGGCCCTGCATCGCGAAGTCGACGCTCAATACCGTAACTGGTTCGAACCCGCGGGAGCGGTGCAACTCCTGCGCCGGATCGCCGACAACTCGCCTCTTGATCCCGCCGACACGCTGTTGTTGCTGAACTGGATGTACGGCGCGGTTCGAACGAAGCGGCTGGGAGCGGATCTCCCGGAGGGAGTGCGCGTGGCCCACAAGAGCGGGACCTCCGATGTCGATCAGGGCGTGGCGCACGCCACCAATGACATCGGGTTGATCGCCCTGCCGGACGGACGGCAACTGGCCGTCGCTGTGTTCGTCACCGATTCGACAGCAGATGACGCTACCCGCGACCAGGTTATTGCCCGGATTGGCAGAGCGGCTTACGATGCGGCCGCCGGCACGCGTTAGGGACATCTCTAGGAGTTTGTTGAGAATCGGCTTTTGTGGCTTCGCTAGCTTCGCGAAACCCGCTTTGATTGCGGGTTTCGTACTTGCCTCGCGGACATCCGAGGTGCCTTTTCAACAAGCTCCTAGACGGGTTCGGCCTGCCCGTAGGTCGCGGTCTTGCCGTGTTTGCGGAAGTAATGCCGATCCAGAAGTGCCTGCGAGACCTCCTCCGCATTCGACTTCAGCAGGACCGTACGGAACGCCATACGCGCCACAGCCTCCAGCACCACCGCATTGTGCGCCGCGTCGTGCGGGTTCCTGCCCCAGACAAACGGTGCATGACCAGCCACCAGGCAGGCCGGCACCGCCATCGGATCCACAGCGTCTTCCCCGTCCTCACCGCGAAAGCGCGCCACAATCGCCAGGCCGGTCTCATGCACATACCGTCCGCCGATCGCATCGTCCGACAGGGGCCGCGTAACCGGCACGGGCCCGTAAAAATAATCGGCGTGGGTGGTGCCGAAGGCCGGTATGGGCAAGCCTGCCTGCGCGAAGCTGGTCGCAAATTCGGAGTGGGTATGCACCACCGCTCCGATGGACGGAAACTCGCGGTAGAGCAGCGTGTGCGTGTCGAGATCGGACGACGGCCTGAGTCTTGCTTCGACGATGGCGCCATTCAGATCGGTAACCACCATGTGCTCCGCGCGCAGATCGTCGTAATCCACGCCGGAGGGCTTAATCACCACCAGACCCTGCTCCCGGTCTACGCCCGAGGCATTGCCAAAGGTGTAAAGAACCAGCCCGCGCCGGACCAGTTCCAGGTTGGCTTCTAAAACTTCCTCGCGCAGTTTCTCTACTAACATCGGGTCCCTTCTGTTCCGTT
>CAXUIM010000015.1:18623-27103 GCA_964250885.1 uncultured Acidobacteriaceae bacterium | reverse complement strand
TTTTGGGGGAAAAACGACGTTGAGGTCGGCGGCTTCGGTCTACACCTAAAGCAAAGATGCTCTAATGCCGCCTGAATCCGCCAACGGGCTGCAGCCCATGCTGATATTCTTCGCGACATGCCTGCCACAGCGAGCGGAGTCTCAAGCAAGGACTGGACCTGGATCGTTCTGGGGTTCGTCGCGATAGCGGTGGGATCGGCTCTGCAGGCGTCCGCGGGAGCAAGCTCGGGTCATGCCGCGGCACGCCTCTGCCGCTGGACCGGTGTGATCCTACTGGCGGTATTTGCACTACGGCGACGGAAGCTGACGCCCTGGATCTTCGTGGCGATGGTTGCAGGCGCGGAACTGGGATTCGACGCGCCGGCCTTCGCGGTGCAGCTGCGGGTCTTCTCGGATATCTTCCTGCGCTTGATCAAGACCATTGTCGCTCCGCTTATACTGGCAACCCTGGTGGCCGGCATTGCCGGTCATGGTGACTTGAAGGGCGTCGGGCGCGTGGGCCTCAAGGCACTGGTGTACTTCGAGGTGGTCACGACCCTTGCACTGGCCATCGGTCTGCTGGCCATCAACGTTTCCAAAGCGGGTGTGGGCCTGCAGGGTCCCACCGCGGGCAAGGTGCGATCGTCTGCTGCTGCATCTTTCTCCACCACCCCGGCGCCGCCGCCCACCCACTGGGACGACTTCCTTCTGCACGTCTTTCCCGAGAACCTGGCCAAGAGCATCGCCGAGGGACAGATCCTGCAGGTTGCGGTGTTCGCTGTCTTTTTCGGCATCGCCCTGGCAACGCTGAGTGAGGCCAGGCGTGCGCCCGTGATGCGACTCTGCGAGAGCCTGAGCGAGGTGATGTTCCGGTTCACGAATGTGGTCATGTACTTTGCTCCCGTCGGTGTGGGCGCGGCCATGGCGTACACGGTGGGACACATGGGCCTGGGCGTTCTGGTCAACCTGGGCAAGCTGCTGCTGACGCTCTACGGGGCGCTGGTGGTTTTTGCCGTCTGCGTGCTTCTGCCGGTGGCGCTGCTGTTCCGCGTCCCCGTCGTGCGGTTTCTGGCCGCGGTCGCCGAGCCGGCGACGATTGCCTTTGCCACCTCTACCAGTGAAGCCGCGCTGCCCAGTGCCATGGAGCAGATGGAGGCGCTGGGTGTGCCGCGGAGCATCGTGGCCTTTGTGATTCCAGCCGGCTACAGCTTCAACCTGGATGGATCCACGCTGTACCTGGCCGTAGCCATGGTGTTCGTCGCTCAGGCCGCGGGTGTTGCGCTCTCAATGGGTCAGCAGATCGCCATGATGGCGACGCTGCTGCTGACCAGCAAGGGCGTGGCCGGTGTTCCGCGAGCGACGCTGGTAGTGCTGCTGGCGACGGCTTCCTCGTTCCACCTGCCGGAGTGGCCGGTCTTCGTGATCCTGGGCATCGATGCGCTGATGGACATGGCACGAACCATGGTGAACGTGGTCGGCAACTGCCTCGCCAGCGCGGTGGTGGCCCGCTGGGAACGGCAGTTCGGCGCCGAGACGCCGAGCGCCGTGGTTGTCGAAGGCGCTTCGCTGTAGCGTGGCTTTCCCGTCATCGAATTCCTAAACTCAAGCACCTTAGTGGGTCCTGCATGCTACTGGCCTGCATGCCAATGGCCTGGATGCTAATGGATGCCGGGTGCTATACACTTTCGGCTCGGGTCGAGCCACCCGGAAAGGTCCAGTGAATGTCACGCATGCAAAAAGCGAGATGCTGGTTGCAACTCCGGAATGCGATGCTCCTGCTGGCTGGAGTACTGGGAGCAGCGTGCCTGCTCTCCGCGCCGGCCGGTGCACAGACTACCAGGATCGCCGATTCCCGCCAGGTGCAAGCCGGCTCCGTATGGTCCCTCTCCACCTCTCGCTTTGACAACAGCTTCGAAGCGGAGCCGTACGTTGGCAATGGGATTATCGGTCTGCGTATACCCGCGGCCGGCATGGGTTTCCTGGGACATATAGGCAAGGTTGGCTGGCCGATTGGCACGGACCGCATCTCCTCCGCGATAGCCGCAGGCGTTTACTCGAAGTTCGCCGGCGGAATGTTTTACCACGACCAGAAAGAGGCTATCGCGCTCATTCCAACGTGGTCCACGCTTACGTTCGCCGACTCTTCGGGCGTCTACTCTCCGGCGACCGCGATGGCGGCCAACATCAGCGGCTATCGCCAATCGCTTGACCTCCGAGTGGGCGTCGTCACCACGTCCGGGATCTGGTCCTCTCCCGGCGGGAACAAGACCGCCTTCGTCTATCGCGTGGCCACGGATCGCGCACGCGGCCCTATCGCAGAGGTTACGCTCGAGCTCACGCCGATGTGGACAGGGACGGCAACGGTTGACAACATCCTCGACGGTGCTGGGGCACGCCGGCTCGACTTCGTCTCCGCAGGAGCCGATGCCGCAGCGCAGACGGTTTCTCTGATCTACAAAGCCAAAGGGACGGGTATTGCCGTCGCGGAGTCCGCCACGCTGCGAAGCTCCTGCAGAACGTCGCCGTCCAACCAGGTTTCACCGGTCCCAGGGACAGCCTTTGCGCAGGTCACCTTTCATGCGGAGACCGGAAAGACCTGCAAGTTCGTGAAATACGTTGCCGTGGTCACTGGACGCGAATCCGCGACACCGGGACCGGACGCCCGCAAAGAATCGCAACAGGCAGCCCAACGTGGAATGGCCGTCTTTCAGCGGGAGAATGACACCGCATGGGAGGCGATCTGGAAGGCCGATATCGTCGTCGATAACAATCCAGCCCTGCAGCAAGCGATCCGGGCCAGCGAATACAGCCTGTACGCGAGCATCGCCCCAGACAGTCCCGACAGCCTCGGGCCCTCGGGACTATCCAGCGATGGATATGCGGGCATGGTGTTCTGGGATGCAGACAACTGGATGTTTCCAGCCTTGCTCGCGCAGCATCCCCAGATAGCCCGCGTGATGGTCGACTACCGCGCCAACACGCTTTCCGCGGCGCGAAGAAACGCCATTGAAAATGGATATGCGGGAGCTCTTTATCCGTGGACAAGCGGGCTCTCCGGAGACATGGGCGAGGACTGCTATGGCGCGGTCACCAATGCGAAAGGCAAGATCATCGCAGACCCGAACAAGAGCTGCACGCAGCAGCTTCACCTGCAGTCCGATGTTGCGCTGGCTCAATGGGAGTACTACAAAGCCACCGGCGACAAGCCCTGGCTCGCTCAACGAGGATGGCCGGTGATGCAGGCCGTAGCTCAGTTCTGGGAGTCAAAGGCCACTCCAGCTTCCGGCGGATACGCCATCAACGAGGTTCAGACTCCCGACGAATACGCCACCGACACCAACAACGATGCGTACACGAATGCGGATGCCGCCCTCGAACTACAGGCAGCGACTGAAGCCGCGAGCATTGTAGGCGCGCCCGCACCGCCGTCATGGGCGAAGATTGCCAGCGGCCTCATCAAAACGATGCCCGTAGATGCTTCACGCGATATCTACCTCGAGCATCAGGGTTACACCGGCCAGCAGATCAAGCAGGCCGACGTCGTCATGCTTACCTATCCTTTGGACTTTTCCATGCCGCGCTCGATGGGCATCAACGATCTCAGCTACTACACCACTCGCACGGACAGGAACGGCCCGGCGATGACCGACGCCATCCACTCCATCGCAGCCTCCGCACTGGATGCTCCCGGGTGCTCCGCGTACACGTATATGCTTCGCAGTTACAGCCCCTTCGTTCGCGAACCCTATCTCCAGCTTTCTGAGTTTGCACCGGTCAAGCTGACTGCGGCGGCCTATGACTTCCTCACGGGAGTGGGTGGTTTTATGCAGGAGTTTCTCTACGGGTTCTCCGGCTACCGTCCGCTTCTGAATGCCGTGCGCCTCGATCCCAGCCTTCCACCGCAGCTTGCCGGAATCACGCTGCGCGACCTGGCGTGGCAGGGCCGCACCTTCACCGTGCGTATAGGACCGAAGGAGACCCGTGTCACGCTGAGTTCCGGCGCGGCTCTCCCGGTCATGACGCCCGGCGGTGAGAAGACGGTACGGCCCGGCGCTCCCCTCATTCTTCCGACGCGGCGGCCCGACCTGTTGCCGACCGAGGATGTGGCCCGTTGCCGGCCGATCAGCGCGACCTCTTCGCTTCCGGGATCGCCAGCGGTTGCTGCCGTCGACGGAAGCCCGGCGACTGCCTGGGTCGCCGCAGAGCCGCAGGCAACACTCACCGTTCAGCTCGCCAGCGCGGTTGTGCTGGGAAAGATCAAGGTCGTGCGAGGAAGCCGCGGCCCCTTGTCCTACACGGTCGAGGCATCGCTCGACGGTGTTCAATGGAAGACTGTCGCCAACGCACCCGCGACCTCCAGCGGAACGGATGAGCAAAGGCTGCCGCCGATCCAGGCGAAGGATCTCCGGCTCGTGGTTAAGGGCGACGCCGCAAACCCGCCCAGCATCGCCGAGCTGATTGTCGAAGCGAAGACCCCTTGAAGAGCGCCGGTTACCAGCAGTTCTCCTTAGGCGTAGACCGAAGCGACCTCAAACGTCGTTCCAAGAAAACGGCACTCTGACACTGCGTCCGGTTCACGATAAAGGAAAATGCTCTACCAGCAGGGCTGGTTGCTCTGGCTGTTCTGGTTGCTTTGCTGCGCCGCGGCCGGGCGGCCGGGCTGCGGAGGCAGCTGCGACACCGCTGCGGAACAAGGGAGCTCCGCGGGTGCTCCTCCCGAGCCGGAGCCGGAGCTTTGGGCGCGGCTTGGGGCCTCTGGCGGAAGCATGCGGATCGAGCGCAGCCAGGCATCGGCCAGCTGGGTCCAATGCATCTCAGGGCCGCTGACCGGAAAAACTCCGAATCCGTGGCCGCCGCTGGCGTAGTACTGGAGCTCTGCGGGTACATTCGCATCCAGCAGAGCGCGATAGTACAGCAGCGCATTCTTGCCGTAGGAACGATCGTTCTCCGCCTGAACGAGGAAGGTGGGGGGCGTGAACTGGCCGGGATTGTAGGTGGGAGCAAGCGTGGTAAAGGCCTGATCGGCTTCCAGAAACGCAGGGTAGACCAGGATTGCGAAGTCGGCGCGAGCGTCGATCTGGGCGTCGGCCTGGGACGCGGCCGGTGTACTGGCAACGTGGGTGTCGTCCGGATGGGTGCTCAGCAGCACAGCCAGGTTGCCGCCAGCCGAAAAGCCGATAACGCCGATGCGGTGCGGGTCGATGTGCCACATGCCGGCGTGAGCGCGGGACAGGCGCATCGCCTGCTGCGCATCTTCGAGGTCGGCCGGGTTGTCTGGATAGCGGCCCTGCTCCGGCACCCGATATTTCACCAGCAGGCAGGTGATGCCGGCCGAGTTGAGCCACTCACAGGTGTCGGTACCCTCCCCATTCCAGGCCAGTTGCCGGTAGCCGCCGCCGGGAAATACCAGCGCGGCCGTGCCCGTGCCGCGGCCGTGAGGAGGATAGACGCTCAGGGTCGGGCGTGTCACGTTGGTGAGACGCGCGGTGCGGTGGCCGCTGATCAGGGAGTCGTCCGGTCTGGTAGCGTCCATCTCAGGCGCCGCGGTCTGCGCCGGTTCGGGCGTCCCGTTCGGCCAGAGCGGGAGAACGGTCTGTTGAGCCGCGGCCGCCGGTGCGAGCGCCAGGCGGCCCAGACAGAGCAGGAGTACGACGGTCAAACCGGGCCCGCGGGCAGAGACACGAAAGCTCATGCGCACCATAGTAGAGCGGTTTTCCGGTTTCGTGGAGCCGGATCGCGTCGGCGATGCCGCTTTCGGGCGAAATGATGTTGAACATTCTTCACAAACAACATGGGCAACCTCTGTAAGCCGTTCCAGAGCCTTTCTGCTGCCGGTGTGGAGGGGAGCTTCGGTTCCTGGCTGTTTACCTCCAGAAAGGCGCTCCGCTTACCTCCAGAAATGCGCTCCGCGACTGCCTGGATTTCGAGGGCGGGCGCTTCCGGAACGCAGCCCCCGGCGACTCTCATCGGAGCGGACGTTCAGCTCACTCCATTCCCATTTCCGGACGATGAACAACTTAGCGGCGCCCGCAGGCGCGGATTGGTACACTGGGAAGATCGATTGCACGTCTTATCTAAGGGAAGAGGACGCTTCGGAGAGACGAACACTTCGCTGGGCCTTTAAGCATGAATGAGTATCTGAACAGGATCAAATCGCCGGCCGATCTTAAACGAATGGGGACGGTGGAGCTGGAGCGGCTGGCGGAGGAAATTCGCGAGCGGCTGATCCTCAGTGTGGCCCGGACCGGCGGGCACATTGGCCCGAACCTGGGTGTGGTCGAGCTCACCATTGCGCTGCACTACGTCTTCGATACACCGCGCGACAGCTTTGTCTTCGACGTGAGTCATCAGAGCTATGTGCACAAGCTGCTGACCGGGAGAGAGCATCGATTCGGCACCATCCGGCAGCCGGGCGGACTGAACGGATTCATGCTCCGCAGCGAAAGCGAACATGACAGCTTTGGGGCCGGGCACGCCGGCACGGCGCTCAGCGCCGCTCTGGGTATGGCGGTCGCGCGCGATATGAGCGGCGGCGACGAGCACGTCGTCGCACTCGCGGGCGATGCCGCTTTTACGAACGGCATCAGCTATGAGGCGTTGAACAACATCTCGCAGACCAAGCGTCTGATCATTATCTTGAACGACAACGAGTGGTCGATTGACAAGAACGTCGGCGCCATCGCGGAGTACTTTCATAAGATCGCCACCAACCCGATCTACATGAACATCCATGACCGTGCCGCGGGCCTGCTGGAAAAGGTCGGCGGCAAGGCCGCGCTGCACATTGCAAAGAAAGCCGAAGAGGCCGCGAAGGGCATTGTGGGCCGGGGCATGATCTTCGAGGAGTTCGGGCTGAACTATTACGGGCCTGTAGACGGGCACAACCTGCCGAACCTGATCGACACGTTCAAATTCCTCAAGCAGCAGAACAAGCCTGTAGTGCTGCATGCGCTCACGCAGAAGGGTCGCGGATTTCTCCCGGCGGTCGAGAAGCAGAAGAAATTTCATGGCCTGGGTCCGTACGACCCGGAGACCGGCGAGACCAAGGCGGCCGCGCAGAAGACGTACTCGGAGGTGTTCGCCGAGAGCTTGACCCGACTCGCCGACAGGAACGACAAGGTTGTAGCGATCACGGCGGCGATGCCCAATGGAACGGCGCTCGATCTCTTCCGGCCACACCATCCCACGCGGTACTTCGACGTTGGCATCGCCGAGGAGCACGCTGTTCTCTTTGCAGCAGGAATGGCCACCAAGGGCTATCGGCCGTTTTGCGCCATCTACTCGACTTTTCTGCAGCGGGCCTTTGATCAGGTAGTGCACGATGTCGCCCTGCAAAATCTGCCGGTCGTCTTCTGTATGGATCGCGGCGGTCTAAGCGGCGACGATGGCCCGACCCATCACGGACTTTTCGACATCAGCTATCTACGCGGCATCCCCAACCTGATCCACATGGATCCCAAGGATGAAGACGAGCTGCAGGACATGATGTTCACCGCGCTGCAGCATGAGGGGCCGAGCGCCATCCGATATCCGCGCGGCGCCGGCCCGGGTGCGACTGTGAAGACGCAGCCTGTCGCCCTGGAGATCGGGAAGGCGGAGGTGCTGCGCGATGGCTCCCGCAGAACCGGCGGCGATATTGCGATCTTTGCGTTGGGCGCCATGGTGGCTGAGGCGGAGCGGCTGGCCAAGCTGCTGGAAGCCGAGGGGCAGACCGTTGTGGTTGTGAATGCGCGTTTCGCCAAGCCGGTGGATGCCGCTTGTATCGCGCGCTTTGCGCGCTCCTGCGGCCTGTTGATGACCATGGAGGATCATGTGCTGGCCGGAGGCTTCGGGTCAGCGGTCCTGGAGAGTCTGAACCAGCAGGAGATTGATGTTGCGGTGATCCGCGTCGGCTGGCCGGATGCTTTCATCGAACACGGTAAGGTGGAATCCCTGCGTGAGAAGTATGGCTTGACGGCGGAGTCAGCCCTGGAGCGAGTTCGCCCCTTCATGAAGAAGTCGGTCGCTGTCTAGGAGCTTGTAAGGAAGATGCTTCAGCCGAATCGGCTTACCGGCAAGCTCCTGCCCCATCCAGGTTCTGCGCGAGTAGCTCGGCCGTTCGGCGGTGACGATATCGGAACATGGCTGTGAATTGCTGATGCGCGATGAGCCTGGCGGGGAGCAAGCCCGATGCGCCGAATGGAAGCTCGTAGTTCACGGCATCCTGCAGCCGGGTGCCCGGCGATCCATCCAGAGGCGAGCGCGCAGAGGTTACGCTGTGGCAGTGCCGCCAGTACCGGAAGGGCCCGTGCAGTTGAACATCGCAGAAGCCTTCGTTCCAGCGGAAGTCCTCAATCAGCGCGTCCCAGGACAAGCGAATGGGCGAGAAGGGCAGTGGACGGAAGGTCAACGTCAGTTGCGTGCCTGATCCCGCGGCGGTGTCCGGAGCGATACGGGAAGCTTCGGGAGGTGCAGGCGGCGCGATCAGATCGGCGCGGTCGATGCGGGTATGCTGCCAGCGC
>CAXUIM010000015.1:3314-18523 GCA_964250885.1 uncultured Acidobacteriaceae bacterium | reverse complement strand
AAGCAGCAACGCGAGAGAGATAAATTGATGCAGTGGTGAAACGAGCAGAGCGGATCGTTTGCAGACATCAAAACGAGCCTTCCATTAGGGCATCAAAACGGTGTCGATGACCTGAATGATTCCGTTCGACTGGTACACGTTGGCGGTGGTGATCATGGCTGAGCCGCCCTTGTCGTCGGTGATTTTGATATTGCCTCCATCCATGGTGAAGGTAAGCTCGTCACCCTCGACGGTCTTCAGCTTCAAGGTTCCGTCGTGGCCCTTGATCTCTTTCATCAGGCGCTTGGTGTTGTACTTGCCCGGAACCACGTGATAGGTGAGAATCTTCACCAGGGTGGCTTTGTTGTCGGGCTGGGTGAGAGTGTCCACCGTCCCGGCCGGCAGCTTGTTGAAGGCATCGTCGGTGGGTGCGAAGACCGTGAAGGGTCCAGGACCTTCCAAAGTGTCGACCAGACCGGCAGCCTTGACGGCGGCGACCAGGGTCTTGTTGACGGGCGAGTTCACCGCGTTCTCCACGATATTCTTATTGGCGTACATGGGAGCGCCGCCGACTTCCGGATCCTTCTGCGCCGTGGCTGCAATGGATGTGAAGGCGAGCGCCGCACCCGCAACGAGTGTGAGCAAAGATTTCTTCATTGATGTTCTTCCTTTCGATCGATCGCTTCGTGAGAATCGAAACCAGGCCCTGTACTTTCGCCTCTCGTGCTGTCGGAGGCGCACAGTTTATCTACGCGGTTCAGGCAGAAGCGGATTGTTTCTTTGCGCAGACTGCGCTGAAGAAAATGCAGAGCGACCGCCTTCGTCGTCCCATGCATCGGCTGGAAGAGACACTGAAGGTATCCTGCAAAGCCGTGCCATCCAATGACCGCGGCCACAAAAGAGAGCTCAATTGACAAAGCCAAGGCTCCGCCGTCAACTGAGTTCAGGCATGCCGACCCTCGATACCGAGCGCGCTTCTGCAGCAGACGGCGGCAGCACCACGCCGTCCCGGCAAAACCACAATCGCGGACTGCTGCTGGTGGGCTTGTTCAAGCTGAGCAAGGCAATCTTCTTTTTTGCCCTGGGCGCCGGTGCGCTTCATCTGGTTCACCGCAATGTCAGCGATGTTGTCCTGCGCATCGTGAATGCGCTTCGCCTCGACCCGGAGAGCCACTTCGTCAACGTGCTGATGGATAAAGCGAACCTCATCGGCGGACATCAGTTGCGAAGGTTCAGCCTGTTTACGTTCAGCTACTCGCTTCTTTGTCTGATCGAAGGTACGGGCCTGGTACTTGAGAAGGTGTGGGCGGAGTACATCACCGTCGTCCTTACCGTCATGGGCCTGCCCTGGGAGAGCTACGAGCTGTTCCTGCGCTTCTCCCTGCTGAAGGTCGCAATCCTCCTGCTGAACGTGGCGGTGTTGGTCTACCTGCTTTGGGTGTTGAAGCGGAAGAGAGAGCATCTGGTCAACGGCACCTGAAGAGCGCCGCGGCTGGTGAAAGGCGCGGCTGCCCATCCGCCGTTTCCAACGGGGTGAAATCGGGTGGCCTTCGTGCTCTGCGCGCCCATCCTCACGCGGCCGAGAGCTTCGCGCCGTGACCGCCGAGCGGGCTCGTGGCCCCCTTTCGCTTAAAATTCGCTATCACGGCGCCGGTTGCTCAGCCAAGTACTTTCTGGGTACGAATCAAACTACTAACCACAACAGGTGGTGTAGGCGAGAAAGGTTGCCCCAATGGCATGTTTTTTCCACATTTGCAGTGGAAAAAATCAACGGGTGCATAAGTTTTTGCTTGCTATCGAAAGAATTCCACGACATTCTGGGTGGGAAGAAATGGAGCAAAATGGAGTAAAAGGGTCAAAGAGCTCTTCACTCCAGTAATTCTACGGCTCGGGAAGTGTTGAAACGAGTCTCTGGTCCGGTACCACCTTGAGGTTTTTTGAATGTTTCGCGGAAATCATCCAGCGCGTGTGGACGAAAAGGGCCGGCTCAAGCTTCCGGCCGAGTTCAAGCGCCTCTGCGATGAGCAATACGGTTCGACCTTCTTCATCACCAGCTTCGATGGCGAGCATGCGGAGATCTTTCCGATGAAGGAATGGGAAAAGATCGAGGCGCAGGTGGCCACTCTCTCAGGTCCCGCCAAGAAGAGGTTTCTGTACATCGTCAACTCCTACGGCCAGGTTGCGGAGACCGACGCACAGGGAAGGGTCTTGCTGCCACAGCAGCTGCGGGAAAAGGCCGGGCTAACCGGAGACACGTTGGTTGTGGCAATGCAGACGCACCTGACGGTGATCAACGCCGAGAAGGCGCAGGCGATGCAGGCCGAGCCGCTCACCGACAGCGATCTGGAGACGCTTGCGATTCCGGGGCTGTAATAGAACTTCCGGGCAGTAGCGAGAGATGTACGGGCAGGTTGGGTTTGAGTCCCCCAGGGGACGCATGAGGCGGACGAGATGGCGACACCGCAACATGTACCGGTTCTTTTAGAACAGAGTTTGGAACTCTTGAATGTGCGTTCCGGCGGCGTGGTGGTGGATGCGACGCTGGGGCTGGGAGGCCACTCCGCCGAGATTGCGCGGAGACTGGCGGCGAACGGCAGGCTGGTTGCCTTCGATCGAGATCCGCAGGCGATGGAGGTGGGCCGGGCGAGGATGGAGGCCCTGGCTGTCGAGCTGGGGACAAGGATGCCGGCTGTGGAGTATGCCGCCCGGCCTTTCTCGGAGATCGCGGAGGTCATCGAGCCGGGGTCGTTGGACGGATTGCTAGCCGATTTTGGGGTGAGCAGCCTGCAGTTGAATGAAGCGCACAGAGGATTCAGTTTTCGGGCCGATGGGCCGCTGGATATGCGAATGGATTCGCGCGGCGGGGTGACGGCCGAACAAGTGGTAAATCAGGCGGACGAAGAAGATCTCGCCAACCTGATTTACGAATTCGGAGAGGAAAGGAGGTCGCGGAGAATCGCCAGAGCCATTGTGAGGGCGCGGCCGATACGAACGACAGCAGAACTTGCTCGAGTGATATCGGCCGTTGCCCCAGCAATGAAAGGCGACAAGATCCACCCGGCGACACGTTCCTTTCAGGCGCTTCGAATTCGAGTGAACGATGAAATGGGGGAGATTCAATCGCTGCTGCGAAGCGCGGGATCTCTGCTGAAGCCGGAAGGCCGGGTGGTGTTGATCAGCTTCCACTCGCTGGAAGACCGGCTGGTGAAGGACAGCTTTCGCGAGGCGGCGAAGGCGGGAGTCCTGGAGATTTTGACGAAGAAGCCGCTGGTGGCGAGCGCCGAGGAAGAGCAGCGCAATCCTCGTTCGCGCAGCGCCAAGCTGAGAGCGGCGCAAAGAATTTGAATGGTTTCGAAGGATCGGGCCAGGGTTGTCCTGCCGTGCTTTCAGGCGAAAGACAAACCGGGCAGTCGCAAGACGCCCATGCAACACAAGTCCCTTCCTCTCATCAGCAACCCTGGCCCGGGTTGTCTTTCGCGCAGGCGGCGAAGGTTGGGAGGGAGAAAAAGTTTTTGACTGAGCCGGGCGAGACAGCAACGTCCGGCAAGAGGGTGGGGGAGGCAGTTCGATGGCGGCGATTGCGATAGCAGGGCGAGAGATGGAGCGGATGCAGGACCGGCACAACACGCGGCGAGCGCCGGTGGGCCGCGCCATCAGCATAGCGGAGCGCAATGCCGATCTCTTCGAGCAGCAGCGGGCCCGCCGCCGCGGTCCCACGCCGGAGATGTTCTTTACCAAGCACATCGACAACAGCCGCATTGTGAAGGCGGACGATCCGGAGCGCCGCCGCGAGATGCGCAGCTTCACCATCGCGATGACACTGCTCTTTGCCTTGACCATGGTGTACGTATGGCAGCACTTCTCCGCGATTGAGGTGGGCTATAAGGTGGAGGCGCAGAAACTGCAGGTGGAGAAACTGCGGGAGCAGAATCGGCAGCTGCGGCTCACGGAGGCGGAGCTGAACGATCCCAACCGCATCGACCGGATTGCCAGGCAACTCGGATTGGATGAGCCGTTGCCCGGGCAGGTGGTGCGTCCGGACGGATCGGTGGACTCCGCGCCCGTGCTGGCACAGGCCCATCCCCCCGTGCTCGTACAGGCCATGCGCTGATGCTGGGTGTGAAGTAGAGCGAATCTCCGGCGTCCGCAAGCCAGCCTGATTCCGGAGACAGCCGCCGGGCCGGCATGCATTGGCCGATGGGCTCGATCTCACCCCGAACGGCTCCTGAAGCGGATTGCGACAGCTCAGCAGCGAAGCAAATGATACACAACTGAGCGAAAACAGGGAATGGAAAGAACGCAATGAAGCAGTCGCCACGTCAGACCCTGACCGCACCGATTCGGCGGGTGCGGTTCGTTCACGTGGCGCTGTTCTTTTGCTTCTGGGCGATGATCATCGCGTTCCGCCTTAGCTGGCTGCAGATCGTGCGTCACGGCGACTTCGTGGAGCGGGCCGAGAGGCAGCAGCAGCGCACGTTTGAGGTGGCGCCACGGCGTGGTGTGCTGTATGACCGCAACATGCGCGAGCTGGCGATGACGGTGCTGGTGGACAGCGTCTATGCCGTGCCCAGCGAGATCGGAGAGAACCGGGCCAGCGACGCCGCGCTGCTGGCCAAGGTGGTGCACGCCGATCCGCTGGATCACTTCACCACCGAGCAGGCCATCGACGCGCGCTTGAACGCCTCCCGCAATTTTGCCTGGGTCGCGCGCAAGGTCGACGCCGAGACAGCCAGCCGGGTTCGGGAATTGAATCTGAAGGGCATTTACTTTCAGAAGGAGTTCAAACGCTTTTATCCCAACGGCGATCTGGCGGCACACGTTCTGGGCTACGTCGGAACCGACGATGATGGACTGGGTGGGCTGGAGCGCCAGTTCGACGACGAGATGCATGGAGTTCCGGGGCACATGCTGACCGCCATCGACGCCAAGCGTCATGTGATGGGATCGGAGGAGAGCGATCCCATGCCGGGCGAGAACCTGCTGCTCGCCATCGACTCCAACATCCAGTACATGGCCGAGCGTGCGCTCGATGCGCAGATGGCGAAGGTGAAGGCGCTGCACGGAACGATCGTGGTGCAGGACCCACATACCGGGCAGATTCTGGCGCTGGCCGTATCGCCGCGATTCAATCCCAACGACTCGCGGCACGTCGATGCGGACTCCTTGACGAATCTCGCGGTGAGCGACATCTATGAGCCCGGCTCGACGTTCAAGCTGGTGACCTATTCGGCTGCGCTGGATGCGGCCGGAGTGGAGCCGACCGACATCGTGGACTGCCAGGGCGGTTCGATGACGATGTATGGACGCACACTGCACGATGATAAGTCAGATCACTTTGGCCGCGTCACGGTGCAATATGCGCTGGAGCACTCGAGCGACGTGGGCGCGGCCAAGATGGCGCTGAAACTGGGTCCTCAGAAGTTTTATGAATACATGCGGGCGTTTGGCTTTGGCGATCGCAGCGGGATCGAGCTGCCCAGCGAGACGCGAGGGTTGCTGCGGCCGCCGCGCAAATGGGGCTCGACCAGCATCCTGTCCCTGGCGATCGGGCAGGAGATCGGTGTAACTCCCGTGCAGCTGGTCACGATGGTGTCGGCCATTGCCAATGGCGGCGTTTACCTGCCGCCGCACATCCTGCTGCAATCCACCGATGACAAGGACGATGGGCGGCTCTCCACCGAGCCCTTTCATCCGGAGTTTCAGCTCCCCAACCCGCTGCCCGATGGAGCGCACCGCGTGATCTCGGAGCTGACGTCGGCGAAGATGCGCGCGATGATGCAGGGCATCGTGTTGGAGGGTACGGGAAGATCGGCACAACTGAATGGATACAGCTCCGCGGGTAAGACGGGAACGGCGGAGAAGGTCGATCCAGCGACCCACACGTACTCACACACCAAGCTGGTGGCCAGCTTCGCTGGTTTTGCGCCGGTAAGTTCTCCGGCGATCGCGGTGGCGGTCGTGATCGACACGCCCACGGTCGGCAATGGGTATGGAGCCACGGTATCCGCACCGGTATTCAGTGAACTGGCGCAGGAGGTGCTGGAATATCTGGGCATACCGCACGATCAGCCTTTGAAAACGACCCAGCAGATGCAGCAGGCACAGAATTCTTCTCCGCCCGACGATGTGACGGACCAGCACTTCGGCGACCTGAACGCCATGTTCGACGAGGTAAACAATCTGCCCGGCGACGATCCGCTGCGCCAGCCGGCCACCCCCGCGGAGATCGCGGAGAGCAAGCAGGACGAGGACACCACGGGGAAGCCCAGCGGAGTGACGGCGCCGTCGCATGCCTCCGCGACGCTGCCCGATGCGGTTATGGCGGCGTTCCATGCCAACGGCAACACCACCTCGGTGATGCCGGATGACGGCGGCACGGCAAACGCAAAAGTGGAAGCTCCGCCCATACGGCCGCAGGTGCAGGCGCGTGACAACGGCGGTGTGCTGATCGATGCCGGCAAGAGAGTGGCGGTGCCCCAATTTTCGGGAGATGCGCTGCGCCGGGTAGTTGAGGATGCGGATAAGGCGGGTCTTCGCGTGCAAACGCTGGGCAGCGGATTGGCGCGTGAGCAAGCTCCCGCACCGGGCACACTGGTGCCGCTGGGAACCGAGATCGTTGTGCGCTTCGCGCGCTGACCGGCAGCTGGTCACGACGTGGGCCGACGCCCCACTGGCGGGTTAGACAAGCCGCGGCACGTCCCCTGCTCGCGCCGTGCCGCCAGTCCAACCCACCACCGCCAAGACATGGATGTGCCTCAGCCGTGGTGTGAACCTCCTGCGCCGGTCGCGAAGATCTGTGCAACGGCTCTAGAATCGAAGCATGCAGTGGAGTCAGGTTCTTGCGGCTGTGCGCGTGATCGAGACGTCGGGACGGCGCGATATCGATGTGCGCGGCGTGCAGTACGATTCGCGGCGGGTGAGCGCCGGCGATATCTTTGTGGCCATGCGTGGAGGGACGACCGACGGCAACCGCTTCGTGGATGCCGCCATACGCAAGGGAGCGCGCGCCATCCTTACCGACTCACTGGAGATGTTTGTCGACCTGCGAACTCAGCAGCCGGAGCTGGCTCTGGCCCTGGTAGAGTATGGGCGGCGCGCCCTGGCGGAGGCGAGCTCGGTGGTCTTCGGCGCGCCGGAGAAGAAGCTGGCGCTGACCGCGGTGACCGGAACCAACGGCAAGACCACCACGGCTTTCCTGGTGGAACAGATGCTGCGACACGGAGCGGCCGAAGGGCAGGGCCGCAAGTGTGTGCTGATCGGAACGATCGAGACGCGCGTCGGGGATGAGGTCCGGCCGAGCCAGCACACCACGCCGGAGAGCCGCGATGTGCTCTGGCTTTTGGCCGAAGGCGTGCGCGCGGGCTGCACGGAAGCGGTGATGGAGATGAGCTCGCATGCGTTGGACCAGGAGCGTGTCTGGGGCCTGCCGGTAGACGTCGCAATCTTCAGCAATCTGACCCAGGATCATCTGGATTATCACGGCACCATGGAGCGATATGCAGAAGCCAAGTCGCGGCTCTTTGCCGGAGTGGGAGCGGCGCCGCCGCGGGTTGCTGTAATCAACAACGATGATCCAGCCGCGCCGCAGATGATCGCCGTTGCCGCGCACAGTGAAGTTGCGACTTACGGCATTCACTCCGGCGCGTGGCGCGCTGTAGATATCGTTCTGCGGGCAGGGGCGACCCGATTTCGCCTGCGGTCGCCGCACGGAGAGGCCGAATTTCAATCGCCCCTGACGGGACGTGTCAATGTTTATAACGTTCTAGCCGCGGCCTGCGCCGTGCACGCGCGTGGATTTTCGCTCGACCGGATTGCCGCACTGGTGCAGAGCCTGCAGCAGGTGCCCGGCCGGTTTGAAGTCATCGCCGGATCGGAGGAGGCCAAGTTCACGGTGGTCGTGGACTATGCCCATAGCGACGACGCGCTGCGGAACTTGATTGAGCTGGCTCGCGACCTGGTGGGGGAGCACGGCGGCCATGTGATTACCGTCTTCGGGTGCGGCGGCGATCGCGACAAGGCCAAGCGGCCAAAGATGGGACGGGTAGCGGGCGCCGGCAGCGACCTGGTGATTGTGACCAGCGACAATCCGCGCAGCGAAGACCCGATGCAGATCATCGACGAGATCATGGTGGGTTTGCGCGCCACGGATGTGGTCTTCATTGTTGAAGAGGAGCGCCGGGCGGCCATCGATGTGGCGATCCGCTCCGCAAAGCCGGGAGACATTGTTCTGCTTGCGGGAAAGGGGCATGAGAAGGTGCAGATCTTTGCCGACGAGGTGACCCCGTTCGACGATGTCGAAGAGGCGCAGCGTACCCTGCGAGCGCTGCGCGACGAGGTGCGTGCGTGAGGCGCGCTGCATCAATTGGCAGACTGGATCCAGTCGGAGGCGAGCTCCCCTAGCAGACCCAGACGCTGGACTGGGATATAGACGTGGGATACCGGTCGATTCGCCCAGGTTGGCGGCGGGCCGACGATTGAGCTGTTTTCCTGTGATTTCGTGGAGCCAGCGCCGCCAGGGAACAGAGGTTCGCGGCGGAAGCGCATAGAGATCTTCGGCTTCGCTCTACACCGGCAGCTACACACCAACAGAAGGGGCTATGGCCGTCGATTGCGGCTCGCGGGGCTGGCGCTGGACAACGTTATAGCATGATTCCTGTAGGTCTATCCGGAGCGTAGGTTCTCAAGGCCGTTTCCTGAAGACAACGACACCGTTTCCGCTCACCCTGGGACTCGTAACAGGAAGCATGCTGTAGGGCATTTCTCCTGTTGCTGTGGAGTCAGCGAAAGTTCGAGTGCCGTTTTCATTGGGGAAGAACGGGCACAAACTTTGAGGCTTCGCCGTACACCTGCGGGAGAAATGCTCTAGTGAGGCAGGTTCGTTGCTCTATTGGCTGCTGTATCAGAAGCTCTTTCCGTACTTTCGATTCTTCCGCGTCTTCCGCTATGTGACGCTGCGCTGCATGCTGGCCAGCCTGACGGCGCTGTTGATCGGATTGATGATCGGCCCCTTTGTCATTGATCGCCTGCGGCAGTTTCAGATCGGTCAATACATTCGCGAGGAAGGCCCGCAGAGCCACCAGAAAAAGGGCGGAACGCCCACCATGGGTGGGGTTCTTATCTGCATCTCGATCCTGGTGCCGACGCTGTTGTGGAGCGACCTTTCGAATCCGTTCGTCTGGCTGATGCTGTTCTCGACCCTGGCCTTTGGGGCGATCGGCTTCGCGGATGATTACAGAAAGGTAGTACACCGCCGCAATCTGGGGTTGACCTCCCGGCAGAAGCTGTTCTTTCAATTCCTGGCCAGCGCGGCGATTGCCGTGGCGCTGCTGGTGCTGCGGGGGGAACGGGCCTACTCAACCCGGCTCATGGTGCCCTTTGCGAAGGGTTTTCGGCCGGATCTGATCATCGATCCCCTGCTGCATGTGCCGCACCTCTGGCCACTGGCGTTTCTGCCCTTCGTGCTCTTCGTCATGCTGGTCATCACCGGTTCCAGCAACGCCGTGAACCTGACCGATGGTCTGGATGGGCTGGCCATCGGATGCACGATTATCGCGGCGGGAGCGCTCACGGTGCTGACCTACGTGAGCGGACACGTGGTCTTCTCCGACTACCTGGAGCTGCAGCGTATGCCGATGGTCAGCGAGCTCACCATCTTCTGCGGAGCGATGGTGGGAGCCAGCATCGGCTTTCTCTGGTACAACGCCCATCCGGCGGAGATCTTCATGGGGGATGTGGGTTCGCTGGCGCTGGGGGGCGCCATCGCGACGGTGGCGGTGGCCATCAAGCAGGAGCTGCTGCTGCCTTTCATCGGCGGCGTCTTTATTCTGGAGATGGTAAGCGTGATCCTGCAGGTGGGCAGCTACAAGCTGCGCAATGGCAAACGAATCTTCAAGATGGCGCCCCTGCATCATCACTTTGAGCTGATGGGCTGGTCGGAGTCGAAGGTCATTACCCGATTCTGGATTATGGCCCTGGTGTTTGCGTTGTTTGCATTGACTACCCTTAAGTTGAGATAAGTCAGGAGGGGAGCAGGGGCGGATGAGTATGGATTTGGAATTGAAGGGCAAGCGCGTGCTGGTCGTGGGACTCGGCCAGAGTGGTCTGGCGGCGGCACACTTTGTGAAAGAACGCGGCGCGAATGTAACCCTGAGCGACGCGCGCCCGGCGACGCTGATCGCAGAGCTGCCGGCACTGCTGGAGCAGGGTTTTTCGGTGGAGGCGGGCAGCCATGGTCTGCTCACGTTCCGGCGCCAGGACTTGATTGTGGTCAGTCCGGGTGTGCCGATGTCCACCCCGGAGCTGACGCAGGTGCGCGCCATGGGAATGCACATCATCGGCGAGATGGAGCTGGGGGCGCGATTTTTGAAGGGTGAGATTGTGGCCATCACGGGATCGAACGGGAAGACGACCACGACCGCGCTGCTGGGAGAGATTTTGAAGGCGGCCGGCCGCCCGACGCTGGTGGGCGGCAACATCGGGCTTCCGGTCACAGCCATGGTCGCCGAGAGCTCGGCCGAGACCTGGAACGTGCTCGAGGTCTCGAGCTTCCAGCTGGAGACGGTGGAGACCTTTCGGCCGCACATCGCGGTCGTGCTGAACATCACGCCGGACCACCTCGATCGGCATGGAACCAGTGAAGCCTATGCCGCGGCCAAGGCCCGTATCACCGAGAAGCAGACCGCCGAAGAGATGCTGGTGCTGAACGCCGACGATCCCGAGACGCAGAAGATTGCAGCTAAGTCCGGAGCGCAGATCTTCTGGTTCAGCGCACGCCGGCGAATCCGGCAGGGAGCGTTCGTACAAGGAGACACGATCTTCTTCACGGCGCAGGAGAACCAATCGCCCAGGCCGGTGCTGCCGGTTGCCGAGATAACCCTGGCTGGGGCGCATAACGTCGAGAATGTGCTGGCGGCGGTGTGCGCGGCACGGCTCGCGGGCGTGCCCAGTGAGACGATCCGCGGCGCCGTCGCCCGCTTCAAGGCGGTGGAGCACAGGCTGGAGTTCGTGCGCGAGGTGCACGGTGTGACGTACTACAACGACTCCAAGGCGACCAATGTGGATGCGACCCTGAAGGCGATCGAAGCGTTTCCCGGGGCACTTTACCTGATTCTTGGCGGCAAGGATAAGAATTCGGACTACACCGCTCTTAATCCATTGCTGCGTGAGCGTGTCAAGACGGTTATCACCATTGGTTCGGCCGCGGAAAAGATTGAGCGCCAACTGGCCGGCGTCGTGAATATAGAGAGAGCCGAGACGCTGGACCGTGCCGTAGCGCTCGCTCACGGGCGGGCGGTAGCTGGCGATACCGTGCTGCTGGCGCCGGCGTGCGCCAGCTTCGACCAGTTTGCAAATTACGAGCAGCGCGGCCAGGTGTTCAAGGATCTGGTGCAGAACCTGGGGGCCGGCGTTTGAACACCGGGCCCAGAACCAAGGATCGGGTGCAGGGGAGATGGCGAAGCGGGTTGGCGTCGATAAGTGGTTATTCGGAACGGTGCTGCTGCTGGTCCTCTTCGGCCTGGTGATGGTGTTCTCTGCCTCGGCCGTCATGGCCAAGGCGACGCTGGGCTCTCCCTATGCCTACGTCAGCAAACAGGCAATCTGGGCGCTCTTCGGCATGATCGCGCTGTTCGTGCTGATGCGCGTGGACTATCGCAAATACAACAATCCCAAGCTGATCTTTCCGGTGATGGGGGTCACAGGGCTGCTGCTGCTGGCCGTGTTCGCCATGAGCGGCATGAACGGAGCCCATCGCTGGGTCCGTATCGCCGGCACCACCCTGCAGCCTTCGGAGCTTGCCAAGCCGGTCATTGTGCTGTTTCTCGCCTGGTTCCTGCAGACCCGCATTCACGCCATTGAGGACATCAAGGAGACAATTCTGCCGGCGGTGATTCCTCCCCTGGTCTACATAGGGCTGATCCTGAAAGAGCCTGACCTGGGCACCGCGCTGGTATGCGCTTCCGTGCTGATGTTGATGCTGTACCTTGCGGGATTGCGGGTGAAGTGGATTGTGGCTGCCGTGGTCGCCTCCGCCCCTCTGATGTATTACATGCTGTTTCGCGTGGCGTTCCGGCGGGCACGCATGATCGTGTTTATAAACCCGGACGCCGACCCCAAGGGTGCGGGCTTTCACATTCTGCAGTCGCTGATTGCGGTAGGTAGCGGAGGCATTCGCGGCCGCGGCCTCATGGAGGGGGTGCAGAAACTGTTCTACTTGCCCGAGCCGCATACCGACTTCATCTTCGCGAACATCTGCGAGGAGCTGGGCCTGATCGGCGCTCTCTGCGTCCTCGCCGCCTTCTGCATCCTGGGCTATCGCGGCCTGCGCGCGGCCTTTCTCTCCACCGATCCGTTTGCGCGCTTCCTGGCCTTCGGGTTGACGACGGCCATCCTGGTGCAGGCCTTCTTCAACATCAGCGTGGTGCTGGCGCTGGTGCCCACCAAGGGCATACCGCTGCCGTTGATCTCGTCGGGGGGAACCAGCGTCTTTGTCACCCTGGCCTGCATGGGTGTGCTGTTGAATGTGACCCGCGAGATCGACTAGGAGCCGTTGTCCTTCCGTTTAGACCGGGGCCGCGGCTATCGAAGTTGTTTTTCGCCAGGGAAAACAACACTCTCATGCTTCATCCGATTCACGGTAAAGGAGAAAGGCTCTAATTGGATCCGGGGCGGAACAACCCACGGGCTGAGACCCTGCGCGTGCTCGTTGCCGGCGGCGGGACGGGCGGGCATGTCATTCCGGCACTGGCGATCGGCCGCGAGCTGCGCGACCGCGTGGGCGCCGAGGTGCAGTTTGTGGGCACCGCCCGCGGGATGGAGACGCGGCTGGTGCCGGAGGCCGGCTTTCCACTGCATCTGGTGCGCTCCGGTCAGCTTAAGAACGTAAGCCTGGCGACACGCGTGCGAACCGCCGCCGATCTGCCGCTGGGTACGGCGCATTGCATGCGCCTGCTGCAACGCTTCCGGCCCCACGTGGTCATCGGAGTCGGAGGCTACGCCAGCGGACCGGCGATGATCGCGGCGGTCTTGCGACACGTGCCGACCCTGGCGTATGAACCGAATGCTGTGCCGGGGCTGGCAAATCGCCTTGTCGGCCGCTTCGTCAGTGGAGCCGCGGTCAACTTCGCCGAGACGGTGGGATACTTTCGCAATGCGGAAATAACGGGCGTTCCCGTGCGGCCGGAGATCTTCACAATCGCGCCGCGGCCGGTGGGCGCGCCGCCGCGGCTTTTGGTAACCGCCGGCAGCCAGGGCGCTCAGGTCTTCAACGATGTCATGCCGAGGATCGCCGCCCGTCTGCTGCGGGAAGCGCCGGGGCTGACCCTCGTGCATCAGGCGGGCCCACGGCATTTGGAGATGACCCGCGAGGCCTTCCACGCGCACGGCGCCGACCCGGCGTATTGCCGGGTGGAGGCGTTTCTCAACGACATGCCGGAGCAGTATGGGGCCGCCGATGTGGTGCTGGCGCGGTCCGGCAGCACGGTCGCGGAACTCTGCGCAGCCGGCAGGCCGGCTCTGCTGGTGCCCTTTCCGCAGGCGGCGGACGACCATCAGCGCAGGAATGCCGAGGTGCTGGTTCGGGCCGGGGCGGCGGAGATGCTGCTGCAGCACGACCTCACGCCGGACTCGCTGCAAGCGGCGTTGCTGGGACTATTGAGCAATCCCACGCGCCGCGCCGTCATGGCGGAGCGGGCGCGGTCGCTGGCCCGGCCTGGTGCGCTGGACCGTATCACGGCGATGGTGTTGCGGCTGGCCGGCTGCTGAGCAGCCGCCCCAAGCCGTGACGCTTCGGAGAGCCATTGCCGAAGGCAAACTCAGCCTCGACACCGCCGCTCGTCTCAGGCAGGATGCCGACATCCGGTGGCAAGACGCGGCACCCTGCGAGTTCGCCTTTATCGATCTGATGCAGCAACAAAACGGGCTGAGGTGTGAACCTCAGCCCTTAGACTCTCAGCTTTCAGAGTCTTGCTCGCAGACGGTGCAGGTTAGCAGGTTAGCGGTGTCCGCCGCCCCCGTGGCCGCCGCTGGCGTGCCCGCCGCCGCCGCCATGGCTGCCTCCGCCAGAGTTGCTGGGGTGGCCGCCGCCGTTGCTGTAGTTCGCATGGCCGCCCCCATAGTTGGCGCGTCCCGCCGCCGCGCCGCCGCCGTATCCGCGGCCAGCCGCCGCGCCACCGTTGAATCCGCGTCCTGCCGCTGACGCGCCGCCGATCGCTGATCCGCGCACGCCGCCACCCCCGTGATAGCTGGCCATCACAGAACGGCCGGCGAAGGAAGCTCCCCCGGGACGGCCGCTAAACCCGCCGTAGGTGCGGTTGTAAAACCCGCCACGGAAGCCGGCGCCGAAGTTGCCGTAGGCGCGGTTGTACCAGAAGCGGCCGCCATTCCAGAATCCGCCGTAGAAGCCGACGCCAAAGTAGCCGAAGCCGTAGTTGATCCCGCCGTAGAACCCGACGTGCAGTCCCCAATAACCGGGGTACCAGCCGTAGGAGCCGCTATACCAACCCCAGTAGCCGGGGGTCCAAAGGGCGTCCGTGTAGGGAGGCTGCGCCCACGCTCCGGGCTGCCAATAGTATCCGGCGGGGCCCCAGGCCCAGTAGCCCGGCGTCCAGAGATACCCGTCACCGGGGCAGGGAGGCTGCACCTGATCGGCTGGAATCGCAGGAGGCGCGTACGTGGCCTCCACCTGGGGCGGCGCCTGAGGCTGATCCTGCCCATATTGGGGCTGCTGGTACTGCCCCTGATCCTGATATTGCGGCTGGCCCTGATCCTGTCCCTGCGGGTACTGCCCCTGCTGCTGCGGGTATTGTTGTTGCGGATATTGACCCTGCTGAGGATACTGTCCCGGCTGCTGCGGGTATTGTTGCTGCTGAGGGTACTGCCCCTGCTGCTGCGGGTATTGTTGCTGCGGATACTGTCCCTGCTGCGGGTACTGTCCCTGCGGGTACTGACCCTGCTGCGGATATTGACCCTGGGGGTACTGAGCCTGAGTCTGGTCCGGATACTGACCCTGAGCCTGCGCCTGATACCCAGGCACTGTTAGGAAGAGGCCGGCACTGAGCGCCCCGACTGCCAAAAGATTGCGCCTTGCGCGTGTGGTCGTCATGTAGTTTTCCCTTCCAGCCGTCCTTGAATTCCTGCCTGAGGAGCAGGTGTGAGTTCGGCGAGGAGAGAGTTCCAGCCCGCGCCGGAGATTGTCTGGGTCTGGCTCTCGATTAGGTTAGACACCCATTCGC
>CAXUIM010000015.1:0-3214 GCA_964250885.1 uncultured Acidobacteriaceae bacterium | reverse complement strand
AGCGGCCGCCGTTTCGTGCCGGCATTACAGCCGATTCGCACCGCTCTGGATCGGATGATCCAAGATCGGAGGATTCAAGATCGGAGGATCCAAGATCGGAGGATCCAAGATGATCCAAGGGCCGTCCTGCCGCGCGAAGGGACGGGCTGGGTGCGGAACCCGTCGCTGCAAAGCTTCGGAGTCCGATACTGTCAGAGCAACCGCTTCCGCCGGAGCATCGAGGTTGACTTTCCTGACGCCGGCTCTGCGAGAGGTACTCTCCACAAGGCGCCTCTGCCGGAGAATGGATTTGGGATCTCAGGATCAGATTTGAGCCATAGCATGAACTTGCCGGAACACGCCATGTTTGCGCCCTCGCAGCGAATCCACTTTATCGGGATCGGCGGCATTGGGATGAGCGGGATCGCGGAGATCCTGTTGACGATGGGCTATACCGTCTCGGGGTCCGACCTGCGCGGTTCGGCCACGACGAGCCGCCTGGCCGCGCTGGGAGCGCGGATCTACGTGGGGCATGCGGGGGAGAACGCCGCGGCTGCCGACGTTGTGGTGACCAGTTCGGCGGTCGCGCGGGACAATCCGGAGGTTTTGGAGGCTCGGGCGCGCAAGACTCCTGTAATCCAGCGCGCGGAGATGCTGGCCGAGCTGATGCGGCTGAAGTACGGCATCGCGATTGCCGGCATGCACGGCAAGACCACGACCACCACGATGGTGGCGGCGGTGCTGGCCGGCGGTGGGCTGGACCCCACCATCGTGGTTGGGGGAAGGGTGGATGCGCTGGGATCGAACGCGCGGCTGGGGCGGTCGCAATATCTTGTCGCGGAAGCCGATGAAAGCGATCGCAGCTTTTTGAAGCTGCCCCCCATTCTGGCCGTGGTGACGAACCTGGACCGCGAGCACATGGACACCTATGCCGATCTGGCTGATATCGAGGACGCGTTCGTCAGTTTCATGGACCGGATCCCGTTCTACGGCGCCGTGACGGCCTGCGTGGACGACCCGATGCTGCGCGCGATCCTGCCCCGGGTGAGCCGCCGGGTCTACACCTACGGCCTGTCGCCGGAGGCCGATTTCCGGCTGCGGATGCTGCACTCTGGCGACAGATGCGCGGACGCCTGCCACGCCCGCTTCGAGGTGAATACACGCGGCCTGGTGCTGGGGCCGTTTGAGCTGCACGTCCCGGGACGGCACAACGTGCTGAACGCGGCGGCGGCGGTCGCGATCGGGGTGCAACTGGGAATTTCACCGGAGCTGATTGCCGCGGGCCTCAAGAGCTTTCGTGGTGTCGACCGCAGATTCCAGGTGCGCGGCGTGGCGCGCGGGGTCACGGTGGTGGACGACTACGGGCATCACCCCACCGAGATCCGGGCAACGCTGCAGGCCGCGCGGGAGTGCGGCTACGGACGGATCCTGGTGTTGTTCCAGCCGCACCGGTACACACGGACGCGCGACCTGATGCCGGAGTTTGCCGCCGCTTTCGGGGACGCCGACCGGCTGCTGGTCCTGGATATTTATGCGGCCAGCGAGCAGCCCCTTGCCGGCATCAGCGGATCGGCGCTGACCGCTGCCATCGCAGCGCGGGGCGGGGCGGTGAGCTACGCCGGCTCGCTGGCGGAGGGTGTGGAGCAGATGGCGCTGGAGGCCCGGCCCGGAGATATGGTGCTGACCCTGGGCGCGGGAAGCATCTCCCAGGCGGGTCCCATGCTGCTGGAGACGCTGCGCAGCCCGGAGTTCGCCCAGGTCTGATCGTGCCACGACACAGACGGGTGAGCCCGGGCGCCACTTCTCCTAACCGAGAATGCTCCTCAGCGAAGATTGCCTCCGGAGTGGGTTGCTAACGGAGCTCAGACTCTCCGTCGCCAAGCGGTCGGCTGATCAGTGACGACATGCCGCCATTTGGGGAGTAAACCGTAGCAGGCGGTTAGGGCTTGATTGGAGGCGCTACGTGAACCACGACCCCGTGCTGAACTTTGCAGTCCGTCAGCGCATAGTTCAACGTCATCTTATTTTGTTCGGACGTCAGTCCGACATTCTTGGGAAGGCTATATCCGTCAATGAACTGATACGTGTAGGTGAAGCGCACTACGCCAGCATGATCCGTATCGGTGGAGGACGCAGCTAGAACCAGACCATTTGGCGCACTTACGAATCTGGTTGTGATCTCTATATGTTGCGACGTATCAATGATGCCGCTGACGAGGTGCAGATCGTGGTCGAGGATGAGTTTCCCGGTTATACCTTGACCATCCATTGAGAGGTTATAACCGATTGCCGTTTTCTCGAATTGACAATTGGTTGAGCCAATAGGAAGTACTTCTCCATAGGCGTATGGCACCCAATTGTTAAGGCCCGTTTGCATTAGGGAGCGGTTCGATTCTTCAAGTTGTGCAGCGAGAGGTAAGTGGCTGAAGTCTGGAAGCCTGGGCTGAGCTGAGATGCTTGCGCCGGAATGATCCACGAAGATCCGATATCGTATGGGTTTCAGGATCTGTGCCACAGGACTGTCCGTTCGGACAGCTTCGCCAAAATTGCTGCTGAGATACTGTGCGAAGTCGAAGTCAATCGCACAGGAGAAGTTAATGAGACCCGACCGGAAAGGGGTGTCATAAAGCGCTTTTGTTTTGGCGAGCAGGCCCTGGGCATCGCTGGGGGATTTTGCAAACTTCGGGGATTGGCAAAACGAAGTGACGCACGAAATCCCGAGGGTGGCGATGAGGAAATAACGGCGCATGGCCCATGCTACCGCCCCGACTTAGGGCATAGCGCCGACTGTAGTAAGTAGTCGGTCATAGATATTTCTGATAAACGCGCTGCTCCTCAGTTGAGGCTCCCTGGACTATTAAATGAGAGCGTTTCGTCGATGCTCGGCCGTCCGAGGCGGGCTGGACCCCTTCGTAAAGCGTAGAGCGTTCCCGAAGCGATACCTGCTGCTGGAGATTTGCGGGATGGCGGGCGCGGGGACCGTTATATTGGTGGCTGGCGGTTCTTCCGCGGCCTTGCTCGGGCTACGCGGAGATGAAGACAAGTTCCAAGCGCGGGTCTGGGTCGGCAACCGGATCGGCGGTGCTCGACGCGCGCGAGACGGACGATGTCCCCGGGGCAGTCCGGCAGCGGCGTGGACCCGCGTCCGCCGAAACCGTGCCACGGCCTTACAGCGGATATGCCGTTGAGGACCCGGGCTACGACGACTCCGGCTTCGGGGCGGAGGGGGCTTCGC
>CAXUIM010000014.1:0-27165 GCA_964250885.1 uncultured Acidobacteriaceae bacterium | reverse complement strand
CGGCGGCTTCGGTCTACACCTAAAGCAAAAATGCACTAGTCTTCGCGCTGAGGGCCGCCGCGCCGCCGCCGCGCCCGGACTGGATCTCCAGCGCTGATCCAACGATTCTGACGCGGGGTGGGTGAGGGATCAAGGTTGAAATTTCTACACTGGAGGTATAGGCCGCGAACGTCACCATCATTTTCGGCAGCGACGATCATAGAACCTGCTACTTAGCCTAGTAAGAACCAAGGCAGGAAGCTGACTGTCATCAACATAGAAGCCTTCCGGCCAGCCACTTAGACAAAAATCCACTATCTCGTGCCCTGTAGCCTTGGACATGGCGCTACTGCATTTCCTTCTTATACTCGTCTGATCCGCGTATACGGTCGATGAAGTCTATTCCCACGGGGCTACCGAGCCATTGAATGATAGATGCTGCAACCTGAGCATCCCTTCGGGAGTAGTCTCCTGGTGTATTGTTGTTTTTCTCGGTGACGAGGTAACCAAGAAGTTTAGGACCCTCAACTTCCCAGGCATCAGCAAAGGCCTTTTCTTTGCAGTTAGTAAGAAGGCGATGCCGACTCACTCCATGGTGTTGAGTCGGCCTTACGACTTCAGGCTTCTTACCCCTGAATTCTGATTCTTTCCAGATTTTGAACTGCTCCTCAAAAGGCCAGCGCATCTCGGTGTCCCCATTCACAATGAAACCGAACCGAGAAAGTTCATACTCGTTGCTAAGTGGCTTGAAGAGCTTGTCGGTTGACTGAATGGACCAGTTGGGTTGGTGTAGACCGGGAGCTATGTTTTGTCCAACCGCCAGTTCACCGTCTACCAAGTAGAACCCAGGCTCCCACTGACGGACAAACGAGATGATCTGGTAACCCGTAGCCTTAGCCATCGCTGGACTCCTTGTTGAAGGCTCCTTCGGCCTCCTGGTCGTTGTTGAACCTGGAAGTAGTCGCCGGCTCCACGAGGTCGTGAAACCTGCCCCGCCTGTTCACCAGCACTTTAAAAGAATCTGATCCGAAGGACAACAGACGAACGTACTTGCCGGAGAGGAGAACATCTTAAATTGTTCAATCGTCGGATCGGAAGTGGTCCAGGTAAACCGACCTCGTGGGCTTCGGTGATGAGTACCGGGAGCGGATTCAGGGCAGCTTCGATGTAGCCGCTTGAGTGGTGTTAGATCAGAACACCTGTCCTGTCTACGCAGGGGCAGGGACGCTGCAAGCGTGGTTGCGGGCGGGAGATCGCAAAAGCGAGTAGCGACTCTGGCATGGCAGCTCGGGCTACTTCAAAGAAGCGAGCCGGGCCGCCGCAAACTCGTCCCCCGCGTTCCACTCGATGGGTGACGGGGCGGAGATCGCCTCCCAGCCCAGTTCCATGCCAAAGCGGACAAGCTTGGCATTGCCATGGAAGTCCCAGTCAGCATGGTAATTGTCGCTGAAGTTGTGGTAGTCGTGCGCGGTAAAGTCCTCGTGTTGTTTGCGGCCCCACGCGGCGTCGTGGCCTTCATACAGGTTGCCCGTCTCTATCGAGAAGGCCGGGATTCCAACCCGCGAAAGGCTGAAGTGGTCGGAGCGATAGTAGCTGCCGGCCGAAGGCTTGGGGTCGGGAACGATGGCCAGATCGAAGCGTTTTGCCGTCGCTTCCACGACCGGGAAGAAGCTTGTCCGCTGCGCTCCGTTTACGTTCGTCTCAAGCGGAACACCGATCGGCAGGATCATGTCGTAGTTGATGTCGAGCGCAATCTGGCCCGCGGGAACGGGCGGATGTTGCCCCAGGTACTCCGACCCGAGCAGCCCCTGCTCCTCCGCGGTCACCGAGGCGAAGATCATCGAGTGCGGCGGCTTTATGCCGGACTGCGCCCAGGCACGCGCCATCTCCAGCAGCATGCCGCAGCCGGTGCCGTTATCCGCCGCGCCGTTGTAGATGTTATCCCCCGGCATTCCGGGCACAAAGCCCAGGTGATCGTAGTGCGCCGTGTACATGACCGCCTGGTCCTTGCCACCCGCATCGACTCCGGGCAGGATGCCGACTACATTAGGGGACTGGAAAGGCCGCACCGTGCTTTCCACATGAGCCTTCAGCTGGACCGGCAGCTCGAGGGCCTTGAAGCCGCGCCTTCCGGCCGCCGCCATCTCCGCATCGAGATCCAACCCGCTCGCGGTGAAGATCCGCCTCGCCACATCCAGCTGAACCCAGCTCGCCGCCTCCAGGTGCGGGTTGCGATCATCGCGCAGGTAGGTCTTCTCGCTGGTGTTCGAGTTTTTCACCACGTCCCAGCCATAGCTGGCCAGGTCCGTGCGATGGATGATCAACGCACCCACCGCGCCCCGGCGGGCTGCCTCCTCGAACTTGTAGGTCCAGCGTCCGTAGTAGGTCAGTGCATCCCCGCCAAAGAACTTCGGGTCATGCGAGGGTGGATCTCCCACGATGCAGAGGATCACCTTGCCCTTCACATCCACATTCGCGTAGTCATCCCATTGAAACTCCGGCGCGGTTACGCCATAGCCCACAAACACGATCGGCGCATCGATGTTCGCCACGGGCGTCAGTGTGGAGTTACTGACCGTGTAGTCGTCGGCATACGTAAGGCTGATGGGAGCGCCCTTCTGGGGGAGCAGCGTGAACATCGTCTTTGCGGGAATCACCTTCATCCCCACAAAGTCGATCTGCTGCAGGAAGGTGTTGCTGTCGCCGCCGGGCTTCAGGCCATACAGCGCAAACTGAGTGGCGATATATTTGGCCGCGATCTCACTCCCTCTCAGGCCAGGACCACGCCCCTCCAGCAGATCGTCGGAAAGGAACTTGACCTGCGCCCGAATATGCTCGGGGTCGACCGAAGCCTCGGCAGCCTTAACGGCGGGAGGAATCGCCTGCGCCTGCAGAGCGCGTCCCGCAAAGCCTGAGACAAGAACCGAGAAAAATGCCGCGGCGATGTGGATCTTCATAAGTCATATGCTCCCGAATGCGACAAACAAGGTGAATGGCTGGAAGTCTTGAGTGTACCCTTGCGCGCCATGGCTCTCGTACGGAGTAGCACGCCGGGGCGAGCCGGGCAAAAGAGACTGGCTACGCCGCGATGGCCGCGGCTGTTGTGGTTGTTCCCGCAGCCGCGGGCGCGAGATGTTCCGCCATCTCCGGCTCGGCATTCGGTGCAATCACCAGCAAGAGCCGGTCGCCGGGCTGCAGGACCGTCTCCGGGCGAGCCAGCAGCACAGAGTTTCCCCGCAGCACGGCCACGATCTTCGAGTCCCGGATCGCCGGGCTGGCGGCTCGCGCCTGGATGGCCTTGCCGACCCAGGAGCTCTGCGGGCGCAGCACACCGACGCTCAAGCGCGATCCGTCCGGCAGTTCCAGCGCCACGCCGGACTGCAGAAGCGTGGCCAGATGCAGATGATTCACCTCTTCGGGCAAGGGTACGCTGCTGGACTCCAGCAGCCGCATAGCGACCTGCACGTGTTCGGCGCGATGCGCGGGAGAATCGGCGCGGCCCGCCACCTGGGCTTCATACAGACTGCCGTACTTCAGAAACGAAGAGAGATTCAGCTGGACCAGATAGCTCACCATCACGGCCAGGCCGGCGGGGACCAGCAACTGGTAGCCGCCGGTCATCTCGGCGACCATCAGGAAGGTGGCCAGCGGAACGCGCGCCGCGCCACCAAATACCGCTCCCATTCCGATGATGACCATGGGAGCCGCGGGATGATGAATAAGGGAAGCGAAGACTCCGCCCAGCATCGCACCCACAAACAGGCTGGGCGCAAATACGCCGCCGGACCCACCGGAGGAAACGGTGAACGACAGCGCCACGATCTTCGCGACCATCAGGATCAGCAGAAGATGCAGCGCCATCTGGCCATCGATGGCCTGTTGAATCCAGCCATAGCCGCCGCCCAGCACCTCCGGCAGCTTGAGCGCCATGAGCCCCACCAGAAGGCCGCCGATGCCCGGCTTGATCCACGGCGGAACACGCAGCGCGAGAAAGGCGTCCCGGGTGCGGTAGAAGACCTCCGGCAGAGCCGCGGCCACCACGCCGCTGGCCAGACCGAGCGCGGTGTACCAGGCGTAGTTGATCAAGCGCGCCGGAGGCATCTGCGCCGGTACCTGGAAGAGCGGCAGCCAACCCACGAAGGCGCCGTTCACGGCGTAGGCTACGATGGCCGCCAGCATGCAGTACAACAGGGCCTCGGCCTCGAACTCGATGCCGCTGTACAGGACCTCGACCGCGAAGAGTGCTGTTCCAATGGGCGAGCGGAAGATCGCCGAAAGGCCCGCCGCCATGCCCATGAGCACGATCAGCCGCCGCTCCCGTTCGGGCCGCTTCAACAGCGTGGCGTAGATCGAGCCGAAGCCCGCGGCAATCAGCGCCGTCGGCCCTTCGCGGCCCGCCGAGCCGCCCGAGCCGATCGTAATGGCGGAGGCGACCATCTTCACCGGCGCCACGCGCGCACGGATGGTGCCGCCGGTCCAGTGCAGCGCCTTGACCACGGCGTCGGTGCCATGGCCCTCGGTCTCCGGCGCCAGGCCATAGACAATGGCGCCCGAGATCAGGCCACCCAGCGTTGTCGCCACGGGAATCAGCCAGAGACCATGCGGTCCGATGACCTGCTTGAGCACGCCGCCATCCTGGGGCAGCCCGGGAGGCGTATACCCGGCGATCCGAACCAGAAAGAGCTTCGCGCACAGCCGCAGCAGCCAGGTGAACACCTGTGCCGCAAGCCCGCCCGTCAGTCCAAGGACGAGCGAATCCAACAGGAGCCGCGGCTTGTCCCCGGTCTGCATGCTTGCTCCCCCATTATGCGCCCCCTTCATGCGCCCGGTTATGCGCTCCAGACGGGAACCTCCGAGCAGACCATGCCTCCAGCCGTTCTGCTATAAAGCACATACTGTACGGAGAGGTCTCCACCGCAATGCTTTCACTCGCTCTGAACAAAGCATCCTTCTCGATTCCTGCCGCAATGCTGTTGGCTCTGCCATGGGGCCTCGTTTCGTTGAGGGCAGCGCCGCCTCAATTTCATGTCAACAAGAACCTGTACTCGGAAACGGCTGATCCCGCGGCCGACATTGCCTCGGCGGAAAAAGCGGCGCGCCCCGGGCATAAACACATTCTGCTCGACTTCGGCGGCAACTGGTGCGGGGATTGCCAGGTGCTCGACTTCTACTATCAGCAGCCGCCGAACGCCGAGGTGCTCGCAAAATACTACGTGGTCGTGCATGTTGATATCGGTCACATGGACCATAACGTCGGCATTGCAGAGAAGTACCACGTCCCGATCAAACGGGGTGTACCGGCGCTTGCCGTGCTGGATGCGGGTGGCCACCTTCTCTATGCGGAGCAGGAAAAAGAGTTCGAGCATACCAGCCCGGAAGCTCTTCACGCCTTTCTCGATCGCTGGAAGTAAGCCTCAGCCAGTTAAGTCAACGAAGCAGAAATTGAGGGCTGTGCAGAACGCGCGCATAGTAATCGGCTGGACTTGAGGAGAACGACATGAACGCTTCGGTGTGTTGGGCAAGGCTGCTTCTGGGGGCCTCTTTCATTGGCTGCAGCGCGGCGGCGCTGGGAATGGTCTCGGGGCCGGCGGACCGGGTCGTAACCCCACCGCAGAGCGTGGTGTCGAAGCCTCAGGAGGGCGTCAAGCCAGTGTCCGTCGTGGATATCCTGCAGACCACCAGCATGGGCGGCGTGGCTCTCTCGCCCGATGCTACTCACATCGCCTACGTGGGTAATGCGTCGGGGCGGCTGAACCTGTGGGTGATGAACGCCGACGGCAGTGCACAGCGGCAGTTACTGCACTCCAACGACCGCCAGGCGGGTGCGGTGTTTACGCCGGACGGCCGCGACGTTGTATACATGCAGGACAACGGCGGGGACGAGATGTACGACCTCTGGGCGGTTCCGGTTGCCGGCGGAACGCCGCGCGACCTCACCCACACCGAACACACCAGCGAGATCGGACCGGAGTTCTCCAGGGACGGAACCCTGCTGGCGTTTGGCTCCAAGGAGAAGACCTCACCGTACACCAACATCGCGGTGATGGCCTGGCCCGGTGGAACCACGCGGCTGCTGACCCACGAGACAGATCCCACGGCGAGCTGGCGCCTGGCGCGCTGGAGCCCGGATGGCCGCGCGATCTATGCGGTGCGTTCCATCAACCAGGACAACTCGGATATCTATCGCATCGATGTGAAGAGCGGAGCGGCGGAGAATCTGACCGCCCATCCGGGCAAGGAACTGATAGAAGTCAGCGATGTGTCGCCGGATGGAAAGACATTGCTGGGGAGCTCGAATCGGAACGGCGGATTTGCCAACGTGGGGCTGTTCGATGTGCGGACCCGGCAATGGAAGTGGGTGACGAATACGCAGTGGCAGGCTTTGCCGGCGGCGTTCGCGCCAAACGGAAAAAGCTTTACGTATCTGCTCAACGTGGATGGCCGCGCTGCGATCCAGTTTGTGAACCTGGCGACTTTACAGGCCAAGACAAATGGCCTGCCGGTAGGCTTGAATTTTCCGGCTGGCAATCCGGAGCCGTACGCGGCGAACGGAAGCCTCTACTTCGCGCACCAGGACTCCAGCCACCCAATGAACCTGTTCGTGATGCGGCCGGATGGAGCGGTGCAGCAGATCTCGCATAACGAGAGCCCGGCCCTGGTCGGCGCCGTGTTGCCGCAGTCGCAGCTTGTGACGTACAAGAGTTTCGATGGGCGGCTGATCTCGGCGTACCTTTGGGTGCCCTGCAACCTGAAGCGGGATGGCGCGGCGGCGGCGGTGGTGCTGCCGCATGGCGGACCCACCGGCCAGGTGGTGGACAGCTTCAATGCGCAGGCAATGCTGCTGGCCTCCCGCGGCTTCCTGGTGATTGCACCGAACGTGCGTGGATCGACCGGCTATGGAATGGATTTCCAGAAGGCCAACTACAAGGACCTGGGCGGGAGCGACCTGAAGGACGAACTGGCCGGCGTGGACTTCCTGAAGGCCACGGGGTATGTGGATGCGAAGCGCATCGGCATCTGGGGCGGATCCTATGGCGGCTTCATGACGCTGATGGCGATCGGCAAGGCGCCGGATGTCTGGGCCGCCGGCGTGGACGAGTACGGCATTCTCAACTGGCTGACGATGCTGCAACACGAGGACCCCTCTCTGCAGGCGTACGAAAAGAGCCTGCTCGGCGATCCCCAGAAGGACCTGGCCTCCTACGAGGCGAGCTCGCCCTTGAAGTACATCCGCAATGAACGGGCGCCGCTGCTGGTGCTGCAGGGCGAGCGCGACATTCGCGTCCCGATCGAAGAGGCGCAGCAGGTGGTGGCCATCCTCAAGGCCGAGGGCCGTACGGTCGACGCCGTATATTACCCGGAGGAAGGTCACGGCTTCATGAAGCGCGAACACCAGATCGATGAGCTGACGCGCAGCGTGGACTGGCTGCAGAAGTATCTGCAGGGCAGCGCGCACTGAAGCTTGTCCACGGCCGCGGTCGCGCCGGGCACGGGATCCGAGGAAGAACTCAGACTGTTACTCGCCGTAAGGAACCCAGACGTTCTTCACCTGCGTGGCATGGCGCAGGAACCAGCGTCCCTCGGCTTCGGCTGGATTGAACCAGTCCACCATGCGGCCTTCGCTGGTGAACACCTGCTTCAGATTTCCTGCCGAGGCCAGCTTCACAATGGCGGCGGCCGCCTCGTCGCGAAAGCTCCAGACGGCCTCCACGTCGTCGTGCTCGGCCAGTGTCTTGCCCAGCTCGGCGACGGGCCCCGCGACCAGGTTCACCACGCCTCCGGGCAGATCGCTGGTGTCGAAGACCTGATAGAGGCTGCCCATGAGCGTCGCGGCGCGCTCGCTGGGTACGGCCACAACCGCGTTGCCCATCGCGATCGCCGGCAGTACCAGGCTCAGCAGTCCCAGCAGCGGAGCGTCATCCGGCGCCAGGATGGCGATGGCGCCGACAGGCTCCTTCATCGCCAGCGTGACCATGCGCAGGGGCGGGTTGTGCACCGAGCCCTCGAATTTGTCGGCCCACGCCGCGTAGGCAAAGGTGCGCTCGACCGCGAAGTCCACCTCGATGTCCGCCTGCTCCGGCCCGACAAACTCCGCGACATGGGCGACCAGCTCGGCGCGCCGCTGCACGAGGTTCTCGGCGAGGAAAAACAGCACCTGCGCGCGCCCGTGCGCGGTGGTCCGGGCCCACTTCGCTCCCGCGCTGCGCGCCGCCTCCACCGCGTTGCGGATGTCCTTGCGGCTGCCCAGCGGCGCCTCTCCGACTCGCCGCCCATCGCGCGCGTACACGTCATAGCTGTAGCCGGAGTCGGGGCGCGTCTGCTTGCCGCCGATGTACTGTTTCACGGTCCGGTCGATGCCCAGACTCGGTGCGGCCGGTGGACCGCCCGCCCGGGCTGGCTCCGTCAGGTGCGATGCGATGATCTCCGCCCCGCCGGAGCCATGTGAGCCGTTCGAGAGGGTCGCGTTCGTAGCTGGCGCGGCCGCCGTGGCCGGAATCTTCGCCTCCTCTTGCAGCCAGCGCGGCTCCAGATATTCGTACATCCCTTCCTTGCCGCCCTCGCGCCCGTACCCGGACTCACGGTATCCGCCGAAGCCGCAGGCCGCGTCGAACAGGTTGGTGGAGTTGATCCAGACCACGCCGGCCTTCACCTGCGCCGCGACATCCAGCGCCACGTTGATGTTCTCGCTCCACACGCAGGCCGCCAGTCCATAGGCCGTGTTGTTGGCCAGCTCGACCGCCTCGGCGGGAGTACGGAAGGTCATCGCAACCAGCACCGGGCCGAAGATCTCCTCCTGCGCGACCGTGGCCGCGGGCGCGACTCCGGTCAGCAGCGTCGGCTTGAAGAACAGGCCCTGGGCGGGCAGCGCCATGTCCGGCTGCCAGCAGGTCGCCCCCTCCGCCACGCCGGTCTGAACCAGCGCCGTGATCCGCTCCAACTGAATCGCATCGACGATGGCCCCGACGTCGATGGCCTTGTCGAGCGGCGAGCCGACGCGCAGGGTTTGCATGCGGGCGCGCAGCTTCTCATAGAGCCGCTCCGCCACGCGCTCCTGCACCAGCAGGCGCGAACCGGCGCAGCACACCTGTCCCTGGTTGAACCAGATGCCGTCCACCAGGCCTTCCACGGCGGAGTCCAGATCGGCGTCGTCGAAGACCAGGAACGGGCTCTTTCCTCCCAGTTCCAGGCTCAGCTTCTTGGCTGTCTGGTGAGCCGTCGCGCGGCGGATGCTGCGTCCCACCTCGGTCGAGCCGGTGAAGGCGACCTTGTCGATCCCGGGGTGCCCGGCCAGCGCCGCTCCGGTGCGGCCATCGCCGTTCACAACGTTCAGCACACCGCGGGGAAGCCCGATCCCGGCGGCGATCTCGGCCAGCGCCAGGGCGCTCAAGGGGGTGAACTCCGCCGGCTTGATCACCACCGTGCAGCCGGCCGCCAGAGCCGGCGCCACCTTCCAGGCGAACATCAGCAGGGGAAAGTTCCAGGGGATGATCTGCCCCACCACACCCACCGGCGCATACCCGGGAAACTCCTGCTCGCGCAGCTGGGCCCAGCCGGCGTGGTGATAGAAGTGGCGCGCGACCAGGGGGATGTCGATGTCGCGCGACTCCCGGATGGACTTGCCGTTGTCCAGGGTCTCCAGCACGGCCAGGCGGCGCGCATGCTTCTGCACCTGCCGCGCCAGCGCATACAGGTAGCGGGCGCGCTGATGTCCGCTCAGGGTCTGCCAGGCGGGCAGGGCGGCGCGCGCGGCCTGCACCGCCCGATCGACCTCGGCCGGGGTGGCGTTCGAGACCCGCGCCAGCAGCTCCCCGGTGGCCGGATTGCGGGTTTCGAAGGCCGCGTCGCCAACCTCGGTCCAGGCGCCATCGATGTAGTTCCCGAAGGCGCGGCCGTGAGCCTCCAGCCAACGCATGGCCGGGCTTGCATCCTCCGGCGCCGGCCCGTAGTCCATGCTGTGGAACTTCTCGACAACACTGCTGCTCATGATCTTTCCTCGTGGTTGCGGGTGTCAGTGTGGCGCCGGCCGAGTCTCGCGTGGGCTCAGGCGAGCGGATGGCGATGCGCCGCCGAGTAGCGGCCGGTCACAAAGTGTTCCAGCTGCCGCTCAATGTCGCCCAGCATCGAGCTGGCGCCATAGCGGAAGAGGGCCGGCTCCAGCCAGGGCCGTCCCAGCTCATCCTTCATCACCGCCATCCAGTCCAGCGCCTGTTTGGCCGTCTTGATGCCGCCCGCCGGCTTGAACCCGACGCTCATCCCGGTTCGTTCCGCATACTCGCGGATGGCCCGCACCATCACCAGGGAGACGGGCAGGGTCGCGTTCACAGCCTCCTTGCCGGTGGAGGTTTTGATGAAGTCCGCTCCGGCCATCATCGCGACCCAGCTTGCCCGCGCGACGTTGCGCAGGGTCAACAGGTCGCCGGTGCCCAGGATAGCCTTCATGCGCGCGGGGCCGCAGGCTTCCTTGAAGGCGGCCACCTCGTCATAGAGCGCGCCCCATTCGCCGTTGAAGACGTGGGCGCGGGTGATGACGATGTCGATTTCACTGGCTCCGGCTTCAACGCTCCGCCGGATCTCCTGCACGCGTTCGGCCAGCGGAGACAGACCGGCCGGGAAGCCGGTCGACACCGCCGCTACGGGAATCCCGGATCCCTGCAGCGCCTTCACCGCGGTCTCGACGAACGCGTGGTACACACAGACCGCGCCGGTGGTCAGGTGCAGCTCTTCGATGGCCAGCGCCTTCACCAGATGATCCTGCAGCGGCCGGCGCGCCTTGGCGCACAATCGCTTCACGCGCTCCGCGCTATCGTCGCCGGAGAGCGTCGTCAGGTCCATACACGCGATGGCGCGCAGCAGCCACGCCGCCTGCCAGGCCTTCTTGACCGATCTCCGCGCGCTGAGGGTGCCCGCCCGCCGTTCCACCGCGGATGTGTTCACGCGAATCTCTTCCACCCACTCCAGGTTCAGCGGCATCCGCCGGTTCGGGGTCAACTCCCGCCCATAGAGGGTAACCGCGGCGGGGCCATGCGGGCTGTCTTCACCCGAAACGTGCATGCCCGGGGCGGAGGCTGCACTCGACTCCGCTTTACGGGTCAACTCATCCTGTTTCACAGTCATCGCGGATCTCCAGCCGGCCCCCACAGGAGGGTACCTGTCTGACCCTGGAGGCTCCAGAGACTGAGTGTATACCGCGGTGGAGAAGACTTCAGAACGGACCCGGACGGGTCAGCTGCCAATGCGCGGCCGGGTTCCGTCCAAGCCGGTTTCAGCGGAGTGATACAACCGGTCCAGCGCCTCTCGCGTGACCCGATAGCACTCGCAGGATGCATGTTCCAGGGCCGCTCGATCCAGTATGGTGACCCGGCCGCGGCGGTAGTCGATCAGCCCGCGGCGCTGCAGGCTTCCCGCTACCAGCGTCACGGTCGTGCGGCGCGTCCCCAGCATGTCCGCGATGAACTCCTGGGTCATGGTCATGGTGTCTCCCTCGGCGCGGTCGCGGCACATCAATAACCAGCGCGCCAGCCTGGTTTCCGCCTCGTGCAGCTTGTTGCAGGCGGCGAGCTGCGCCAGGGTGACCGACTGCAGCTGCACGAACTCCAGGATTCGCTGCCGCAGTTCTGCTTCATTCAGAAACAGCGTGCGCAAATCGTTGAGCCGGATTCGAAAACCCGCGCCCGGCATCTGCATGAAGCATTGCGCCGGCACGGGCGACGGCCCCAGCAGATGGGTGACTCCAACGGCCCCCTCACGCCCGATCAAGCCCACCTCGGCGCTTCCACCCTCCGGCATCGAGACCACCACCGACCCGACCCCGGCTCTAATGAAGAAGGCGTGGGTCGGCATCTCGTTCTGCTCGTGCAGCATGGTCCGCAGGGGCAAACTCACCGGCTTGCAAAGGGCCAGCACCGATTGGCGCAGAGCGGGGGATAGGGTGTCGAGCAGGAGACTCCCGGTTGCTTCGGACAAGTTGATCCTTCCTTCTTTGGACCAGCGAGCTGTTGCCGCCTGAGGGCTCCGTCCGCGCTATTCCTGTGGCGCGGGACTAAAGCCTATGCGGGTCCTGCATTGGTTCGGTAGGAGCGGTTCGGCCCGGCATCAAATGGCGATACAAGCTGTGGAAGCGCCGCACATTACTTTGGTGACTGCTGGCAGGATTGACACAGTTTTGGTTGTCAGAAACTGGTCTGAACTATGATCCAGTAAAGGTTGCGTCGTCGTCTGTTACGCACACTACTTAATGGCGCAGAAATGTCTTCTCCACTAACCCATATCGATCGCCAAGCCCTGGGCGTGCGCGCGCGTAAACAGATCGCCCGCAGCGCCCACGCTGAGTTTTCCGTGAAGGCCTGCCCCGAAAACCCGCTCGAGGTGCTTCGCCGGGCCGAGCGCGACCGCATTCCGCACCTGCTCGCCATCAAGCATGAACGCATGGCCGCCTCTCCCTTCGGGTTCTTTCGCGGGGCTGTCCCCATCATGGCGGCGGATCTCGCGGCTCACCCCAATACCGGGCTGATTGCCCAGATCTGTGGCGACGCGCACGCGGCCAACCTCGGGGCCTACGCCGCCCCTGACGGCCACCTGGTCTTCGACATCAACGATTTCGATGAGACTCTTCGCGGTCCCTTTGAGTTCGATTTGAAGCGCCTGGCCTCCAGCCTCATCCTGGCCGGCCGCGACGCCGGAATACGCCCCTCCGGCCGCCGCGATGCGGTGCAGCACTTTGCCGCTCAGTACCGGCGCCTGATGCGCGAGTTTGCCGCAATGCCGGTGCTGGAGCTGGCGCGGTACCAGATCCACCGCCTGCTGCACGTCGACCCCATGCCCGCGATCCTGCGTCAGGCCGAGCGCTCGACGCCGCAGAAGTCCCTCAAAGCTCTCACGCAGCCGTTCGGTGTACATACAACCCACGCTGCGGAGGCCGGAGCGGCGGTCCAAAAGGGATCCGCGCTGAAGGGCAGGCCCAAGGCTGTCCAGAGCGGCAGAAGCCGCCGAAATCTTCTGGACAGCCGGGACGTCGAGGCAGACCTGACGGGAGCGGGAGCACATTCCGATTCGGCCCGGGTCTTTCGCTCTCAGCCACCCCTGCTGGAGCGCCTGCCCCACGAGGAAGGGGCCGCCGTGGTCGCTTCGCTGAGCCTCTATGCCCGCACCCTTCAGCCCGAGCGCCGTCACTTTCTCAACCAGTACACGCCCCGGGACGTGGCCTTCAAGGTGGTCGGCACCGGCTCGGTGGGTCTGCGCGACTACTGCATCTACTTCGAGGGCTCGGATCTTCCCGGCTCGCCCAATCACGACCCGCTGTTCCTGCAGGTCAAGGAAGAGGTGACCTCCGCGTATGCGTCTTACCTGCCCGAAGGCGCCGCCGGCCACACCCACGAAGGGCACCGTGTGTTGGACGGCCAGCGCGCCATGCAGCTGACCTCCGATCCCTTCCTCGGCTACACCACGATCGACGGCCGGGATTACCTGGTGCGCCAGTTGAACGACCACAAAGCCACGCTCGATATCAAGAACCTGACCCCGGAGGCCCTTCTCGGCTACGCCGATCTCTGCGGGGAACTCTTCGCGCGCGGCCACGCCCGCGCCGGCGACCCGATTGTCATCGCCGCCTATCTGGGCGCCAGTGACCGCTTCGATCGCGCCCTGCTAGGCTTCGCCCGCGCCTACGCCGACAAGACGGAAAGAGACTGGAAGCTTTTCAAGAAGTCGCTCAAGAGCTGATCCAGCAGCTGCTGATCGGGCTCCTGATCCGGCTCCTGAGCGGGCCCCTGATCGGGTGCCCGATCCAGCGCAGCGCCGTTTGCGGGCAGCCGCCTTCACCTGTTTCGCGTCCATGTCCCTTGGAAGCCCATGAACCGGCCACGTGTTCTCGTAACTCGCTCTTCGCACCAGGGCTCGGAACTGGCCGAGCGTCTCGGCGCGCTGGGCCTGGAGCCGGTCCTGGTCCCGACGATCGAGCTGGCCGAGCCCTCCCGCTTCGAAGCACTGGACGAAGCGTTGCGCCGCCTGAGCCATTCCAGCGGCCCCGGTGACCTCAAGGCCCCAGCCGGCTTCGACTGGATCCTGTTCACCAGCGCGAACGCGGTAGAGGCGTTCGGTCGCCGCCTGAATGCGGGCCATTCAAACGCGGGCGACCCGGATGCGGACCAGGAGAGTGCAGGGGATTCGCAGCGCCTGAAGCGGCTGCGGGCCCGGTTGGAAACACACGATTTGCGCGGCCCGGCCGAGGGGGGGAGTCAAGCCGCGCAGCCGCTGCGCATTGCCGCCATCGGGCAGGCGACCGCACGCGCGCTCGATGCCATCGGCCTGTCAACAAGCCTGGTTCCTCCGCTGGCCGTCGCCGAGTCGCTGGCCGCGGCGCTGCTTCCGTACGCGCGGCGGCCGGACGGCAGTCCGGCGCACTTCCTCCTGGTGCGCGCGGAGGCAGCCCGCGAACACCTTCCCAACGTCCTGCGGGCAGCGGGGGCGGCCGTGACGGTCGCGCCCGCGTACCGTACCGTCGTTCCCCTTGCGTCGGTCGCACAACTTCGCGGATTGCTGGAAGATCCTGATCGATGGCCACAGGCGATTACGTTCACCAGCTCCTCGACAGCCCGCAATCTTCAAGCGTTACTTGAGGTCTCGGGCTTGACGCTGCCCGCGGGAATCCTGCGCGTCTCGATCGGTCCGATCACGTCAGACACTCTACGCGAGCTCGACCTGCCGCCGCATGCGGAAGCCGCGGAAGCCACCGTTCCCGCCCTGGCTGCGGCCGTCGCCCATATTCTCCAGATGCCGGGGAACCGGGTTCAGCAGATACCATGAGCACATGATGGCTACGCTGGGCGGGAAGGTGGTTTTGATTACCGGCGGGAGTGCCGGAATCGGTAAAGCCGCGGCAAGGCTCTTTGCTGAGGCCGGAGCCCGCGTCGCGCTCGCCGCGCGTGGAGCCGAACGCGGTCTGCGAGTGGAGCAGGAGCTTCGACAGGCCGGTCTGGATGCGCGCTTCCTGCAGGCCGACGTCTCTCAGACCGAACAGGTACAGTCTCTGGTTGCGCGGACCGTCGAAAGATTTGGCCGGCTCGATTGCGCTTTCAACAATGCTGCTGTTTTGAACAAGATCGCCCGCACAGCCGATTTCAGCGCTGCTGATTTCGATGCCGAGGTCACCTCCAATCTGAGGAGTGTATGGCTCTGCATGAAGTACGAATTGCAACAGATGCAGAGCCAGGAACCGCGCGGGGGCGTGATCGTAAACACGTCCTCGGTCAACGGACTTGGAGGCGCGAAAGGCGGCGCTCTGTACTCGATGTGCAAGGCGGGGATCCTAGGCCTGACCAAGTCAGCGGCACAAGAGTATGCGGTGGACGGAATCCGGGTGAACGCATTGGTCGCGGGCGGCTTCGACACGGAGATGCTACGGAACGCGATCAGCCAGGCGGTAGGCGGTGATGCTGCAAAGGTCGAAGCCGCATTGAAGGCTTTTGCCGGAATGGTCCCGGCTGGCCGCATTGGCATACCCGAGGAGGCGGCGCAAGCGGCGCTATGGCTGTGCAGCGATGCGGCTTCCTATGTCACGGGGATGTCGATGATTGTCGATGGCGGCCTGACTGCCTGGGCGCGCTGAGCCGCGCAACAGGGATCCTCTCCGCAACGGGCTCCTCTCCGAAACGGGGCTCCTCTCCGCAACAGGGCTCCTCTCCGCAACAGGCTCCTCTCTTCTGAGAAACTGCTCAGTGTGAGCTCCAGGTCTTGTCCGCGGAGTTGCACAGCTTCTCCAGCGAGCAATCCACGCAGCGCGGTTGGCGTGCGATGCAGACCTGCCGCCCATGGTGAATGAGTTCGTGCGAGAACTGAATCCAGCGGTCCTGGGGGATGATCTTCTGCAGGTCCTGCTCCACCTTGACGGGATCTTCCTCCCGGGTCAACTCCAGCCGCCGGGACAGGCGCAGTACATGGGTGTCGACCACCACGCCCGAGGGAATCCCGTACCAGCTTCCCAGGACCACGTTGGCGGTCTTGCGCGCCACTCCCGGCAGCTCGATCATCTCCGCAAGGGTCCGGGGAACCTGGCCGGCGAAGCGCTCGAGCAGGACGCGCGCGGCGCCCTGGATGCTCTTTGCCTTGTTGTGGAAGAAGCCGGTGGTGCGGATGATCGCCTCAATCTCCGGCAGCGCGGCGGCCGCGAGATCCCGCGGAGCCGGATAGACCTGGAACAGCTCCGGCGTGACCATGTTCACCCGCACGTCGGTGGTCTGGGCGGAGAGGATGGTGGCCACCGTCAGCTCCCAGGCACTGCGGTGGTTCAGGGCGCACACCACGTTGGGATAGGTGCGGCGCAGGGCCTCCAGGATGGCCTGGACACGCTCCGGCGCCAGGGGCCGGGCGGTCTTGCCGCGCCGGACTTTGGGCGCGACCGATTCCTTGGCGGCGATGGCCCGAGCCTCGGCCGCCGGAACGCCCTCAATCGCGGCTTTGCGCGCCGCGGGCGGAAGGCGCCGCGGCGGAGTCAACGCGGTTTTTCGGGCGGCGGTTTTTCGGGCCCCCGTCTTCCTGGCTTTAATGGTCACCGCAGAGCCATCCGTCATGTGCAGCAGTCGTGGTGGGTCAGTCTGATTCGAATTTGCTCTAGGAGGCTTGTTGAAAATTGGCTTTTGTGGCTTCGCTAGCTTCGCGAAACCCGCTTTGATTGCGGGTTTCGTACTTGCCTCGCGGACATCCGAGGTGCTTTTCCAACAAGGCTCTAGCCCAGACGGTCCAGCATCTCCATCGGCTTCAGCCGCACGCAGCTGAAGATGGGATAGTCCTTCAAGGTGTAGAGGCTGACCTCGGTCTCGCGCAGCTGCTGCACCAGGTCGAGGAAGTCCTCCGGGAAGTTGGTCTCAAACGCGACCACGAACTCCTGGTCATCGAGTCCGAAGGAATACGTGGTGTTGAGCTTGACGCGGGGAAATTGCAGGCCGATGCGGATGTGTTCGTCCATCAGCCGCTTGCGCTCGGCCAGCGAAAGGAGATACCAGGGCCGGGTCTTCCAGAAGGGATAGATGAAGATGTACTTCTGGCCCCCAGGACGGATGGCGCCGCGGCCCTCGCCTGCGCTCTCGTCCTCGCGATCGATCTGGTACTGCGACCGTTTGGTCATCGCCAGAAAGCTGTGCGGGGTGGTGAGATATCCGCCCAGCGGCGTGGCCAGCAGATCGCTGCGCATGCGGTTCAGTTCGTCCACGGCATAGCCGATTGACCAGACGCACATGTCGACATCGCCGCGGGTTCCCATGGTGGAGTAGGTGAGGGAGAGAAACTCACCCGGCTTGTTCCAGCGCGTCAGAACATCGGCAAAGGCCTGCTTGTGGGCGGCTTTCTCCCCGCTGGGGAGCCGGCGCCACTCGGGCATGAGCTTGTAAAAGCTGAAACACACGATCTGCCGCCTGACCGGAGTACCGGCCTGGCTCGCCGGCACACCGTAGCTGGCGGGTTGCGGTCGTCCGGTCGCGGGAGCTTCAGTCGAGGGCAGAGTCGGGGTCGGTGCGGTGGCGGCTTCAGGCATAGCCTCATCCTAGCAAAGCGGGCGGCCGGACACAGCAGACCGCCCCATATCGGGCTGCGCGCGTCGCTGGCGCCGGCGAACCTGGTATCGGCGGTGCTCCGGCGCTCGGTATACTGCACCTGAATGTCTGAAAAACTCATTGCGCTCCTGGTCGGGCTCATTGCCAGCGGCGGATACGTCAGCGTGGTTGTGCTGATGGCGATCCAGTCGGCCTGTATCCCGATTCCTTCTGAAGTCATCATGCCGCTGGCCGGCTATGCCCTGGCTCACACCCAGCTGCAGCTCATCCTGTTGACCACGCTGGCTTCCCTGGGCTGCAATCTGGGCTCGATCCCGGCCTACTGGGTGGGCGCGCGCGGCGGCCGCCCCATGGTCGAGCGCTACGGCCGCTATGTCCTGCTCAGCAAACGGGATCTGGATCTGGCCGACCGTTTCTTTGCGCACTACGGCTCCATAACCGTTCTGATCGGCCGCATGCTGCCGATTGTGCGCACGTTTATCGCGCTGCCGGCGGGTATCGCGAAGATGAACCAGGTGCGCTTCCACGTCTACACCTTCCTGGGCTCCTGGCCGTGGTGCTACGTTCTCGCCTATGTCGGGATGAAGCTGGGCAACCGCTGGCAGACCGACCCGCGTTTCAAAGAGATCTTTCACCGCTTCCATGTCGGGGTCGAGTTGGTTCTGCTGGTGGGTTTTGCGTTCTTCCTCTGGACGCACTGGAAGAACCGCACCGGCGTTGAAACAGCCTGAAGCGGTCGATTCCACCGTGGTTCGATTGCTGCCCGATTTCTCCCGCCTTCCGTGAGTCAGCGATGATGAGGCATCGATGATGAATCATCGAGGAGCGCCCAGATCCGCGCGCATATCCTGGATGGGCGTGCGGATTACGCGCTCGATTGCAGCCTCCGGCTTTTACTCGCAACGTTAGCTCGCAACGTTAGCTCGCGACGTTAGTCGCAACCTGGTCATCGGGCAGTGAATCACGCAAGAATCCAGTAAGATCTCCTGCATAGGAACGCAAACAGGAGGATCGTTGGCAGGGAATAAGGGAGTTCATCGGAGCAAGCTCACACGGCGTTCGTTTCTTGCGGGCGCAGGCGGAACGGCCGCTGCACTGCTTTCGGGCTGCGGATCTGGCCCTGCCTCGGGAGCTTCTTCGGGATCTTCTTCGGGGACGGTCTCCGTCCAGGTTCCTCCCAATTCCTTGTTCCACTACATCACGACCGGGCAGAGCCTCTCGACCGGCACTCAAGGCACACCCGCGCTTTCCACCGTGCAACCCTTCAACAATCAGATGTTCGCCTTTCCCTACAGCCAGGACCCCGGTCTGCTGAATACCCCGGTCAACTTCAATGCCGTGACCCTGGGCTACACCGTAACCCTTCGCTCCCTGATCAACGGACCGTCTGAATCGGGAGCCAACGGCTCCGTGGAGACCATTGCCAACGGTTTCGCCGATTCGCTCACGGCGCAAGTCCCGGCATATCAGCAGCTCCTGAGCTGCAGCGGAGTCGGAGGCACAGCCTATGCCGGGCTCGCGGGGCCCACGGATTATCCGCCGAACGGCTCGCCTTCCTTTCAGGAGATGATGGCGCAGGTGAGCGCCGGAATGGCGCTCGAAACCAAGGCCGGACTGAGCTATTCGGTCCCGGCGATGCTGGTGATCCACGGCGAGTTCGACGGTTACAACATCGAATATGCCACCAATCTAAAGACCTGGCAGTCGGACACGCAGAAGGGAGTCAACGCGATTACCGGGGGCAGCGCTGTGATTCCCATGATCGCCGCCCAGACCCAGGCGCCACCGGGGGCTGACGGCAACTTCAACACCATGCCGTTTGCGGCGAACGCCGGCCCCCTGGGAACTCTGGCGGCAGCGCTGGCCAATCCGACGCTGATTTATGTGGCCTGCCCGGAGTACATGATGGCGCACCACTATTATGAGGATGCGGAAGGCAACCCGGATCCGTTAGGGCAACCGGTCCACATGACAGCGGACGGATATCGGCACCTCGGCCTGATGATGGCGAAAGCCGCCTACGCCGTTTGCCTGAAGAAGACTTCCTGGTCGCCGCTCGTGCCCAGTTCTGTGACTCTGGCCGGCAATGTGATCACCATCGAGTACACCGTCCCGCACGCTCCTGTGGTGATCGACACGTCGTACGTCACGGATCCTGGCAATTACGGCTTCAACTACGCCGATTCGAGTGGCACGACCATCGCGAATGTGGCGGTCACGGGGGATACTACGATCACGCTGACTCTCTCGGGGACTTCACCGGGGGGCTGGTTGTCCTACGCTTTGGTCGATCCAGGGCCGGCGGGCGGCGCTCCCTACACGCAGGGCTTCGGTCCGACGGCTGGGCCGCGGGGTTGTATCCATGACAGTGATCCCACGGTTTCGTACTACAACAACAGCGTTACGGGCCAGCCGTACCCGATGCAGAATTACTGTGTCATGTGGCAGGAGCAAGTCTCTCCGAGCACCGCGAGCGCTTGAACGCCGGATCGGGTTGTCGCCGACTTCATAGCAACAGGAGACCTTCTGGGTGCCGCATTCATGCGCGTTCTGCGCGCATGAATGGGCAGAGAGCGCCCGCGGTGTCAGCTCAGACCCCACCCATGCGCAGAAAACAGAAAACGCGCATGAATGGGGCACCCGGCGTGAATGGGGCACCCGGTTGCCGTCAACTGCACAGCAACGGAAGAAACGCTCCGTGCTGAGCGCTCTACTGTGGGATGAAGTGGATGCGCAGCTGCAGGCCGGAGCCGTTCATCGCAGCGGGCGGCGGCGCATAGGTTGTGTCGATTGCGTCTGCCCAGGCTGCCTTGTTGAGCGCTTCGTTGGCCCTCGCAGAGTCCAGCTTCAATGCAGAGATGCGGCCGTCCGGCGCGATCGTGAGAAGCAAGGTCACCTCCTGTTGCATCGACGGCGATGGCGTCTGCGCCGCGCTCGCCGGCAGCGTCCAGTGCTGCTCCAGGCCGGCAACCAGAGTTTGCAGGTAAGGGCCGAGTTGGGCTCCCCTGGTGTCGGTCAGGATATCCAAGCCGATCTTCACGTTTGTGTTCCGCGGCGCCACGTCCTTCGAAGCGGCCTGCGCCCACACAGGCGCAGCGAGACAGGAAGTCAACAGGGCAGTGAGAGCGATGCGCGCTTGACTCGACATAGGCCGGATCGTACACCTTGCGGTCAGAGACCGGCAACCCGCAAGTGGGGGCCAGTCGGTTGCATCGTTTGCTGTTGCCTGATCCGCAAGGGCAGGCAAGCCCCCGCTCCGCATCGCGGTTGCACCGGCATAATCCCGTGAGAGATACTAGAGCAGTATCAACGTCATTGCGGCCGATTTGAAGTGTACGAAGCGCTGTGTTCTCGAGAGAAAACGGTGTTGAGACCTGGGGCCCTGGGTACACCTACAGCAATATGGCTTTAGTGTGTCCGCCTCACGGAACTATTGTCTCTAGAAGGGTTCTATCGAATGTCTACACCCACCGCCGCCCCGCAAGACGCGGCGAGCATCAAGCCTGCCACCGGAAAACTTGGCATCATGATCCCGGGCATGGGAGCCGTCGCAACCACGCTGATCGCCGGCGTTGAAGCCGTTCGCCGCGGCTTTGCAAAACCCATCGGATCGATGACCCAGATGGGCACCATACGTCTCGGCAAGCGCACCGAGAACCGCAGTCCCATGATCAAGGAGTTCGCTCCCATTGCCCCACTCGACGACCTGGTCTTTACCGGCTGGGACATCTTTGGCGGCAATCTGTACGACGCGGCCAAGACCGCCCAGGTGCTGGACCGCGACCAACTGGACAGCATGAAGCCGTTCCTGGAGAGCATTGAGCCGATGCCGGCGGCCTTTGAGGAGCGCTACGTGAAGCGCCTCGATCCGAAGAAGAAAAAGACCGGCAAGAACAAGTGCGATCTGGCCAATCAGATCCGCAACGACATCGCCGCCTTCAAAGCAAAGACCGATCGCCAGGTGATGATCTGGTGCGGCTCGACCGAAATCTACATGGAGCAGAAGCCGGTCCACCAGACCCTGGAAGCCTTCGAGAAGGGCCTGGTCGAAGACGACCCGGATATCGCGCCTTCCATGCTCTATGCGTGGGCCTGTCTGAAGGAAGGCATTCCCTTCGCCAACGGGGCTCCCAATCTGACCGTCGACATTCCCGCGCTGCGGGAGCTCTCGAAGAAGATGAACGCGCCCATCTGCGGCAAGGACTTCAAGACTGGCCAGACTTTCATCAAGACCGTCCTCGCGCCCGCGCTGAAGACGCGCTATCTGGGCTTGAGCGGGTGGTACTCGACCAACATCCTCGGCAATCGCGACGGCGAGGTTCTCGACGACCCGGACAACTTCAAGACCAAGGAAGAGTCCAAGCTGGGCGTGCTGGATTACATTCTGCAGCCGGAGCTGCACCCCGATCTGTACAAGGACTTCTACCACAAGGTGCGGATCAACTATTACCCGCCGCGCGGCGACAACAAGGAAGGCTGGGACAACATCGACATCTTCGGCTGGCTGGGATATCCCATGCAGCTGAAGGTGGACTTCCTGTGCCGCGACTCGATTCTGGCCGCTCCGCTGGCGCTCGATCTTTGCCTGTTTATGGATCTGGCGGCACGAACTCCCAGCCTGCGCGGCCTGGGCATTCAGGAGTGGCTAAGCTTTTATTTCAAGGCGCCGGACTCACTGCCCGGCGTCTATCCCGAACATGATCTCTTTATCCAGTCGATGAAGCTGAAGAACACACTGCGGCACGTGATGGGCGAAAACCTGATCACCCATCTGGGGCTGGACTATTACGGCGAGTAACTCGCCGCCAGCAAGGCCTGAAGCCCTGCGGATCGTCACGCTGCAACGCGGTGGCGGCGGCAGGGCTTCAATGTTTTGCCTCCAGTTGCAGGGCCAGATCAGTCTCTTACGACGCTTCAGTCTTAAGACGCTTCAGTCTCTTAAGACGCCAAGGATCTCCGGCCACAGAACCTTGACGCCTTGTTCGGTCTTCGCGGAGACGGGTAGGATCCGCTCCTCGCCATGCGCTTTCGCGAGCGCGGCCAGGGACTTGGCCAGCTGATTTCCGCTGAGCCGGTCGGCCTTGGTTCCCACCACCAGGTGCGGCCGCTGCATCTGGCGCAGCGCCGTGATCAGCAAGGTATCGCTCTCCTGCGGTGCAATGTTGGTGTCAACCAGACAGATGCACAAAGCCAACTGCTCGCGTTCGGCCAGGTATGGCTCGATGAACTTCGGCCACTCCGCGGAAATAGACTTGGAGATCTTGGCGTAGCCGTATCCTGGCAGATCGGCGAAGACGAGCGATGGCTGCATCGAATGCTTCTGCTCGGTTCCTGCATACAGCGCGAAGAAGTTGATCGCCCGCGTGCGCCCGGGCGTCGAGGAGACCTTGGCTTCTTTGGCGCCGAGCAGCGCGTTGATCAGCGAGGACTTACCGACGTTGGAGCGGCCCAGGAACGCCACCTCCGGTGCGTCCGCGGTCCGGCCCGCGCCGGGGAAGTGATCGGGGCTGGTCGCGGAGAGCAGAAACTTCGTCGTGAAACGCATGTCTCCGAGCTTAGAGCATTTCCGCGGGTGGAGGGGACTTCAGTCGATGGCCGCTTGGCCGGAGAACGGCACTCGCACGCGCTCTATCCGCGTTCGAGCGACAGGAGAAATGCTCTACGCCGATTCACGCCAGGCACGCGTCGGATCGTCGTCCGGGTCGGGTGTCTGCTGTGCCGGGCGCAGGTCCTCCGGCACATGGCGAAGGTTGAGGCGGATGCGATACCAAACGTAAGCGCTGCCACGCATGCGGTCGGTGAGCACATCGTCCAAGGCAAGGTGTGCCGCGGCTTCCGGATGCGCAGCCCTCCAGCGCTCCAGGCCAGCCTCCGCGGCGGCCTTGTCCGGCGATTGTGCAACGACGAGGAGCGGCATGCGGGAGGCGCGTGCGGCGCGCGCGGCTTTGGGTTGGGGCTCTGTGGACCTGGACTCGGTCTGGGGCACGGCGCTTTGGCTGCTGTTCGTTTCCGGACTGGCGGGCTCTGGGCTGGCGCTGGATCTCTGAGCTTCCGCCCTGGCCGGTTTACGGGCTCGCGAAGGAGAGACTCGCGAAGGTTCCGCGTCGGCCTTGCGGAAGTGCGGCGGCCAGGGGGCGTCGCCGAGCCCCGAAGCTTCGTCGCGCGCGGCGAGCTCCAGAAGGCTGTGGAGCGAACCGATGGCCTCCTCCATACCGGTGTGGGGGTCGCCGATGGCGGCAAAGCGGGCCGGCATGGTGAACACCGTGAAGTCACCGGGATCGCAGGGCTGCACTTCGTCCCAGCGCAGGGGCGCGCTCACCCGCGCGTCGGGCAGCGGCCGAACGGAGTACGCCGACGCCGTAGTGCGGTCCTTGGCGTTCTGGTTGTAGTCCAGGAACACGCCATGACGCTCCTCCTTCCACCACTTGCTGGAGGCCAGCGCGGGGACGCGGCGCTCAACCTCACGCGCCACGGCGAGCGCGGCGCGCCGTACCTCGGTAAAGCTCCATTGCGGCGCGATCCGCACATTGACATGCATGCCGCGCGATCCGCTGGTCTTGGGCCACGCGGTGAGGTTGTGCTCCTCGAGGACCTGCCGGGTGATCAGCGACACCTCACGTACATCCGGCCACGCGATGCCCGGGCCGGGGTCCAGGTCCACGCGCAGCTCATTGGGGTGATCCAGATCGCTGGAGATGACCGGATGCGGATGGAGCTCGATGCAGCCGAGGTTCACGACCCAGAGCAGGCCGGCGGGCCCGTCCACGACGACCTCCTCGGCGGTGCGGCCGGAGGGAAAGCTAAGCGTGACGGTGCGCAACCAGGAGGGCAGGTCCGCGGGCGCGCGCTTCTGATAGAAGGGCTCGGCCTCGGCGCCGTCCACGAAGCGCTTCAGCACGATGGGGCGGTCGCGAATGCCGCGCAGCGCGCCCGGCGCCACCGACACGAAGTAGCGCGCGATGTCGAGCTTGCTGAGCTGGACCTGACGGCTGAAGTAGGGCTTATGGGGATTGCTGATGCGAACGTCATGTCCGTCGAGGGAAAGGACTTCGGCATCGTCGGATTTGGCCTTCACGGTCGCCACGGAGATAGGCTACACCTGTGTGCACGAGCTGCGCGAACAGCTGAGGCAGGAGAAGAGTCCAAGCTCGCCGGCGGCGGCTCCCCAGCGGAACACGCCCAAACAGCGTGCGAACAAGCTCCGAGTCCCGGTGATTGAGCTTAGCTAAACCCGATTCCTCACGTTGATCGGTTCACGCCGGCCAGCTATGGAAACGAGGGCTCTGTCCCTGACTTCCGTGAGGAGTCGCCGCACGTCAGCGAAGAGCGCATTCTGGCCACCAGTCAGTTCGGTATGCGATACCAGCATCGCATCCGCATACGCCAGTTCGCGCCGGACATTCTTCAGCCTGTCTCCATCCTTGCACACATCGCAAAGACTCAAGCCGTCCATACAAGATCCGCCACATTGGGAGCACTGGCGGATGAGATCGACGGCGTACTTGCTATCAATTTTCTTTGCTGGCATCGAGATCGTTCCTTGTAGAGCGAAGCATGAACTTATCGAGTCTTTACCGCGGCAAAGGCTGTAGTCAATCAACAATATTTGCCGTGTGATATATCGACCGCACAGCAAAAAGGCCCATAATCTCCAGCCAAAGTGGCAGCTGTGTAACCTGCCTGACATAGCGGAGCAGTAAAGCAATGTGCCGAGTGGCCACTTACTCAGGACGCTGAGCAGGGTATTGGACTCTTATGTCTAGAAGCCGGAAGGCCGCTCGGCGGCCACGCCGAAGGCCTGCTCGAGGGCCATGCCGGCTTCGACGACGGCGCCTTCTTCGAACAGGCGGCCGACCAGGGTGACCCCATGCGGGACGCGTCGCGGCGGATTGAATTTCGGCAGCGGGCGCGCGGGATCCGGAGCCCAGTCGCTGCGCGCTTCCGAGACCTCCACAAAGCCGGCGCGCAGCGTGAGCGAGGGCTGCCCGGTGAAGTTGGTGATGATCAGGAACTCATCCCGCAGGGAGGGCACCAGCAGCAGATCGACCTCGGAGAAGATCCGGTTCATCTCGATCGCTACCATGCGGCGCATGCGGTCCGCCTGCACGAAGTCCACCGCCGAAAGAAAACGCGATTGACGGAAGGTGTTGGGCCACGCGTCGGCAACCTGCTCGCGCAGTTCGTCGACCTGATGGCTGAGCGTGAGCTCCTCGAAGGCGGCCGCGGACTCGGCAAACAGAATGATGTTCAGCGAGTTGTACGGCCAGTCGGGCAGCGAAACTTCTACGGGAGTCATCCCGAGCTTCTTCACGGTTTCCAGGGCGGCGCGATCGACCTCCGTGGCGGGAGCCTCGTGCATCCAGGCGGGAACGTAGCCGACGCGGAGGTGCTCGATGCCGGCATTGCGGTTGAAGTCGAGCTTGCTGGGAACACTGGCGACGTCGCCGGGGTCAGGACCGCTGATCGCATGCAGAACGAGCATGGTGTCCTCCACCGAGCGCGTCATGGGCCCCAGCTTGTCGCAGGTCCAGCTCAGAGTCATGGCGCCGGTGCGCGGCACGCGTCCGTAGGTGGGGCGCAGACCGGTCACACCGCAGCGCATCGACGGGCTCACAATGCTGCCCTGCGTCTCGCTGCCGATGGCAAAGCCCACCAGGCCGGCGGCCACGGACGCGCCCGGCCCGGCGCTGGAGCCGGAGGCTCCTTCCTCCAGCAGCCAGGGGTTCATGGTCTGGCCGCCGAACCAGACGTCATTGAGCGCCAGCGCGCCGAGACTGAGCTTGGCCACCAGGACCGCGCCCGCGGCATTGAGCCGTGCGGTCACAACCGCATCCTGCGCGGGGATGCGGTTGCGGAAGGGCTCGGCCCCATAGGTGGTGGGAATGCCGGCGGTGTCGAGCAGATCCTTGGCGCCCCAGGGGATGCCGTGCAGCGGCCCCCGATAGTGGCCCGAGGCGATCTCCCGGTCGGCGGCGCGTGCTTGCTTGAGCGCGTGCTCCCGGGTGAGCGTGATCACGCAGTTGAGCTTGGGATTGAAAGTTTCGAGGCGCTGCAGATAGATCCCGGTCAGGCGCTCGGAGGTAATCTGACGCGACCGGATCCACTCTGACAGGAAGACCACCGGGGCGAAAGCGATGTCCTCTTCGCGGGCGGGCAGAGCCGGCGCCTCGGGCGAGCCGAGAGAGAAGACCTCCTGCGCGGGGCCGCTGGTGGTTCCGGGAAGCGTGGGGTTCCAGACCGTAGCGGGTGCGATGGTTTCGCCGATCGCGAGCTTCTTCGGGCCAGTGCGGCGTTGATAGACCGCCGCCATGGATTGCTGCCAATTGCTGGCGGCCTGCGCTATATCCTTGCCGGTCATCTCGACCTGGACCAGCGTCTCGGCCTCGCGGAAGGTCTCTCCCGTGACCGCGGGTCCCACGGGTGGGGCTGTGCCGAAGGCCGGGGGAGCTCCCGGCGTGCCCGGCCGGGCCTTCACTGTTGCCGCCGGCGCGGGCGTTGTGTTCTGCGCGCCTTCTGCTGTTGGTTGACTCTCCGACGGCTTCGCTGCCATCGCCACCCCCATCAAACCCAACGAACTCTTTGCGAGAAAATCCCGCCGTGATCCGGACATCGGTGCTCCTGAAGGAAGCTTTATCTAAGGAAT
>CAXUIM010000013.1:22656-27167 GCA_964250885.1 uncultured Acidobacteriaceae bacterium | reverse complement strand
CCCCAACATTCACCCCTGGACGGACGACTACTCCAGTCTCCTTCCCCTCCTCCGCTGGTAATTCGACACCGCGATCCCCGCACCGCATCCCCATCTTCCTGGAGCGCAGGGATTGTTGGCCTTCTAAGTCCCTTGATGCTTAGCGAGAACAATTACATCTTCGCGGCCGTCTCCTGAAGTGAGTTTCGTCAGGACCTCGAACGTCGAGCCAACGCGGGCGGGTAAATTGGCTTCGGGCTCACGAGTGACGTTTTACAGTGTAGGGGTGGGGCAACGATGCCGGATCGTAAGCCGAAGCGCGAAGGAGAAAGCGAGAAACACGCGGCCAAAACGTGTGCGGCATGTGGGCGGCGCATGGAGTGGCGTAAAAGCTGGGCGCGGAACTGGGATGAAGTGAGATATTGCTCGGATGCGTGCCGATCGCGGCGGGGCGGAGGAACGGATGAGGCGACCGGAAAGGCGCTGGAAGAGGCCATCCTGCGGTTATTGCAGGAGCGGGGCGCGGGAAAGACTATCTGCCCGAGCGAGGCGGCGCGAGCCGTGGGCGGAGACCAACGGGCGGCTTGGGACGCACTGATGGAGCCGGCGAGGGCAGCGGCCCGGCGGTTGGTCGCGGAAGGGCGGATCGTGATCACGCAGGGTGGGCAGGTGGTGGATCCTTCCACTGCAAGAGGAGCGATCCGTTTGGGATTACGTTGACGATCGACAACGCGACAGGCTCATACCCTGGCTAGCCATGGGATTCACTGCGCGATAACGAAGCTTAAGGGCGGCGATTTCTATTGCGACGCTGGAGGCAGGAGCGGTTGATTGAAACAGTAGAGAGTATAAACACGCCCTCCGTAGCCCCGCAGCTTCTAGCGCGCTGGTGTCTCTTTCGGAACCTCACAGGCGAAGCTGCCAGCGTTCTTTGGCTCGCTTCCCTTATAAGTGGCTACTGCCGGCCACACGCATATCGGCCGCGTCAGTCCGTTGCCACTGGCGATCAACTCCCCCGGCGCTTGCCCCTGTTCCACCCAGTGCTCCAGGGAGGTGAACACATCATGTTGCGCGTCGCCACGCACGCCATCTTCCATGGGGCCGGCGCCGCCCTGGCCGAAGGCTGTTGCGCCTGGGCCGCCGTCGCAGTGCAGCATGGAAGGGACCAGATACAGCCTCATAAATCCATCTTCGCTCGCGCCACCCATGGTCGCGCGGACCTTGTCGTGGTAGTCGACTGAGCTGAGCGCGGTGATCGCCGGATCACTCCACCCGTGGTAGATGATTAGCTTGCCTCCCCGAGCCGCGAACGGCTTCAGGTTCGGGTCTGTCGCGTTTAGAGCTGCCGCGCTCTTCTCGTTCGCCAGTTTGTAGTCGGCATCGAGTTTGAACGACGAAATCTTCCAGCTCGCATCGCTGTGAACAAAGTCGCTGAAGAAGCCGGTGCCGAAGAAGACCGTTGCGCCGCGATCGCCCAGCAGCCACCCGTTCCATCCGCCTTTCGCATCTTCGCTGCCCGGAACGTGACCCGGATAGATCTTGTTTCCCGCCGCATCGAACTTCGCCGAATAAATCGTATTCAGCGAAGTCACTTGATCCGGCGTGAGGCAATCCGCTGCATCTCCCTGCTTGCACAGCAGCGTTGCGGGATCAAAATGGCATGCCCGCGGGTCGTTGAGGATTCCGTCCTTCACACCGTCGAGCATGTCGCACGCGGCCCGAACGGCTGCGCCAATCGCCGGCAGCTTTGCGGCCGGGATGTTGCTGGTTGCGCTGGCGTGCAGCACTTTCTCATCCTGTGTTCCAGACGCCAGCAGCGCAGTCCAGTTGTATGCCGGAGCTCCCGCGAGTATGCCGTCGTAGTCCTCGGGGAAGCGCTGGGCTTCCATCAGGGCCTCGCGACCGCCATCGGAGCAGGCGGTGAAATACGAGTGAGCCGGCGGCCTGCCGTAAAATGCTGTCTCGATCTGCTTCGCAAAAAGAGCCGCGTAGTGCACCGCTCGCCAGCCGAAGTCCTTGACCTTTTCGGGATGTCCGAGTGCGAAGCCAGCATCCATCCCTTCATGTCCGGCGTCCGTACCCGAGGTTGCGTAGCCCTGTTTCAACGCCCCCGCCATCTGGTCAAAGTAGATATCGCCAGCAAAACCGCCGTTCCCTATGCCGCGGTAGCGCCCATTCCACCCGCTCAACGGCAGCCACACTTCACTCAGGATTTCGGAGTCGGCCGAGGGTTTATCCGTGATGCGGACACGGCAGAAGGCGGGCAGCCCGGAGGTCTTGAGCTTCAATGTTTCAGGGACGGTCCCGGCGGGAACCACTGAAGCCGAGGTGATGGTTGCCGCGGTCAGCTTTACGTCGGCCAACGCTGCACAACGGACCTGCGGTGTTCTTGCTTCCTGCCCCAGCAACGAAACAGTCGCCGCCTGTCCACACAACATCAGCCCCATAGCGCAAAATAGTGTCGCTCGCATCATTTGTTGGAGTATACAAACGTCTAAATTCTATACTCCCCAAATTTGCGGCCCCCCCCGATCCCACGTACCGGGAAATCCATGAATTCCCTGCATGTCCTCGCACGAAACCTGGCCACGACGCTCGTGTGACTGACCGCAATGCATGCCAGCGCGGCCGACAAAGCCTGAGCGAATTCTTGGTGGAATGAGCGCCAGTCCTGGATGTTGCCGCAGTTCACGCGCACCTTTAAGATCGCCTCGTCCAAGATACTCTGCGCTTTTTGTACTTATTGAAACGTGCGTTTCAGCTCATGCCTACACCTTGTGGCTACCCTGTGAAGATGAACGTTCTGTTTATCTGCAGTCGAAATCGTCTCCGCGGCCCAACTGCGGAGGAGTTGTTTGCTACACACGACGGGATCACAACAGCCTCTGCCGGAACGAGTGAGGATGCAGAGAACGTCGTTTCGGCTGATCTGATCGAATGGGCAGACATCATCTTCGCGATGGAAACGGTCCACAAGCGCAAGCTAAATCAAAAGTTTGCTTCCTTGCTGAAGACGCGGCGAGTGGTCGTTCTCGGCATACCTGACAAGTATGGCTACATGGATGAAGCGCTCGTGGCGTCACTCAATCAAAAGGTTCCACGCCACCTCAAGCTTTCAATCTGAGGCGCAGACTTCGCCCAACATGGGGTGCGATGCCGTTTGTTACCTGGCTGCCCTCTGTGTCGACTCACTCATACCGATGAAGACTGCAGCAAGCGGCCGCGGGTTTCTGGGAAGTAGACGAGCACAATAATGAACTGCAGAACACAAACACCGCAAAAGATCAGAAAGGGTGCTGTCGTCGATCGCGCGGCCACAGCGGGAAAGGCCCCGGCAACTACCGCGGTTAGCAGCCAGAGCCAGAAGCTCGCAAGGCTCTGACCGCTTTCACGCACGGCGTTTGGAAAGATCTCGCTCAGGTACACCCAGACCACTGCGCCCTGGGAGGCCGCAAACGAGGCGATAAAGAGCAGAAGCAACGGGAGCAGATAGCCTTGGCGCCGGCCGGCGTAGAAGATTGCAGAAATGCCCGCCAATGCAAACGCCATCCCCACCGAGCCCGCCAGCAGCAGCGGCTTGCGCCCAAGCCGGTCGATCAGCGCCATGCCGACCACCGTAAACAGCAGGTTCGTAACACCCAAGGCAACCGCCTGCTCCCCGGCGGAGGCCGACCCGAAGCCAGCTTGCGCGAAGATGTCGTTGGCATAGTACAGGACCGCGTTAATGCCGGAGAGCTGATTGAACAACCCGAGCGCAAGGGCGATCAGCAGGGGCCGACGGTACGCGAGCCGGAAGATCGATCGCTCAGCGTGACCAGGAACCTCTTCAAGGCTACGTTGAATTCGGTCCACCTCGCTGTCCGGCTCCGAGAAACCCAGAGTAAACAGCGAACGCCGTGCCTCCGCCAGCCGGAGATGCTTTACCAGCCAGTGGGGACTTCTTGGAATGAAGAACAGTGCGATCCAAAAAGCCAGTGAAGGGATTGCCGCCACGCCTAATTCGACCCGCCACACCGCAGTCTGCAGGTGCAGCGAGCCAATCACAGAGTTAGAGGCATAGGCCACAAGGATGCCCGTCACGATACTAAGCTGAAAGCAGCCAACCATCTTGCCGCGGATTGAGGGTGGAGAAGTTTCGGCGATATACATCGGAGCGAACACCGAGCACCCTCCGATCGCCAGGCCGCCGATGAACCGGAAAGCGAGAAAGGCGTACCAGCTCCACGCCAAAGCGCAGCCCAAAGCGGAAACGAGATACAGCAGACCCGCCAGTCGCAGGCTGTCACGCCCTCCCAGGAAATCGGCAGGGAAAAACGCCAGCAGACCTCCGACAACCGTCCCCCACAACGCGTAGGAAACAGTCACGCCTAACGTGACAGCGGTCAGGTGGAAGTGGGAAGTGAGCGCGTGCGTTGTGCCGGCAATGACCGCCGTATCGAAGCCGAACAGCAAGCCGCCTAATGCGGCAACGGCCGTGGAGAAAAGCAGCGCGATCGTTATCCGCGGGTGTCGCAAGTTGCCAACAGTCATTA
>CAXUIM010000013.1:0-22556 GCA_964250885.1 uncultured Acidobacteriaceae bacterium | reverse complement strand
CATGATCGAAAATGACGTATGCGATCATCGCGTTTGACTTTATCATCCATCTTACCGATGATGAGTATCGCAGCTAACCCAAGTTGTGACCGAGGCTGCTCCGGGGTGAATTGTGGCCGTTTTCTCTCTTGACCTCGGGGGTTCTCATATGGCGCTCGGCGTGATCCGGGACGGAGCACTCGTCGCCGTGGAGCGGCGAGCGACAGAGGCACGGTCGCTGGCCACGGAGATGAGCGCGATCGCTGCTATGGCGCGCCGATGTCTCGCCTCGATCGGGATGGATATTTCCGAGCTTGCCGGCTTGGCCCTTGGCTTTTGCGGTGTTGTGGATGGCGAACGCGGAGAGATTTTGTCCACGTTGAACAAGTACGCCGATGCCCCGGACCTGGACCTGCACGGCTGGGCGCGGCGTGAGTTTGGCCTTGAGCTGCGGATGGAGAACGATGCCTGCCTTGCGCTCCTCGGCGAGGTCGCATCGGGAGCGGCTCAGGGGATGCGCGATGTCGTGATGGTGACGCTCGGTACAGGAATTGGCGGTGCAGCCATGATTGAGGGAAGGCTGTTACGCAGTCGGCACGGCCAGGCTGGCTGTCTAGGTGGGCATCTGCCGGTCAACTTCGCCGGAAGACAGTGCAGCTGCGGCGCGATCGGCTGCGCGGAGACGGAGGCGTCCACGGCCGTTCTGCCCGAGTTGCTGCGCCGGTGTCCCGGCTTTTCGGAAAGCGTTCTGGCGAAGGGAGCCGAGCCGGATTTCAAGGCACTCTTTGGCGCCGTGGATGCGGGCGATGCGGTCGCACGCTCCGTGCTCGATCACTGCACGCGGATCTGGTCGGTTCTAACCGTCGGCCTCGTGCACGCCTATGGACCGGAGCTCGTTCTCTTCGGCGGGGGTGTGCTGGAGCGAGGCGAGTCGCTGCTGGATCCGATACGCAGCTATGTCGCAGCCCATGTTTGGCGCACCAGCCGTGGCTTGCCTCGCCTGGAACGCGCTCAGCTTGGGCAAAATGCGGCCCTGATCGGCGGCGCCGCGCTATTCCAAGACGAGCAACGGATGAACGCCTCCTCCCACACACGGCTAACTGCCCATGTCTAGGTACGAAACACACCCAGTCGTCCGGGTAACGGAAGAGGCCTTACCATGCCGCCAAGGCTGGGCCGAGGTGATCGACGCGCTGCGGCAGCGTCTGGCTGGCCGTGCCAACGCGGTAATCGCTGTAGAGGTGTACCCGGGCATTGACGTGGAGCGGATCGCGGTGCAGCTGACGGCAGGTCTGCACGCAGATCTTATCGTGCGAAGCGAAGCGGCTTTTCTCGAGCCAGATGCGCTGCGGTTGAAGTTTGCGGAGACGCTGCGTGATGATCCCGTCTTCAACTTCATGTATCCGTGGACGATCGACGCGTACTTCGAGCAGACCAGGCTGCAGGCGCAGCGTGATCTGGTCGCCGGGACCCGAGGAATCACACTGGTCGTCGGCACCGCGGCCAGCTGCGTCGCGCCGCAAGCTGACCTGCTGCTTTCGGTGAACCTGGGGCGCTGGGAGATCCAGAAGCGTCAACGCGCACATCTGATTGGCAACCTGGGCTTCGATAACGCGCAGGCCAGCCCCGGCGAACTATACAAGACGGCGTTCTTCCTGGACTGGCGCGTTGCGGACCGATGCCGGCATGGGATCTATCCCAGCGTGGATTTCTTTCTGGACATGACAGAAGAAGAACAACCCAAGATGTTGGCGGGCGACACGCTGCGTGCTGCGGTTCGCGCCACGGTGCGGCAGCCCTTTCGGGTCGTGCCGTTCTTCGATCCAGGTCCATGGGGCGGCCAATGGATGCGCGAGCAGTTCAATCTTCCTACCGGTCCACAAAACTACGCCTGGGGCTTTGACTGCGTTCCCGAGGAGAACAGCGTACTGCTGGGCTTTGGGGAGCGCCGGTTTCAGGTTCCGGCCATTGTGCTCGTCCATGAAGAGCCCGAGGCCCTGTTGGGAGCCGATGTCTTCGGGCGCTTCGGCGCGGAGTTCCCCATCCGCTTCGATCTTCTCGATACAGTTGGCGGCGGCAATCTGTCGCTCCAGGTGCACCCCACGGAAAGCTACATCCGCGAGCACTTCGGGATGCCCTACACCCAGGATGAAAGCTACTACATGCTCTACTGCGAGCCGGGCTCCTCCATGTTCCTCGGCCTCAGGCATGGCGAAGAGCGCAAAGCGATGAGCGCGGCCCTGCAGGAGGCCGACCGGTGCGGCGCGCCCTTCCCTGTCGACCGCTTCGTCGCCCGCTGGCCCACCAAGAAGCACGATCACTTTTCCATTCCTGCGGGCACGGTGCATTGCTCCGGCGCAGGCAATGTGGTGCTGGAGATCAGCGCCACACCCTATATCTTCACGTTCAAGCTTTGGGACTGGGGCCGCACCGGCTTGGATGGACACCCCCGGCCCATTCACCTAGACCACGGCCTGGCCAACATTCGCTGGGATCGCACGGCGGATTGGGTACGCTGCGAGCTGGTCGAACAGACTGTACCGCTTGGCCACGGATACGGCTGGCGGGAGGAGCGCACCGGGCTGCATGTGACACAGTTTCTGGAAACACGACGACACTGGTTCACCGGGCCGGTCCCGCATCACACCGGCGGCAATCTCAACGTGCTAAACCTCGTGGAGGGCGACGAAGCCGTTGTAAGCAGCCCTAACGGCAGCTTCGAGCCTCTGGTAGTTCATTACGCCGAGACCTTCATTGTGCCGGCGTGCGCCGGAGAGTACACGATCACGCCACGGGCGATTGCCTCCCAAGCGGCCACGGTCAAAGCGTATGTAAGGCCGATCCGGCCATAGTTTCCATAACGTTCATGGATCTCTAAACGCGGACCACCTCGATGCCCATGGCTTGAAAGGGCGCGAGTTGCTCTTCGCTCGCCCCTGTGTCCGTGATCAGCGTACTGATCTCCTTCACCGGGCAAAGCATCCATTTGCTCTGAACGCCCAGCTTCGTATGGTCGGTGACGACAACCCTGCGTTTGGCGTGTTGCGCCATCAGGCGTAGGTACTCGGCCTCCTGCGGATTCTCGCAGGAAAGACCGAAGTCGACGCTGATACCGTCCACGCCCAGGAACATCAGATCGGCATAGACCATCTGAGCCGTCAGGTTCGCAATTGGCCCGACAAGCGTAAACCAGTTGCCGCGCAACATCCCTCCGGTGACGATCACGTTGATGTTCCCGCACGCGCTCAGTTCCATCGCGACGTTCACCGTGTTGGTGATGACGGTAATGTTCTGCATGGAGATGAAGGTGCGCATCACCTCCGTTGTCGTGGTGCCGCCGCTCAGCGCGACAGTGTCCCCGGGGCTGACGAGCCGCGCGGCGGCTCCGGCGATGCGCCGTTTCTCATCAGCAAAGCTACCGACCTTGTCCTGAAACGAGGAGTCATGCCGGAATGGCTCATAAAACAAGGGCCCCATGGGAACGGCTCCGCCCCGCGTGCGCCGCAGAAGGCGACGGCCCTCAAGATCACGGAGATCGCGTCGAACGGTAGCGATGGAGGTCTGCAATTCGCCACAGAGGTTCTCGATCGTCACCGATCCCGAAGACTGCAACATTTGCAGAACCAGTTCCTGCCGGGCCTGCAACCCACTCCCGTCCGCTTTCATGAGATTCAGAATATCCGATCGATTCAAGCACCGTCCCTGATTGAACAATCACTAACCATGAACGATTGAGCTATAACAAATCATAATAAGTGACTACTGCATTGACATCACATCAACACCAGGCGTAACGTTCTCCATCACAGCAGAAGATCGCAATTCTCCGCCGCGCTTCCGGGGGCAGGTCATGCAGCGACGCTCGTTCTTGCGGATGGCGGCTCTTTCAGGGAGTGTGGCCGGGAGCACCGCGCGTCTGGAGGTCTTCCCCGGCGCGGCGCATCCAGCCAAAGAGGTTCCCGGCATTCCTCGGGACGGCTCGAGCCTGGAAAAGATCGACGCAATGGTGATACCGCTGGACCTCGTGCGCGGCCGCGACCGTGCCACGCGCGCCATGCAGGAGATCGTTCGCTGCGAGGACAGTGCGGTCCATGCGGTCGCTATGCAAACGCTCGATGCGCCTGCGGTCGCTGTCGGCGGGCGTACGCGGCTGAGCTTCACGCCAAGGCATTTTCGCTTCAGGTGTAGACCGAAGCCGTCGATCCTAATGTCGTTTTCCCCCGGGAAGAACGACAGTCTCATGCTTCGTCCGGTCCACGGTAGAGGCAAAAATGCACTACATCAGCCAGACCTCTCCGGCGGCATCCACTTCAGCCTCTTCGACAACGCATGGGGCACGAACTACCCGCAGTGATGCGGGGGGACTGGCTGTATCGCTTCCATCTGCACACCGCTTAAGCAAACCACTCATCACCACTGCTGCACTCTTAGGAGAGCCCATCATGATAATTCGCAAGCCAGCTTACAAACCCATCAGTGCCGTTCGGCTCGCAGATGTCGTCTGGAACCAACGCGTAGTAGCAAGCAACATCCACACACACAAGAAAGTGAAAGTCCGGCTGGCGGTCACGACTGCCTGGATCATCTTGCTAGTCGCGTTCGCCACTTCGCTCGTTGCGCAGATCACAGCAGGCCGCATCGGCGGAACGGTGATGGATACATCTGGCGCGGCCGTTCCGGGAGCGACTATCACCGTCACCAATAACGCGACAGGCATATCACAGACGGTGAATTCGGGCAGCAGTGGAGACTACCTCTTCCAGGCGGTTTCCCCGGGCGTCTACATGTTGAAGGCCGAAGCGCCGGGATTCCAGCAGTTCATTGACAACGGGATCCACGTCAATACTCAGAACAATACAGCGATCGACGTGAAGCTGACGGTCGGAACCGTGGATCAAAAGGTTACGGTCACTGCGGCCGCGCCACTGCTGCAAACGCAGGACGCCTCGGTCGGCCAGACCGTCAGCGGACAGCAGGTAAACGAGATGCCCCTGCAGGTCCGCGACTGGACAACTCTTGGCCTGCTAGCCGCCGGCACTACCACCACCGGATCGTCCACGAATCCGCAGTTCAACGTGATGGGCCAGAACTCGACGCAGAACGATTTTCGCCTTGATGGGATCGACGACAATGTGGAGGTTTATGGAGGAGGAACCATTGAGGGGGTAGGGGCAACCTCGGGCAGCGCCAATGAATATACCGCGGTCGTGCCGCCGCCGGATGCGATCCAGGAATTCAAGCTGCAGACCGGTGACTTCAGCGCGGAATTCGGCCACTCCACAGGTGGCATCGTCAATGCCTCCATCAAATCAGGCACGAACAGGATTTCCGGAGATCTCTGGGAGTACGTGCGCAACACAATTTTCAACGCCAACGACTACTTCGCGAACCAGCAGAATATCCCGCGTCCCGCCTATCACCAGAACCAGTTCGGCGGCACCGTCGGAGGCCCTGTCGTAATCCCCAAGATCTACAACGGCAGGAATAAGACTTTCTTCTTCTTCGACTATCAGGGCACCCGGATCGTAACGCCGTCGTCGTACCAGGAGTATGTGCCCACGGCTAATATTCGCAACAGCAACTTCACCAACTATCAGGACTACTTTACGGCGGAAGCCGGAAGCGCCAAAACGGATGCGCTGGGGCGCATATTCCCTCATGCGACCATCTTTGATCCAGCGACCACGCGCCAGGTTGCGGCCGGCGCCATCGACCCGGTTTCGGACTTGCCAAACACTTCGGGCAACGCAGTCTATGTCCGGGACCCGTTCTACACCGGCGGCAGTCTTATGGGAGTGACCAACTTCACGGGGCAGGAGCAGTACCTCAATCAGCTTCCCGCATCCCGTGTCGATCCCAATGCGCAGAAATTAATGGCGCTGTATCCCGCGCCTACTACCCCGCAACTTGCGTTCCCCAACTACTACAGTTATCCCGGCACCACGAACAACATCAATCAATACGATATCCGCATCGACGAACATATCAGCGATAAGGATTTCATGTTTGGCGTCTTCGATCGCAGCGATCAAGTTCTCTACGTTCCGCCGCCCTTTCCCGGAATTGCGGACGGACAGGATTTTGGAGACGGTCCCAATGAGGGCCCCCGGTACGCGATCGCGTTGAGCTACACGCATGTCTTCACGTCGACACTCAGCAACGAAGCCCACGCAGGATGGACCCAGACCATAGAACATTTAGCAGGTCCCAATGGCAGTACGCTAGGGCTGCCCGCGCAGTACGGGATTGCCGGCGTGCCGCAGTCTCCAGGAAACGGTGGCCTGCCGCCGGTCGACATCAGCTCTCTCACCGGTCTGGGCGAAGCCGCCTACATGCCCACTTTGGAGACCACCAGGACCTTGGAGATCATGGATAACGTGAACAAGGTTTATAACACCCATAGCTTTAGAACGGGTTACCAGATCGACGACTTTCACGCTCCCATCATCCAGCCACCCTATGGAAAGGGAAGTTTTAACTTCAGCGGCCAATTTTCCGATATTCCCAACCAAAGTACGGGCGTTGCCGGGCCCGCCGATCTGCTGCTGATCCCGACCGCGGCCACTGTTCCCAATGGTGTCAACGATGTTGGCGGCATCACCAGTTACAACCTTTCAAACTATGCCGAGGTGAGCGATCAGCGTTACTACATGGGAGCGTACTTTCAGGACGACTGGAGAGCAACGCCTAACCTCACCGTAAACCTCGGTCTCAGGTGGGACCATTACACTCCTTATCAGGAGATCCACGGCAGGCAGGCCAATTTCATCGAGACCGGTGGAGGATCCGGAAGTTCAGGGACCTACTACATTGCTCAATCAGGCTGCAGCGTGCCCAGATCGGCGACCTTCAACGCACTGTTGGCCTCCTACAACATCAACATTGTCTGCACGCCAAACAATGCGACTGGAGACGCTCAGAACCTCAACTTCGCCCCTCGCATTGGCTTTGCCTACCGCATCACTCCGAAATTGGTGGCGCGTGGCGGCTATGGAATCACTTATGGAGCGCTCGATAACATCGGGTTTGGGCCAGTCATAGGCAACAACTATCCCTTTGCCTATACAGTCAGCTTTAACGCCCCGACCTCGTATACGCCTTTGGCTGTGGCGGGAGGCCAGACCGCCGTGCTGGAAAATGCCTTGACGGCGCAAAATCTGGAGAGTCCCACCGTGGTAAATGGTGCTGGCTTACAACTCCAGGGCCGTCAATACAACTTCCAAACTCCCTATCAGGAGACGGCCAACCTTACGTTGCAGGACCAGTTCACGAACCATGATGCCATTTCAATTGCATATGTGGGCACCTTTGGAAGACATCTGGACAGTCAAGGGACCCAGAACGCGCCCTCCGCCATCATGCCGCCGGGAACGAACGAGTACAGTACATCCGTTCAGGGACACATTCCGTTTCCCAATCTCGCTCCAAACACCGCGTTTATGACCACGAACTCCAATAGTTCCTACAATTCCACGCAGATCGTTTATCAACATCAACTGATTGCCGGCCTGACGTTATTAGCGAACTACACATGGTCTAAGTGTATGACCAATGAACGCGCGGCGCAGGCCCAGGGCGAACCGGGCTACAGGGCCGAGTGGCTCCCCGGCTTCGGCATTCAAGCCGACGATACTCTCTGCGCCTCCGATGTCGCGCAGGTAGTACACGCATCCGGAACCTACAACCTCCCCGTTGGCAGGCATCGGCAGTTCCTAAGCAGTGACAATCGCGTTGTCGACGCTTTCGTGGGAGGATGGGTCACGAATTTCATCTACTCTCACCAGACCGGCCAGCCGTTTACGATCGACTGTCCCGTTGCAACGACGGCGGATTTCGGCTGCTTCGCCGATGTCGTACCGGGCGCCAACATATACGCCGGCCCGCACAACGTTCATCAGTGGCTCAACCCGAACGCCTTTGCTCAGCCGCCAGTGGCAACCGCGGTCGGCCAGACCAGTTTCGCTCCTCTGGGCGGCTCTCCGAATCAGGCGCGAGCGCCCAGCTTCCAGGATCTCGACATGTCGCTCTTCAAAGAGTTCGCCTTGGAAGGCAGTGTTCACTTCGAATTCCGGGCCGAGGCGTTCAACCTGCCGAATTCAACGAGCTTCGGAACTCCGAGCAACCTGAACTTTCAAGACACCACCAACTTCAGCGAGATCACATCCGACCGCAATAACGCGCGTATTCTGCAGCTTGCTCTGAAGCTATACTTCTAACTGCTAAGCGGAGTCATTCCAGCTGCAGTTCCATGCTGAGGCGGTTAACGCTGCGCGAGGGAACCTCGTGAACGCAGCAGGGCCGCCGGCATGGCCGTTCACCTCTGAGCAGCAGTTGAAGTAGCTTTACCATCGGCATGGTGATCGCCCCTATGGATTGCGTCGGCTTCAGGATTCCGGAACTGCTGCGAAGCCGCTTCCTGCGAGCTGTCGTTCTCCTCTGTGTCCTTGTTGTCCAGCAAACAGCGGCCCCGCAGTCGTCCAAGGAAGGGGCAGCGAAAGCATGCGGCACACTCGCCGTGCCCCGCTTCACCGACATCACAGAACCGGCAGGCATTCGCTTTCAGCACGCCTCCGATCCCGTGAAGCCCTATATCCCCGAATCGATGAGCGGCGGCGTTCTGTTGCTGGACTTCGATGGCGACGGCTGGCTGGATATCTATTTCACCAACGCCCCCACGATCGCCATGATGCAACGCGGCGAACGGGCGCGCAGTGCGTTGTATCGCAACAATCACGACGGCACTTTTACCGACGTCACCGAGAGGGCCGGCGTCGGATATCCGTGCGCAGCTATGGGCGGAGCCGTCGGTGACTTCAACAACGATGGCTGGCCCGATCTCTACATCACCTGCCTCAACGGCGGAGTGCTGTATCGCAACAACGGAGACGGCACCTTCACCGATGTCACCACCAAGGCCGGCGTAAGCAACGGACGCTGGTCTACCGGTGCCGCTTTCGCTGACTACGATGGCGACGGTCTGCTGGATCTTGCTGTGGCCAGCTATGTGACGCTGAACCTCGCACATCTGCCCGAACCGGGCAGTTCAACAACCTGCATGTACCGCGGCGTTGCGGTGCAGTGCGGGCCCCACGGGCTGGAGGGTTCCAAGGACTCCCTGTTTCACAACCGCGGCGACGGGCACTTCGATGACGTTTCGGCGCTCATGGGAATCGGCGCCGAGCCCGCTTACTATGGCCTTGGCGTGCTCTGGGCCGACTTCGACGGAAGCGGCCACCCCAGTCTGTTCATCGCGGACGACTCCACACCCAACCTTCTGTATCGCAACAGCGGTCATGGCGCGTTCACAGAGATGGCTCTCGAGGCCGGAGTTGCCTTCGATCGGGACGGGAAGGAGCAGGCAAACATGGGCGCTGCGGCCGGAGACTACCTCCATACGGGCCGCCAGTCTCTTCGCACCACAACCTTCTCCGACGAGGTCAAGCCACTGTATCGCAATGACGGCGACTGGGCCTTCAGCGAAGTCGCGTCCACATCGGGGCTGAACGGAGCCTCTGTGCCGCTACTCGGCTGGGGAACGTCCTTTGCGGACTTCAACAACGATGGCTGGCTGGATCTGCTGACTGTGTACGGCCATGTGTACCCACAGGTGGATGCGATCGCAGGCTCTGCCGGGTACCGCGAACCGAAGATTCTTTCAATGAATGAAGGTGATGGCGACTTCTGCGATGCCAGCCAACAGGCCGGATCTGCCATCACCGCTCGTTCGGCGGCGCGCGGTCTCGCTGTCGGAGATCTCTTCAACAATGGCGCCGTGGATGCGGTGATCGAAAATATCGATGGCACACCCAGCGTCCTACGCAACGAGGGTGTTCGAGGCGCCCACTGGATCGAGTTCGAACTCGCAGGCACTCAGTCAAACCGTTCAGCGATCGGAGCGGAGGTAACAGTGCACACCGGCTCGATGACGCAGACCGCAGAGATACGCAGCGGAGGCAGCTATCTCTCCCAAAATGACTTGCGCGCGCACTTCGGTCTTGCCGGCTTTGCCAGCGTTGATAAGGTCGTCCTCCGCTGGCCATCCGGTGGCCGCGAGACGCTCACACATCTCGCCGCGGACCGGATCTACGCCGTTTTAGAGGGCCAGGGCGTAATTGACCAGAGCCGGCTCCATCCCTCCCTCCCAAAGCCTCGGTAAAATCCCGCTACTTTGCCGTAAGCTGCTTTGCGTGCAGCAGCTGAAAGCGCTCGATCTCCTCACGAAAGTGCTGCTGGTCTCCAGCCTGTCGATAGGCGAACGCAAGCCGATAGTGCGTTTGCGCCTGCTCCGGCGCCAGAGCAATGGCCTGCCGCAGCGCCGCAATCTCCTGCGGGTATTCCTTCTTCTCTTCATACACATCGGCGAGTGCCACATACGCCTTCGAAAGATGTGGATCGAGCGACACCGCCTGCTGCAGGCCCGCAACGAACTCCGGCGTCGTGGCGGACTGCTCGCCCGACCAGCGCCCTGAACGAGCCATTGTGAGATCAAACAGGATCAATCCATTGGAAGGGTAACGTTGATGCAACTGCGTCAGGTGCTGCACCGCTGCAGGAAGCAGCCCGGGGGGAATTTTCCCGGTCTCCGAGAGGATCTCCATAGGGTGCTCGTCAGCCGGATCGAGCGTCGCGGCCTTGCACAAAGCCTCTGCACCGTCCTCCGTCCGGTCCTGCGCGTACAGCGCAAGCCCCAGCGAAACGTGCAGCCTTACTGAGTTTGGAAATTGCTTTGTACCAAACGCGAGTACCGTACCCGCGGCTCCATAATCGACCTTCATCAGCGACGTTCCGAAGTCAAAAAGGTTTTGTTCACTGGGATCCATGGTCGCCGCAATCTGATACTCCGCAGCCGCACCCTTCGGATCACTCATAGCCGCCTCGACAGCTCCGAGCAGATCGTGCAGCTCCGGTGTATTTCGCTTTGCAAGAAGACCCTGAACCAGAGTTTCCGCACTCCGGAAATCACCCGCCGCAAACTCCGCTTCCGCGAGATCACGCGTGGTTTCCGAATCCTCCGGACAAAGCTCGTGGGCGCTCTTCAGCAGAGTCACAGCCTTTGCAGCATAGCCTTCCTGAACCAAAGCACGGCCCTGATCACGTTGCCTCGCTGCCGCAACGGGAGGCACACCGCACTCGTGAGGCGGTTCGCTCTGAGCAAAGAGTAGCTGGAGCTTCAGGGAAAGACTTAGGATTGCAAATACGGCTCCATAGGTAAGCACCCCAAACCTCCTCACAAGACTCTTTATAAGAGCTTTCTTTAAGAGCCTGTAGAGGTGCTCTCCGTTTCACAATTGAGTCGTGATCTGGAACTACTTGGCTTTCCTACAGGTTTTTCGAAGCGGGCAGCAGAAAAGCCGCAGGTAGTTCACCCCTGAATCAGCTCTGAACAGGCAACACTTGTTCGAATTGACCTCAGTCGCAGAAAACACGCAGAGCTTCTTGCGATGTGCATGGGTGTTGCACTTCAGCGGTGCTAAAACTGGGCCGCGGTATGGCTTCCATATAGATGGTGCTGAGCCTAGGAATCTCTCCAGTTACGCCGAATCTCGCCCATTGGTACTGTCCCTATATGGCGCTGCTGAGCGAGAGCGCGCGTCCGGAGGGCACATGGCACAGCAGGAGGGAATGGTACGGTGGTTCAACAATGCAAAGGGCTACGGATTCCTGGGTAGCGATGATTCTCCTGACGTGTTCGTACACTATACGGCCATACGGGCCGAGGGATACAAGAGCCTGAAGGAAGGCGATCCTGTCGAGTACGACGTCATTCAAGGCGAAAAAGGACCGCAAGCTGACCAGGTCAAACCCATAAAGCGCTCCACCTAATGAGCGACTGGGCTCTCGCGGAATTGCCACATGTGGCGGCGAAGGGGATGCGTTACCTTAGGGGAGTGATAGTCCCGGTACTTAGATGCGAGGGCTGCAGACGAGAGACGCAGCTGCCATATCGCATATTTTTGGAGAGCTCCGTTGTCGAGCCGTATTGGCCCGATGAGGAGGAGAGTCTTCAATGGGTTTGTGACGGATGCGGACGATATGCCTCCACGACCGTGGAGGATGTGCAGTGGCGCGCGGCAGAGAAGTTGCCCACGCTGCCAGATGCATGGGGCTTTTGGCGGGTCGAACTCTCGTGTCGCGTGCCGGGATGCGCCCACAGCGTTGTGGCGCATACGCAAACGTTCGGCATCACCTCGCGGCGAAACCTCGGACTCATGATTGCCAAAGCGTCGCCTACGCCGGTCTGCGGGTATGGTCACCCGGTTCTCGCAACGGACTCGTACCCGGCGCGAATCGATTATGTGGAGTACGTCGGGCCGAAGCAGTACGTGACCTAAGTTAGTTGCAAACCCACCTCCGCGTCAGCCCTGAGTGCTGCAACCGCCGATCCATGCTGCTCTCTATGGCCGCTCGGAATGCAGCTGGGAACATCCCCAGTAGTTACGCGAAAGAGCGGGGTCTAAGCTCTACTAGCATCAAAACGTTTTACGCCGTTCATGTAAAGTGCATCACCCGGGCTTCTATCATTGCCAAAAGGCAGTACATGCCTTGGGTTCGCGCGAGCCGCACGGATCTTCCAAGCGAATGCCGTTCCAGTACAAATCTCGAACGAGCTTAGGTTTGGAAGAACGGAAGGTGTTTCTCAGATGCAGCCAGCAGATCCATGTTCCAGGCGCTTACGTGTTCTTATTGTCGAAGACTCGGCGCCTATGCGAAAAATGATCATTCGTATCCTTGGCAGCGAGTTTGAGGTCGTCGACTGGGTCGAAGATGGGCGGGAGGTTCTGGAGAGCGCACTCCGGCTACGCCCGCAGGCCGTGATTCTGGACATCTCGCTACCCGGCGTCAGCGGTATGATTCTGCTTCCGCAACTCCGTCGCTCCCTGCCCACCGCAGGCATCGTCATGTTGACAAACCATGTCTCCCAGACCTACGTTGATGCGGCGTATCAAAAGGGAGCAGACGGCTATGTGCTGAAGACCCAAGCCTCTGACGCCCTTGTTTCGGCAATCCAACGAGGGTGGGAACGGCACCAGGCCGCGTTGGTGTAGCAGACGCATTTGGCGAGCGTGACACTCACTCCAAAGACCCGAAACTGTTTTTTTCGATAACTCCCCGGAGTATTTCAATATCTCGACGGCGTGTCGTAATCTCGGATTCGATGTGCCTGCGTGCTGAAGTGTCCATGTCGTCCCTTGCATGCTCCAGCAGTTCGATGAGTTCCTCCGATTGGGACATGGCCTTCCACATCGTCCTCTCAACCACATCTGTTTTGTCTGTGATCATGGATTGCAGCCCCAGCCGGTGCCCCACGTGGCACACATATTCTTTGGTTCCCCCAAGCTGCTCCAGCTTCATTACGCCACCGCACTCGGGGCAAGCCTGCCGAGTGAGCGGCGCGTCTTTCTGAGTAGAATCGTTTACAGAAGTCTCTGGCATAGCTTGCGTCTCACGCCTCTCTCCCATCGATAACCTCGTCAACAACGGCGCCATTTCTTGCAACCGAAGGATATATTGAACGTTCAAGCCGCGGATGGCGCTCTCCGGCATGGAGCGGTAAGCGGCTTCTTCGGGATCCTGCACAATCGCGGCTCCCCCGCCCTGTACGATCTCCCATAGTCCGGCGGAGCCATCGTCCAGCAGCCCCGTCAACACAACGCCGGTGACTCTGTCTCCGAACGCGGCAGAGGCCGAGCGAAACATCACGTTTATGCTGGGACGCTGAAGCCCTTCTTTTGGCCCATGGCTCAGGTGAATCTGCTCAGGGGAAAGTAGCAAGTGATGATCCGGCGGCGCGATGTAGATACGGCCAGGCGTCATCGGCATTCCCTCACGCGCCATGCAGGCACGCACGGGACCTGCCGCGTTGAGCACATCCGGCAAAACGATCTCGCCGCGCTCAAACATGTGCAGAGTGATGAAGATTGCTGCGGGAAGGTCCGCCGGGAAGCCAGCCACCAGTTGCTGTAGTGCGCTGATTCCCCCAGCTGAGGCACCGATAACGATCCTGTCGCGAGCAATCATGTTTTCTCAGATGCGGGATTCGGATGGGGAACGAGTCTTACCTGTCGCTATCGTGGGAGATTCATAGAATTAATACGATCCCCGAGTCCCTTCAGCTTCTCATCGAATTCCAAGCCTTGAGCCGCCGTCATGCTGACCCGGCCGCTCAAGCGGCTGACAGCGGCGTGCGCGGCATTCGCATTCTGAAGGTTACGGGCGCGGGTGGTCGGGTTCTGCGTCGTCTCAGCCACGTCCAGAAACGTCTGCCCTACAGCGATATCCGTTATCAGAAAGTTGAACTGGACTACCGTGGTCTCATCCCGCAAACGGGAGAAGCTCTTCATGGCGTAGATCTCCCTGCGAGATTTCTCGTACGCGTGAGATTATACTATCGGGCGTCCGAGTCAAGGTGCTGAAAGCGCAAGATCTGACGCAACTATTCGATTCGTTGGCGACCCCTTCAAACAGTTTCGACCGTCTTGCGAGGTGCTAGGAAATGATACGAGGGCCAAATGGCACAAGAAGAGTATGAACATCCGTCAGAGGACGGCTCTGAGCAACTGAGCGGACCACCTTCTTCCTTGGACGCTGAGACGCCGGCCGAGGACTTCGATCCACTGTCCGATATCCCGGTAAGCACACAAAACATCATAGTCGATACTGAGGAGCGTGAACATCGGGACCCCGCGCTAGCCTATCCACTCGTCGCAATCGGCGCATCCGCAGGTGGACTGCAAGCATTTCGAGAGATGCTCGACCAACTCTCCCCCCATACCGGCATGACGTTTGTGCTCATCTCCCATCTGGCGCCGAACTATGACAGTCAGATTGTGTCGTTGCTCCAACGGCACACGAAAATGTCGGTCGTACCCATCCTGGAGGGGGAGCGGCCTCAGCCCAACCAGGTTTACGTATTGCTGCCCAACCAAACTGTTCGTCTAGAGGGCGGAGTCTTCCGCCTTCAAGACCGCGCACCGAACGACCGCAACCCCGCGACGGTAAACGTTTTTTTTCGGTCCGTGGCCGAGGATCAGAGGAATCTATCTGTCGGTGTTGTCCTTTCCGGGGCGGACGGCGATGGCGCAGAGGGCCTGAAGACGATCAAGGGTGAAGGCGGCCTGGCCCTCGTGCAGAGTCCCGATTCGGCCGCTCAGCCCGGCATGCCCCGCAGCTCCATCGCGGCAGACCATGTGGACCTGATACTGCCGCCCGCTCGACTCGCTGCGGAACTCGAACTGATCGCAGTCCAGTTCGCCAGGCCAGAAGTGGCCGTTCTCGAACAGGGGAAGCCGCCGCACGGCGATGACCAACACTTTCACCGCATCCTGCAGCTATTGCGTACTCAATCGGGTCTGGAACTTCGTCAATATAAGCCCGAAACGATTCGGCGTCGCATGGCTCGGCGCATGATTCTGCTTCGCCTCGAAAATCTGGCGGATTATTACCGCTTCCTTCAGGCGAGGCCCGATGAAATCCGCTTGCTCCAGGAAGACATCCTGATCAATGTCACACGGTTTTTCCGCGACCCTTATTTCTGGGGAGCCCTTCAGACTCAAGTGCTGCCCACCCTGTTGAAAGATCGACCGGTAAGCAAGCCGATCCGTATCTGGTGCGCAGGTTGCTCCACCGGTGAAGAGGCATACTCGCTCGCGATCTCGGTGCTTGAGTACCTCACGAACAATGACCTTGAAACGCCCATACAGGTCTTCGGCACCGACGCCAGTGAGCGATCCATCGAGAAGGCGCGCACGGCTTCCTATCCGGACACCATCGCGAACGACATCACACCCGACCGCCTTCGCCGCTACTTCAACAAAATTGAGAACAGCTTCCAGGTCTCCAAACGTGTGCGCGATCTTTGCGTCTTCGCTCGCCATAACCTTTGCAATGACCCTCCGTTCTCGCACATGGACATCGTGAGCTGCCGGAACGTGATGATCTATTTCAACCAGGCGCTCCAACGGCAGATCATGTCGACGTTCCATTACGCGCTCGATCCCGGCGGCTGTATACTGCTCGGAATGTCGGAAGGCATGCGCGATTACGGCGAGGCCTTTGCACCCGTGGATCGCAAGCACAAGATCTACAGCAAGCTCGGCGGCGATTCTTCGCCGACCTTTCCGCTTGGCCGCGAGTATCGCTTCTCGCGGGTCACCCCTGTGGGCAAATCCGCCAGATCTGAAGAGGAGGGCTCCTGGCCTGAGGTCGATCTGCAGCGCGCCGCCGACCGGATCGTCCTGGCCCGCTTCGGTCCTCCGGCCCTGGTGGTCGATGAGCGTATGAACGTCGTCCAGTCCCGCGGCCAGACCAGCCCTCTCATCCAGCTTGCGCCCGGAGTCGTAAGCTGGAACCTCAGCCGCGTGCTCCGCGCGGATATCTTCGAAGAAGTTCGAAGAACGCTGCAGCGCGCGATGGATGAAAACGTCCCCACCTCCACTCGCTTGAAGACCTCCAGCGGGGATCAACGCGAGCATCAGTTCCAGGTCGACGTACTTCCCATCGGCAGCTCCGGGATCAGGACCCGTTGCTTCCTGATCCTCTTCCAGCCCACAGAAGACAATGGGGTCGACACCACATTCGGAAATGTCACGTCTCTCACCGAAGTCACCGACGACGAAAAAGATCGTGTCATCATCCAACTGCGCAACGACCTGAATGGCACCCGCTTTCATCTCCAGACCCTGGTGGAAGAACGAGACTCGCGAAACCAGGAACTCGTCTCCGCCAACGAGGAGATACAGTCCGCCAACGAAGAACTCCAGAGCACTAACGAGGAGCTCGAAACCACCAAGGAAGAACTGCAAAGCACCAATGAAGAGTTGCAGACCGTCAACGACGAGCTTCAACAGCGAAACCAGGCCTTGGAACAGACCGGGAATGACCTCCGGAACCTGCTCACCAGCGTCAGCATCCCGCTCCTGATGCTCACCATGGATCTGCACATTCGCCAGTTCACTCCGCCCATGCAGAAGCTGGTCAGCGTGCTCCCCTCCGACATCGGGCGGCCCATCGGCGATATCCGGCTGCAACTCAGCATCGACAACCTGGAACCCTTCCTGACGCATGTACTGGAAACCCTCAGCACCCATGAATCCGAGGTGCAGGACCGCGAGGGGCGGTGGTACCTCTTGCGTATCCGGCCGTATCGCACCTCCGACAACAAGATTGAAGGTTTGGTCGTCGTCCTCATAGACATCGATGAGCTTCGCCACAGTCAGGAAAGCCTTACGCAAGCTCGCAACTTCTCCCGAAGCATCGTGGAAAGCGTCTCGATTCCTGTCGTTGTGCTCGCAAGAGATTGCACCATGCTCACCGTAAATAGTGCGTTTCGCGAGTTGACGCAGACAAGGACCAGCGAACTGACCGGGCGGTCGTTCCCTGATCTCGTCGAGCTTCGCTGGGGGCTCAGCGATCTCAGTGCACGTCTGGATGGCCTGCTCACCGCCGAAAGAGGCAGCAGCTTCACCCTCGAACACGAGTCCACCGGTCCGGAGCGCAAAACTCTGCTCATCGCCGCTCAGGCCCTCGTCACCGACGGAGACCGCGTACTTCTGCTGACCATCGAAGACATCAGCCTGCGTAGACAGGCCCAGCGTCTGATGAGTCATCAAAACGAAGCACTTCAAGGCCAGGTGCAGATCGCCGCACAAGAGCTTGACCGAACCCAAAACGAATTGCGTGGCCTGACAGGACATCTGTTCACAGTCCAGGAAGAAGAACGACAGCGCGTCGCGCGCGAGCTTCACGACGATGTCGGCCAGCGCCTCAGCCTGCTTGCTCTACTGCTGAACAGCGTAGACGACGCCAAACTGAAAGACGACGACAAGGGAAAAATGGGAGAGGCTCGCGAGCATCTGCAGGAACTCGGTACAGACGTGCGGGGAATGTCGCATCGACTCCACCCTGCCATCATGGACGATCTTGGTTTATCGGCGGCCGTGAAGTCGCTTGTCGAAGAGTTTGGAAAACGCGAAGAGATGCCGTCGACGTATATCGTCCGCGACCTGCCCATCCTGCAATCGCAGCCGGCGACCACCGCGATCTACCGCATCACGCAGGAGGCTCTTCGAAATGTCGCAAAACATGCCGGCAAAACTCACGTAAAAGTGATGCTGGAAGCGAGAGACGGTATCTTGCATCTAGAGATCAGAGACCTCGGCATGGGCTTCGACCAAAGGCCGGATGCGGGAGAAGCCAGCAGCGGATTGGGCATGATCACCATGCAGGAGCGTGCGCGCCTCGCCCACGGTACTCTTTCAGTCGCATCTGCGCTTGGGGAAGGAACAACGGTTATCGTCGACATACCATACGAGGAACATGGGGAACATGGCTCGGACGAACATGGCTAAGCGCCTTCTCATCGCTGACGACCACGAGCTGATGCTGGCAGGCATCGCGAACATGCTTGCGCCTGAGTTCGAAATTGTTGGCGTCGCCAGGGACGGTCGCGCGCTGGTGACAGAAGCGAAACGCCTGGCGCCGGAAGTGATTGTGCTCGATATCGGGATGCCGCACCTGAACGGCATCGAGGCCACCCGTCAGATCCTGGGCTTGTTACCGGAGACCTGCATTATCATCCTGACGCAGCAGCTCAGCCCCAATCATGTGCGGGCCGCGTTTCACGCCGGTGCCCGCGGCTATGTCGCCAAGCAGGCCGCCGCAACCGAGCTGCTGGAAGCCCTGCGCGCGGTCGCGCTAGGGCAGTTTTATGTCACCTCTCTTGCAGCCCGCAAGGACACCGGGCGCGCGGCAAGCCGAACCATGGACCGAAACCCTGCTGACCTCTTCGGCGATGCCCTGACACCTCGCCAGCGGGAGGTGCTCGCCCTCGTGGCCCAGGGGAAAGCGGCCAAGGAAATCGCTTCCGCCCTCAACATCTCCGTGAAGACAGTGGACTTCCACAAGGGGATTCTGATGGACGAACTTGGCATGCGAACCACCGCCGAGCTCACGCGCTACGCGATCGCAAACGGCATTGTCAATGAGTGAATACGGTCGCAGAGGCCTGGACATCCTAGAAACCTCTCTAGTTATATTCCGGCGCCATGGAGAAGTAATCTTCAAGCATGGTCGTGAAACCGGTGTTCAAGTTAGCTCCATTGAGCTCGTTCCGTGGCGTTCTGAGAAGCTTGGAATCTCAGGATGTCGAACGGCTTCGTCTTCGCCCCGTTCAGTTCAACGCGGGCCAAAGTATAGCCTCACAAGGGCAGGAGATGAACCACATCGCCTTCCTTGAGACCGGAGCAGCCTCAGTCATGATCTCGCTCCAAGATGGACGCCAAGTGGAAACCGGATTTCTCGATTCCGACTCCATCGTTGGCCTTACCCTGCTGTTCGGAGAAACAACCCACCGGCAGGACGTGGTGATGCAACTCGCGGGCACCGGCTACCTGTGCACGCGCGATAATGCTCTCCAGGAGTTCGCGCGTTCCCAGACGTTTCAGCGCCTGGTGCTGAATAGTGCGCGGACTCAGATTGCCGAGACCACACAAGTAGCTGGCTGCTATGCCATGCACCAGGTATCACAGCGCCTTTCCCGTTGGCTGCTCACCTGTCAGGATCGTACCGGGTGTGAAGTGATTGCCGTCACCCAAGAAGTGCTGAGCCAGATGTTGGGCGCAACCCGACCCACCATCAGCATGGTTTCTGAGGTCTTTGAACGGCGAGGACTCATCAACGTTCGACGAGGCAGGATCAGAGTTCTGGATAGGCCCGCACTCGAGGCTGAAGCGTGCGAGTGCTATGGCGCGCTCCGCGAACTCCGCGGGGCGAAATCGTCCGCCGACTGTCGGGTACCGCGCGGATTTCCGGGTGTTGCAGGTCTAACATCTCCAAATCAGTCTTTCTCCGTTGCGCGGGATGCGGCCGGCCGAGAGGGTATGCGGCGACCTGGTCTTTACATTCAGTGACGATCGCTGCATCTTTTGGCAGGAGAGTTGCAGCAAAAACGAGGCTCTTACGATCTCCCAGCCTGTACGCCTCAACCTTCGAGATTCCCACCCGCTTCGGATCCGGCTGTTGTTCTAATTCGATCAGGTATAGGTGCAGCCCGCGATTCTCGCGCGAAGAAGAGCTCGTCGCAGGACGCCTGGAGGTAACATCTACGCACTCCACTGGTCGCCATGCCCTTGATTACTGGTCGCAAGCAAGTAGCTCCACATTCGGCGGATCGGCACACGAGCCCCTATCCCACGATGAGACCCGCAAAGAATCTTATGGCCTCTGAGCCAGCGCCTAATCGGCTCCTGTTCCACCTGTGTTCGAACATCCGCATAATCCCTCGACATTCCAAGAGCCACCAGAACAGCCACCCGACCGAAACGAAGACGGCCACCTCTCAAGGTGGCTTTTACAACTTGCGAATTTTTTGTGAAGTTTTGGCTCCTGAGGTAGGACTCGAACCTACAACCCTTCGGTTAACAGGCGGCTCGTCAGCGCTGGAGCATCTTTGTTATCAACGGAGTAGAGCGAGGACAATTTGGAGCCCTTTCGGCACGCAATTCGGTGTAGTTTTTGCTGAAGTTTTTCGACGAGATAAGCATTCGACGTTGGCCGAAGCCTTGTCTCACAACCGCTTCTGGATACCTGTCGTGGACAGAATCGACTCTTAAGTTCCTCTCTCAGTAGGCAAAGGCGGATCCCCGTCGAGAGTCCGCCTTCTTTATTCTGCCCAAATTCGGCCTGTCAGAGATGCGCGCGCGACCAGCTAGACTCCCTGCAGTAAATCGGCTACCGCAAGCTCGAACGCGCCGGCAAGGGTCTCAAGCATCCGGAGACCCCCCTCTCGCCGTCCGTTCTCCAGTTGTGAAATGTGTGTTCGTCCAATAGCTGAGATCTCCGCCAAATACTGCTGGTTCCAGCCTCGCTCCTGCCGCGGCTCCCGCAGCCGCCGGCCGAATCTGACGCAGATATCGTTTGCCACCCTCCAAGGGTGGCGTTAGGATTGGAGCGCGATGTCCGCGCATGAACAACATCGGCAGGGATGAACCTTAAGATGGATTCCCCAATTGCAGTCCGAAGCTTTAGTCTGAGCTTTCACCGCCAAGGAGCACCGGTGCGAGCAGAAGGAATCACCCCGTGGAAGAATTTGAGATCCCTGAAGTGGCGCAGAAGGTAATCGCTTCCGCCAAGGTCACCCGGTATTCCGACAAAGAACAAGAACTCTCGTTTGAATTCACCGACGGTACGTCCTTTTCCTATTCCTGCTGCACCAAACTGCTCTCGGAGACTTCCGCATTCCGCGGTGGTGTCGGAGAGCCGGAGATCATTCGCGAGTTCAAGGTCGGCGGATAATGTCCACGGACAGGCACGTGGTCGCCAGGCTGGCGAGTCTCAGAAGCATTTCCATTCCTAGTTGGCATAAATCGTTTCCTGAAAGCTATTGGACGGCCTCCCCAGCCGATCTTTAGGTTTGCGCCATGCTGATGAAACGAAATCAGCGGAGGTGCAAATTGAACAGACTCCCCTTCCCTTTCCGATCGGCAAAAGTTGCAATTCGGCAGTCCTTTGATCATGCGGACAGGCGTGCTCAAAGGTTCTCAAAGCAAACCGTCCGTCAGACCATTCGCGCAATGCCCCCACTCTTTTCGCAGTAACGTTCGCCAGCATTGCTCATGCACAGGGATCGATGGACTTCACCGGGGCGACGACCCTGATGGGCACATTCAAAACCTTTGCCGAGTACGCCGGCGCCGTGATCTGTCTTGGCTGCCTCATCTTCGCCGGCATTCGCATCATGACGGGGCGCTTCCAGGACGCCATTCCGGCACTGTTTGGTGCAGCAGTTCTCGGCTGGGGTGCGGGCTGGATCAGCTACAGCGCCGCGTACCTGGAGGCTCCAGTCCGCGCTCCCAGCAGATACGCGAGTACCTGGAAACGAACGGCTACCAGGTCCAGCCGCAGCGCAGATCGCAGCGCATGACAGCCGTGCACGCTGCTGGTCTTCATCGACGACCCAAGCTGATGCAGTTGCGCTTCGTTCCCGGCAGAGAGCAGGTCATCCTATTCCGAAGCCCTGCACGGCTATGTCCGGACACATAGCTTCACTGTTAGCTTGTATTGTGACCAGCAATCCCGTTTTTGGGGTCAACAAGCGGGAAGCCGGGGGGGGTCGAGGGCATGGCGCAGTTCGACCGGGCGCTGATGGAACCCTGGAATAGCACGATTAGACTGTCCCGTCCTCCCCCCAGACCTGTGCAGATCACGATCGCGGTGATTTCACGCATTCCCACCGCACTAGGACGGTCGCTCTACAATGACTTAATCCCTTTCCAGCCGCAGCCACGTTTGGCTATGCAGCAACATGGCGTGATGGAATGCACAGGTTCTGAGCGATAGAGCAGCGCCTTTATTCTGTATGGGTCCGAAAGCGTGTGGTCTGCGCCTCGCGAGCACCCGGATGTATATGTGACTGTCACTCTGACCACCATGAGTTCTCAATGAATTTTTCGTGACTTCCGCAACTAGAGCATTTTGCTTTAGGTGTAGACCGAAGCCGCCGACCTCAACGTCGTTTTTCCCCGAAAAAAACGACACTGCACGCCTGATCCAGTTCACAGTAAAAGCAACAATGCTCTAGA
>CAXUIM010000012.1:0-28684 GCA_964250885.1 uncultured Acidobacteriaceae bacterium | reverse complement strand
CTCAGGCGGGAGCTTAGCCTCCCTTTGTGACCAATGCAATAGGAACTGGCGAGCTTGTACGGGATTAAGAAAGCCAACCTCGTGACTTTCCGCGCCAAGGGGACCTGCAATTTCTCTATTGCGTGAGGTGTAAAGAAGCCTAGAGCATCCGGAAGGAGGAAGGAATGGTTCGGCGTCCTCAAGTGTCCATACATCATCGAGTACAACCAGAGCAGCTTTATCGCGCAACATGCTGCGGTAGGCGGCCTCGTTATAAGTGTGGAATCGGCAGTTCAAAGCGGTTGCTACTTGTTCCACACGCTGAGAGGGCGAAAGAGAGGATTGCTTACCGAAGGTGAGCCAAACGACTCCATCAGGGAAACGATCGCGAACGCGTGAGTTGTGACAAATGCTTATTGCCACCACTGATTTCCCTACACCGCTCATGCCCTCAAGAGCGCTGATACCTACGGCGATGGTGTTCGAGAAGAGGTCTTCGAGGAGAGGGTCGGAGAGCTCAGGTCGCTCGATAAAGTTTGCAGGGAAGGGAGGAACAGTAGCGAAGGGGTCAAGCGGCATGAGAGATGGAGCAGACCCCAGGTAGACGTTGTGGATAGTTTCGGCGACAACGGCTTTCCCATCCTCTTGCACTTCTATCTTATTGATGTAGGTTTTGAGGCTATCCCCGAATTTATCCGCCATAGCTGCGCCTGGTCACATTGTCAAGTTATGGACGGTTTTAGCGATGACGACCTTGCCGCCGGTGATAGTCACGTTTTGAACGAGCGAGGATGCTACGCCGGTCGGCTGGCGTTTTAAGAGCTCCACGAGTTTCTCCATGTTCTCGGGAGAAGCCCTGAGCCCATCGGCCACTTTTACGGGAATGTCGGCTATCGAAGGATCGGAGTGCCAGCCGAAAAGGGCCGTAATGCTCTTCCAGGTGGTTTTCCCAGCTTCGCCGGCTAGTCCTTTGGTGTACTCATAGCTGAGGAGGCTGACAGCAGCGGTAATGGAGGAGAGTACAACCGGGTCAATGAACATGGGACACCTATTATGTCGCCTTTAGGTGAGCCTCTGCTAGAAAATTGTGGCTTGACCTTCCCTGCATGATAATGTCCTTTGTCATGTGCGGACGCATTTGGAACCTACTGAGGGTGGGTTTCTGACGGCGAAAGACTTTTCAGAGAGATGACATACGCGGCTTCGGTCAATTTCGACTTCCTGAAGGTGCACGAGCCGGCCCTTGTCACGCTCGGAGCTCAAGCGGAACAGTATTTCAGGACCGATCCGAATACCTGTCTCATCAAGCTGCGGCAGTTCGGAGAGCTTCTGGCCCAGCTGACGGCTGCCAGGACAGCCCTGTTCACCAGCCCGGAAGAAGCCCAGGCCGACCTTCTCCGCCGTCTCAAGTTCGCCGGCGTCCTCACCGGCGAGACAGGGGAGCTGTTCTACAAGCTGCGCAAGTTCGGCAACGAGGCGACGCACAGCCTCGCCGGCGAGCATGCGACCGCGCTCAACAATCTGAAATACGCGCGCGCCCTTGGCGTCTGGTTTCATCGGACGTTCGGCGATCCACAGTTCAAGCCCGGCCCGTTCGTGCCACCGCCCGATCCGGACGCCGCCACCAAGGCGATACGGGAGGAGCTGGAGCGTCTGCGTCAGGAAGCGGCTCAGGCCCGCTCGACGGCGGAAACTGCCCGCCTGGCCACCGAGGAAGAAGCCCGGGCGCGCATGAGCGCCGAGGGTCGGGCGGCCAAGGAGCGCGAAGATCGCGCGGTTTGGGAACAGCTCGCCGGCGAGGCCGAGCAGTCACGACAGGCGATCGCCGCCGAGCTACTTGCGCTGCAAACGGCTGCCGCGCAAGCGCCCAAGCAGGTCCTGCAGTTCATCGCCCAGGCGGAAAATGCGGCCACCGGCATCTCCCTCGACGAGGCCGCGACCCGCGACCTGATCGACGGCCAGCTGCGCAGGGGGGGCTGGGAAGCGGACACCCTGGTGCTGCGCTACAGCGAAGGCACCCGCCCTGTGAACGGCCGCGCCCTGGCGATCGCCGAGTGGCCCACCCAGAGCGGGCCGGCCGATTACGCCCTCTTCCTTGGAATGCAGTGCATCGGCATTATCGAAGCCAAGCGGCGCAACAAGAGCGTTTCTGCCGAGATCCGCCAGGCACAGCGCTATTCCCGAGGCATGCGGTTCCAGGGCGGCGCGGCCGCGATTGGCGGTCCCTGGCCCGATCCCGGAGAAGAGCCGTTCCTGGTGCCGTTCGTGTTCTCGGCCAACGGGCGCCCCTACCTGAAGCAGATCGAAACCGAGAGCGGGATCTGGTTCAGGGATGCACGCCGTCCCGCCAACCATCCCCGTGCCCTGGTAGGCTGGCCGACGCCGGATGGCCTCAAGGGCATGCTGGAGGTCGATGCCGAGGCGGCGCACGCACAGCTTGCCAGCCAACCGATCCAGTTCGGCTTTCCGCTCCGGCCGTATCAGAGGCGGGCGATCGAGGAGGTCGAGAAGACCCTCGCCGGCGAGCGCCGCGCCATGCTGCTCGCCATGGCGACCGGCACGGGCAAGACCAAGCTCGCCATCGGCATGCTGTACCGCCTGCTCGCGACCAAGCGATTTCGCCGCGTGTGCTTTGTGGTCGATCGCAGCGCGCTCGGCACCCAAGCCAAGGACGAGTTCAGCACCACGCGCATCGTGGGCGCAAAAACCTTTGCCGACGTGTTTGGCCTGAAAGGCCTTGGCGACGTGACGCCTGACCTTGAAACCAAGGTGCACATCTGCACCATCCAGGGCCTGGTGAAGCGGGTGCTGGACGCTGGCGAGGGCGGGCCGCCGCCGATCGATCAGTATGACCTCATGGTGATCGACGAGTGTCATCGCGGCTACCTGCTCGACCGCGAGCTCTCCGATGCCGAGCTGTCCCTCCGTAGCCAGGACGATTACATCTCGAAGTACCGCCGCGTCCTCGAGTATTTCGACGCGGTCAAGATCGGGCTCACGGCGACGCCGGCGCTGCATACGGCGCAGATATTCGGCGATCCCATCTTCACCTATTCCTACCGCGAGGCGGTGGTGGACGGGTTCCTGATCGACCAGGAACCGCCCATCAACATCACCACGGCGCTTGCTCAGGCCGGGATTGTGTTCGCACAGGGCGACGAAATGGAGCTGATCGACACCCGTACTGGCGAGGTCGATCTTACACATGCTCCTGACGAGATCCGCTTCGAGGTGGAGGAATTCAACAAAAAGGTGGTGACGGTCCCCTTCAACCAGGTCGTCGCCGAGGAGCTCGCCAAGAGCATCGACCCAAACTTCCCAGGAAAGACTCTCGTGTTCGCGGTCAGCGACGCCCATGCCGATATCGTGGTGGACGAACTGAAGAAGGCCTTCGGCAACGCCTATGGCGAGATCGAGGACGCCGCCATCGCCAAGATCACCGGCAGCGTCGATCGGGTCGGAAGCCTGATCCGCTCTTATCGCAATGATTCCCTACCGAAGGTCGCGGTGACGGTGGATCTGCTGACCACCGGGATCGACGTGCCCAGCATAGTGAACCTGGTCTTCCTGCGCCGCGTGAACAGTCGCATCCTGTACGACCAGATGATAGGCAGGGCGACCCGCCAGTGCCCGGACATCAGCAAGGAAACATACCGGATCTTCGATGCCGTGGATCTGTACACACACCTGCAGAATCTGACGGACATGCGGCCGATCGTGGTCAATCCCTCCCTCAGTTTCGAACAGCTGTTCGAGGAGTTCGCCCGCGTCGAGGAGGACGCCTACCGCGAACAGATCCGCGATCAGATCGTGGTGAAGCTCCGGCGTCAACTCAAGCGCCAGCCCCAGGATGCGCGCGAGCAGTACCAGGCGGCGGCCGGCGAAACCCCGGCCACCACGCTCGACCGGCTGCGCAACGAGCCAACTGCGAGCACGGCCGAATGGGTGAAGGCGCGTCCCGGCATCGGCCGCATGCTCGACTGGAGCGCCGATGGAACCGGCCCTGCGTATGTTGCCGTGTCGCACCATCCGGACCAGGTCGTGGGGGTCACGCGCGGCTACGGCAACAACGAGAAGCCGGAAGACTTCCTCGATGGCTTCACCAAGTTCATCCGAACCAACCTCAACGAAATCGCCGCGCTCACGATCGTGGTCCAGCGGCCGCGCGAGCTGACTCGCGAGCAGCTCCGGGCACTCCGTCTCGCGCTCGATCGCAAGGGCTTCTCCGAGGCGAATCTCAAGCAAGCCTGGAAGGACACGAAGAACGAGGACATGGCGGCATCCATCATCGGCTTCGTTCGCCAGGCAGCGCTTGGCGATGCGTTGGTACCCTATGAGGACCGCCTGCATGCAGCAATGCGCCGGATCCTCGCCAGCAAACCCTGGACGGACGTGCAGCGCAAATGGCTGAAACGGATCGAGGAGCAGCTACTCCGCGAAATTGTCGTGGACCGTGCCGCTATTGACGACGATCCATTCAGTGCCGATGGCGGGTTCAAGCGCCTTAATCATGTGTTTGGCGGCCAGCTCGAGCTCGTCCTCGCGGACATCAACGAAGAAGTTTGGAAGAAAGTGGCGTGATGAAACGGAACCAGCAACAACAGCCATCGGCTCAGCCTCTGGCCACTACGCGTGACATCGTCGCCAAGCTCTGGAACCTCTGCCACGTCCTGCGCGACGATGGTGTCTCTTATAGCGACTACGTTACCGAGCTGACGTTCCTGCTGTTCCTGAAGATGCTGGCCGAGACCGGCCGCGAAAGCCTGCTGCCCGCAGCATACCGCTGGAAGAAGCTTGCAACCCTCGAGGGACTCGAGCAGCTCGAGTTCTACCGTCAGCTGCTGCTCGATCTCGGCAATGCACTGAAGAGCCCGAATCCTCTGGTGCTGGCCATCTTTACCGACGCGCAATCGAAACTGCGCAAGCCCACCAATCTAAAGGGCCTAACCACCGCCATCGACAAGCTCGACTGGTTCTCCGCGCGCGAGGAGGGCCTCGGCAATATGTACGAGGGGCTTCTCGAGAAGAACGCGGCCGAGAAGAAGTCGGGCGCCGGCCAGTACTTCACCCCCAGGCCGCTGATCGATTGCATGATCCGGCTGGTGAAGCCACAGCCAGGCGAGATCATCCAGGACCCGGCCGCCGGCACGGGCGGGTTCATCGTCGCGGCCGACCACTACATTAAGCAGCAGACGGACGAGCTTTACAAGCTACCGCCGGCAAAGGCTCAGTTTCAGCGCAGCCAGGCCTATGTCGGGCTTGAGCTCGTACCCGACACGCACCGCCTCTGCCTGATGAACCTGATGCTGCACGGTATTGAAAGCCCGGTGGAGAGCGGTGATACCCTCGCCCCCGATGGCGAACGCCTTGGCAAGGCTGACGTGATCCTTACCAATCCGCCTTTCGGTACGAAGAAGGGCGGAGGCCGTCCGACGCGATCGGACTTTTCCATTACGGCCGATACATCGAACAAGCAGCTCGCCTTTGTTGAGCACGTTGTACGTTCCCTGAAGCCAGGTGGCCGCGCTGTTGTAGTGGTACCTGACAACGTGCTGTTTGAGGACAACACGGGCCAGCGGCTACGCACATGGCTGATGGAGCTGTGCGATCTGCACACCATTCTTCGCCTGCCGACCGGAATCTTCTACGCCCAGGGCGTGAAGACCAATGTGGTCTTCTTCAACCGTGGCAAGACTGATAGGGCGCAGACCAAAGGCGTGTGGGTCTACGACCTACGCGCCAACATGAACAATTTCGGAAAGACGCGACCGCTCACGGTCGAAGATTTTGCGGAGTTCGAAGCTGCGTACGGGGCGGACCCCGCCGGCCATGCCAAGCGCCACGACGAGGGCGAGGAAGGCCGATGGAGGCAGTTCAGCCGGGAACAGATCAAAGAACGTGGCGATAATCTCGACATCTCTTGGCTACGCGACACCAGCGGCGATCCTGAAGACGAGATGACGGAGCCGGCTGAATTCATGGCTGCGATCGCCAGGCATTGAGGAACGCCCTAGAGGAAATTGAAAGTTTAGATGAGGAGCTTTCACCTGCTCTTGAGGTTGTGGCGTGAGCTCACCCGCGGTTTGGAAACGCTGCACCATTGGCTCGCTATGTCAGCTCCTGAACGGCAGGGCATTCAAACCGACGGACTGGAGTGATGCCGGTCTGCCGATCGTTAGAATCCAGAACCTGAACAGTTCGGACGCTTCCTTCAATTATTTCCAGGGCGAAGTGCGATCGCGGTTTTTGATAGACTCGGGGGCTCTACTGTTTGCCTGGTCAGGAACTCCGGGGACATCGTTTGGCGCGCATATATGGAATGGCGGCCCCGCTGTCTTGAACCAGCATATCTTCAACGTCGTTTTTGATGAGCATAAGGTCGACAAGAGATTTTTCCATTTAGCGATTAACCAAAAGCTCGACGAGCTCATTGGAAAAGCACATGGGGGAGTGGGTCTGCGGCATGTGACAAAAGGCAAGTTCGAAGCTACCGAGATCGATTTGCCCTCTTTACAGGACCAGAAACGTTTGGTGTCGAAGCTCGAGGGCTTACTGCATGGCATCAACTCCGCACGGGACGAGCTCGATCGGGTTCCGAAGCTGGTGAAGCGGTATAAGCAAGCGGTGTTGGCAGCGGCATTTCGGGGTGAGCTGACACACGATCTCGCTTTGCAAAGCGCCTCTTCTATTCCCACCAGAACTCAAATTGATAACCGAACCGCTCACATTCTCGAGCAACTGGTGCTTCCCAGGTTGTGGTCATGGCGAGCCTTGGGTGACGTTGCGGCTGTCACGGGTGGCTTAACTAAGAATGCAAAGCGCCAGGCTTTATCTTTTAGAATTCCATACTTGAGAGTGGCGAACGTCTACTCTAACGAGCTTCGTCTCGACCACATCGAAGAAATCGGGGTCACGCCGTCCGAGGCCGAACGAGTCAAGCTTGAAACTGGCGATCTGTTAGTTGTCGAGGGTAACGGCAGCTTGGACCAGATTGGGCGCGTTGCCTTGTGGAATGGTGAACGGGATAATTGTGGCCACCAGAATCACCTGATCAGGGCAAGACCAAGCGAACATGTCGAGCCTATGTTTCTGCTGTACTGGCTCACCTCTCCTCTGGGCAGAGCTGCTATTCAGGCAGTCGCTTCGTCCAGTTCTGGTCTGCATACCCTAAGTATCACTAAGGTCAACGGTCTTCCCGTCCCATGCTGCTCGCACTTCGAAATGCAAGCTATTGTTCGGGAGATTCAGGACCGATTTAGCTTGATCGAGCAATCCATGAATGAGGCCGGTAAAGGGTTAGCTTTGCTCGATCGCTTGGAACAGGCGGTTCTCTCCAAAGCCTTCGAAGGCAAGCTGGCGATCGAAACAGAATTTGCTGTTACAAGCTGATCCGCTCGACTTCATCGAGTGAAATCTCTTCCACCCGCCGATCGTAAAGTTTGGTCGTGCGCGGGCTTTCGTGGTTGGCGATGTGCTGCGCCATCTCCAGCGTGCCGCCGTTCTTGAGATACGCTGTGATTCCAGTAGCGCGGAAGGTGTGATTGCCGATCAGGGTCTTGATGCCCGCCTGCCCTGCCCGCCTGCGGATCATGCGGAACACGTCCTGCTGATACATGGCTGTGCCGTTGAGCTTTCCCGACCGGCCGGTCGAGGTGCGGAACAACGGGCTGTCGGGATCGCCGGCGATGCCGGCGGCAGCGATGTACTCATCCAGATAGCGCTCTAGGTTGTGATGACAGGGGACCTCGTGTTCCTTGCCGCCCTTTTCGTGCAGCCGGACGTGCCCGCGCCTGCCCTGGATGAAGTAGTCCCTCACCTTCATTTTCAGGACGGCGCCGACCCGGGCGAAGCTGTAGGTCATGAGGCCGATCAGGGCGCGATCGCGCAGCCCGACTAGGCTACCGGTGTCAATCGATTCCAGCAGGGTGCGGGCTTCCTCGCCGGTGAGCACCGGGGTCTTGCCTTTCCTGACGACGTGTTTCGGGCCGCGCACGGCATGAGAGGGGTTGTGCTCGAGGACATGGCCGACGACCAGCCAGTCGAACAGCACGCGCAGCGCCGCCAGGTGCTGTTTTACGGTCGGCGCGGAGACCTCGCCCTGCAGCTGCTTGAGGAAAGCGGCGACGTGGACGGGCTGGACAGCCGAGAGATGATCAATGCCCTGCCCTGCGCACCAGTTCGAAAACCGGCGCGTCGCGTTCACGTAGGCGCGGCGGGTGTGATCGTTGTTCACCTGGGCGGTGAAGAACTCGACGACGCGCTTCTGCGCCTTGGGGGTTGGAGCGAACAGGGCGGCCGGGGTGAGCTCGGGCGTGCCGGCGAGGATGAGTTCATTTGCCATGGCTGCTCTTATTATGTGTGATAACGTCCTTTATCACACTGTATAGTATTTTCGTGCCCGGCGGTTAAAAATAAAAGCATCTACTGCATATGATGCATTTACTGCATCTACGGTATACCTTGATCTCAGGAGGTGCTCATGCCCGCATCCGCTTATTCTTCCCGCCGCTCGGCTCCCACGGCACAAGATGCCGCCCTCGCGCGTGCGTCCGGGCAGCGTCTCTCCCGCTACAAGGGCAAGAACCAGCCGCTCTCCATCCGGGTGCTCGACGCGGAACAAGATCAGCCGCTGGAGCTGCCGGCTGGAGCCGTTGCACTGCTCATGAATATCCTCGAGGCCATGGCGGCCGGCCAGGGGGTTTCCATAATCCCCGAAAACGCCGAGCTCACCACCGTGCAAGCGGCCGACATTCTTAACGTGTCCCGACCCTATCTCATCAAGTTGCTTGCCGAAGGTGCGATTCCCTACCGCAAAGTCGGCAAGCATCGCCGGATTCTGATGGAAGATGTCATGAGCTACAAAAGGCAGACGGACCGTGCCCGTGAGGCGGTTCTCGATCAGCTGGTCGCCGATGCGCAGGAGAATGGGATGGGCTATTCCCAGCTATGAGCACCTACACGGCATTGCTGGATGCCAATGTCCTCTACCCTGCTCCCCTGCGGGACTTGCTGCTGCAGCTGGCCGTAGGCGATCTGTTCCGGGCAAAATGGACGGCGGATATCCATCGGGAGTGGATCGAAGCGCTCCTTCGCAACGAGCCATACCGGGATCGGGCCAAGCTCGAGCGAACGCGCGATCTGATGGACCTTCATACGCGCGACTGCCTGATCAGTGGCTATGAAGGCCTGATTCCTTCACTCCAGTTGCCCGATCCTGAAGATCGTCATGTTCTTGCGGCGGCGATCGCCGGCCGCTGCGATGCGATCGTGACTCAGAATCTCAAAGACTTCCCCGAGGCGGTGGTCGCATCCTACGGGATCGACGTTCAGCACCCGGACGAGTTCTTCTGCAACCAGCTCAATCTCGCCCAGGGGGCCTTTTGTGGTGCAGTTCAGAAGGTGCGCCGCAGACTTCAGAACCCGCCTTACACGATCGAGCAGTACCTGGATATCCTGACCAGCAATGGGCTGGTAGCCACCGCCGCCGAGCTGCGGCCCTTTGCAGACCTCCTTTAATAGGCCTCTGCTCAGAAAGAAACTCCCTATGCCGAGCTTGTTTTTCTCGTACTCCCACGTTGACGAGGCTTTGCGCGACCAACTAGAGGTTCATCTCTCCGGGCTGAAAAGGCAGGGCCTGCTCTCTTCCTGGCATGACCGACGGATCACCGCAGGCACAGAGGTCGATAATGCGATTAGTGAAAACCTGGACGCGGCCGATGTAATTCTGCTGCTCGTAAGCCCCAACTTTATCAACTCGGATTACTGCTACGAGCGAGAGATGAAACGAGCGATGGAGCGGCACCAAAAGAGAGAGGCGCGGGTCATTCCGGTCATTCTTCGGCCTTGTCACTGGCATGAGCTAATGTTCGGAAAATTGTTGGCTGCTCCAAAAGATGGAAAGGCTATTACAACCTGGACCAACATCGATGAAGCATTCGTCGATGTAGTGCAAGCGATCAAGGGAGCTCTAAAAGATCTTGGCCAGACCGGCCAAGAGGATGAGCCCCTTTGGAAGTCCGCGTCCGCCGTTCCGGGTTGGGTGGGAGCAAGCGAGGGCTCGCGACCTGGTTCGCGTTCCAGCAATCTTCGGATCAAAAAGCAGTTCACCGACCTCGACTTGGATCGATTTCGCCAAGACGGATTCGAGTTCATTGCCAAATTTTTCGAAAACACCATGAAGGAGCTGGTGAACAGAAACCCCAGTCTTGATCAGCGTTTTCAAAGAGTGGACGCCCACCATTTCACAGCAACCGTGTACCGCAATGGGGAAAGGGTTTGCAAAGGATCTGCTTCCATCTCAGGCGGGATCATGGGGAGGGATGGTATTGAATACGTGATGGATGACAATCCTCGCCACGGCGGGATGAATGAGGCGGTGTACGCGAAAGCTGATGACCAAGCGCTATATTTCGAGGCGCTAGGGATGCAATCGTCTGGCCGCGATCATGAAAAGCTCACTGCCCAAGGGGCTGCGGAGCTCTTCTGGGACCTCTTTATTCAACCGCTTCAATGAGCCTGTAAGCAGTCCGCAGACACCGGTGCGGGAGAGCTTCCGGAGAGCTGCGGTGTCCAGGCGCGGCCTCAACAGGTCGCTTCCACCCCTGCATCCGGCTGGAGACCTGCTCTGATTCGGACGTTTCAGCGGTGTTGTCGAACGCAACGGTCCAGGACCTATATGGCTTTACTCCTGCAGTTCTGTCATCCCGTGCTCAAGGAGCAACTTCTGAAACTGTAAAAGCGCAATTAGCTCTAGGCCTGATTTTTCTCCAAAGTCCCGCGCTTGGGCCGTGAAATCAGAGGTAGTGATGAAAATACCTTTGTGGGCCCGATCCGCCATGAACGCGCCATAGAAATCTCGTAAGGCAGGAGCTCCAACGAGGTTATCTGCTGCAAATCGTTTGCATTGAAAGAGATAGCGACCACCGATCACCGGTTTATCAAGTCTGGCGACGATATCTATTCCTCCATCGCCACTCACTTTAGTTGCTTCCGTAATGAACCCCATGCGATCAAGCAGACGCGCAACTATCTTTTCGAACTGGAAAGCACACGCTCTTTAATCACCGAGGTCTATGCCGCATTCAACCGGCGGGATATCGACGGCGCGCTCGCTCTGATGAGTGAGCAGGTCGATTGGCCGAAGGCCTCGGAAGGCGGCCGCATTCTTGGGAAAGATGAAATCCGCGCTTACTGGACGCGCCAGTGGGCGGAGTTCGATCCGCATGTCGAACCGCTCGAAAGCAAGGCCGAGACGAACGGAACAACGGCTGTCAAGGTGCATCAGCTCGTCGAAGACAGGCACGGCGTTGTCCTGTCGGACCAGGTCGTGGGGCATACCTTCACCATAACCGATGGCCTGATTCAACGGATGTCGATCAGCGAAGATAAACCCGCTTTCGGACGATGATCGATGGCTCCAGAAGATGAGATCGCCCTTCTTGCCGCACGCAGCGGCAGCCCACCTCTGCCAGTTATCTTCCAAACTGCGCCCGATGGCGGCCGGCGTTCCTGGGAGTTCTTCACCGTCAACATCCGCAACCCGAATACCCGCCGCGCCTACTTCAACGCCGTCGAGGGATTCGCCGCCTGGTGTGACAAAAAAAGCTTGGAGAATCTGCCCAGGGTGACGCCGATGCATGTCGAGGCTATGTCGAGCTGCTCGGCCGCACGCACTCGAAGCCGACCGCCAAACAGCACCTCGCCGCGATCCGGATGCTCTTCGATTGGCTGGTTCGGGGACCGAAGCATAGCGTCCACAAGGGCAAGACCTCCGTGCTCTCGGCCGAGGAGATGCACGAGCTCCTGGCGGCGATCGACACCACTTCCCTGCTGGGGCTCCGCGACCGGGCCTTGATCGCCCTCGTGGGTTACACCTTCGCCCGTATCGGCGCGGCCACCGGAATGAAGGTTCAGGACTTCTACGTGCAAAAGCGCCGTGGCTGGGTGCGGCTCCATGAGAAGGGCGGCAAGGTGACCGAGCTTCCTTGCCATCACAACCTGGACCAGTATTTAGAGGAGTGGATTGCGGCGTCCGGGCTCGGAAGCGAACCCGAGGCCCCGCTCTTCCCTACCCCGCGCCATGGCCGGCTGACGGATCGCACTCCCCTGCCCCAGGCCAACGTGCACATGATGATTCAGCGGCGCGCGCGAGCTCCAGGACTGCGTACCAAGATCAGCGCGCACAGCTTCCGCGCCACAGGCATCACCACCTATCTGCAGAACGGAGGCAAGCTGGAGATCGCCCAGCAAAATGGCTGGCCATGAGTCGGCCCGAACCACCGGGCTCTATGACAGGCGCAGCGATGAGGTCGCGCTCGACGAAGTGGAGCGGATGCGTACTGAAACAAAAGACGCGGATGTTTACTGATGTGCGCGTTCCCTATAACCGCAGGCACGGCGTAGCCTGACCAACGACCTGCAGCCGACCATCGCGATCGACGCGGCTGACATCTGGGCGGTCCAGCTGGCCCTTGAAATCTAGCTCAATGTCAAGTGTCTGCCTCCGGCATCTGCGCAACCAAACCGATCTTCCACACGACTTCAGAGTAGAGGGGACGATCCCCTCACCACTGGAGGTTCGATCATGACGCTCGCAGGAGTTCCGGAGACAATTATTGATATGAGCCTCATTACATCCCTGTTTGTTTTTGGAATTCGGGTACTCATTAAGGAAGTGAAGGCGGTGCTCGGAGACATGTTTCAGATTTTCGAGTTCATTCTGCAATGGTGGATCTTGATTCGTGAGCAGCTGACTTGGGAGACCCCGCAGGCCATTGCTGTCACTAAGCAACTTTCTGAATAGCCAGTTCGCTCCATCGCCCTTGGCCACACCGGTCACACTTACCAGAACAAGTTTTCTTAACGGCCTTCGCTTTACAGGTTGCCACACGCGTGGTGGTTTCCGGCAGGGGAACGAATTGATGCCGTTCTCCTGCCGGAAGGATTCTAATTAGAGCCGGATTCCTTGCTGTGTTCTCTTCCATGTTTGACCTCGTTTTTTGGGTTGCCGTTCGCTCGCGCATTTTCGACCGGCACTGCTCGAAGATGCAAGTGAAGAGGCTGCCGCTATTTGAACCAGCCTGTCTGCGACGCGCACTATTTCCTTTATCGCCCCGTCAGCATCTCCCAACACCAGATCATGCGTGACCCAATCAAGATATCGAATGGTGACCTGCCTCACTTTCTCGATGCCGCTATAATCTCCAATTGGTAAAGGGTCGCTTAATGCCGGCTCCCAATCCGCTAGAAACGACTGATACGACAGTCGGGGAACCTCATCCTCTAAGCACAAGGCGAATGTCCTCCACTTTAAGGTGAGCCCAGACGCCACCAGTTACATAAGGATCATTACGAAGCCACTCGTCGCACGCAGCGCGCGATTCGAACTCCATGTAGAGGGTGGAGCCGATCATTTGCCCTTTGCCGTCGAGTATTGCGCCCCCTTGGATAAAATTACCGCTCTGCTTCAGCTGCTTTATCCCTTCCAGGTGTGCTCCTCGAGCGGCTAGCCTTCGCTCCATCGCCGCGTCACTATCCTCTCCGTCGTAAGCTGTTATCAAGAATTCCATGGTGAGCTCCCTATCAGTTCGCGCGGGCTTCGTTCCCTCGAATCATTGTGTCTACACGATCCCAGAAAGCTTCCACAAGAGCCATCAATTCGTAGAGGCCTTCTTCGAAGACGAGCCTGGTCTGCAGCTCTCCCGCGTGGGGAAAAATTGCGTTGTTGACGGAGTCGCTATGTCCCTTTTCCAACTCGATATGGAGAATCCAGAAGTGAGCTTTCCCCTCATCGTAGCCCTGGTTCAGCAGCCCGCGAGCCACTTTCTCCACCATGATCGCCGACATTACTTCGTCGAAGAACAGAGCACCAAGCGCCTTTTCAATCGGCGCTGTACTGTAGAGCCGCTCAACGCCCTTATCAAGGGCAATCGTCTCAGCCGACGGGTGATAGGCGAGCACGTCTGCGTGGGAAATTCCGATTCCGGCGAGGAACTCGCGGTATATCTGTGCATGGGTCTTGGGTCCGCACATCTCATCCGCGACATTGAACATGATCTCGCGAAAAATCTTTGGGTCGCGGGTGATGGTCGACATGGATGCGATGTAAAAGGGCAGCTGCCGGAACCAGTAGAAGCATTCCGAAAACAGAATTTTCTCCTGCTCTCTGGTCAGGGGATTGTCCGCATACCAGTTAAGGAACGGATGTTCCACAGCCCTCGACGCGGCAATCTCGGCCATTTTTGCATTAAGGTACGCGGACACTTCGTTTGAGGGTTCGGTTGCGTGATGAACGGCCATATCCGAGGAATAGCAGCTAGCGGTTGTCATTGTGTGGCTCCTTTTCTGATGGATCAGCTTGTTGTTCGTCTTCACAGCTAACGAATGCACTTAGGGCGTCATGGAGCGCCTTAGGCTGCATCGTTATACCTGTCTTGTTCTGGAGCTTCGTTTGCAACCGATTCAACGCGCGGCTAACGCTAGCCTTGACCGTGCCGACTGGCTCTCCACGGTCACGCGCGATTGCTTCAAACGTCTCCCCACGAGCCCTCTTGCTAAGCCGATCTTTTTCTGCTGGCCTTAGGCTTTGCAGCCAAGCGGGAACTTCTCCTGCCAGAACATCCTGTGCTTCTCTCAGGGCGGCGTAGTCAAAGGGTGAAAGCAACCCAGGCACTTTAGCGAGTGTCTCGGAGGTGTCCAGATCGTCAAGCGGCACATTATTCCGCCTGGCGGTGGCTCGCTTCATATCAAGCAGCCTCCACTTCACCCTCAGCATGAAAAGACGAAGATCTTCAGCCAGTACGGTCTCGTCCACGTCTCGCTCCAAAGATGCCGCATCAACACGATCAAACAGATCTTGCATCGCCCATTGAACGGCGTCCTCAACGTCATGTGGGTTAAAGCCCTTGAAAATGCAGCGCGCCATACGGTGGAAATTGTCGGCGGCGGGATTCCAAATAGCGTCGCTCTTCCATGCGGGCATCGAGATGATCCCAGCGGACCGAGCAATTTCAGAGAATGTATTCGGCGACTCACCCATGGGCAGCATGATCGACCACCTTTGCCCGGCGGCGATCTGTGTATCCCAATGATTGATATAAAGACCTGCCTCCTTGCTGCGGGCCAGCAGGCCCTCTTCAGAAGAAGAGTTACTGACATGTGTGACATGAGCGGCGGTAAGCACCGAATGCAAAATCACATCCAAATGCTTGTTAGAGTGAATCGTCTGCTGATGGCCGAAGTTCTTCCGAGCCGCTTCAGGGAGGGTAAAAAGTGCATCCGAAAGCGTTCTCTGTGGAAGAGCGATTGCAGAGATAGCTTCAACTTGAGACACCCCTACGTCGTAGCTCTCAAGCAAATTCCTTGCTTGTTCGATCTGCAGCTGATTATCCGCCGTTATAGAAAGAGCAGATTCTCCGGATTCTGTATTGGCATACAACGCATCTCCGGTTCTGATACCAAGGCGCGCGAGTTCATTGTGGAACATTGCTCCGTGCAGGCGATCGAATGTGCTCCGCTCATTCCAGAAGATCGTCTTTATTTCATTCGTGTGCTGCATAGAGGCACCGCCGTGCTCGTATTCTCTATGCAGGTGGCGTCATGAGAAATGGAAAGGTTGCAAAAAAGTTGCTGTTTCATGAGAAGCTGCTCCCGCTTCCCCATCCAGGCGGCTCCGATGCGTCGAAAAAGAGCCTGTCTGTCTGAAACGTTCGATCCACCCAATGCCTAGCTGTAAAGCCCCTAGACGGGGTCGTTTGTTTAAGAGAGACCGAGTTCCGAGGATCAGATCGGGAGTTGAGGGAGCCGGTACTCACAGAACATCCCAAGGAATTTGATCGCTGCACTGAAGCCAACTAACCCACCAACCGCAAAGACCTGACGATTAGGGAGGAGGATCTCCTCCCTGCTCCAGCCGGGGATGAAACCGCCGTCTTCCGACACCTCCTCAGCGCGGACACCCCCGCAACGTCCCGAAAGGCAATCTCTTCCGCACTAACGCGCTAAAAGCAAGGAAACCAAACCTTCCTGAGGGCCTCCGCCCCTGGCGCGCGCAAGCAGTCTCCCCAGTCTTCCGCGCTCCGCTTGTGCAGACTTTCGCTGTGCTCGCCCTCCACTTCGTTCCGGATGGGAGATAACCCCTCTGCTTGCACTTGCCGCCCCCGCTGGCGTGGGCCAGGGCCAAGGCGTGTTTGTGAGCAAACACAGCAAGGCCATTCAAAAACGGAGGACTCACCCATGCGTAAGGGCGGCAAACTCGCTGCAATCCCGGCGGCAACGAACAAGCTGTCGGCGCGAACCAAGAAGGGAGCAGCTTAGAAGGCAAGGTGAACGAGCTTCCCTGCCACCACGACCTGGATCAATGTTTAGAGGGGTGGATTGCGGCGTCCGAGCTCGGAAGCGAACCCAACGCTCCGCTCTTCCCTACCCTACGCCATGGCCGGCTGACGGATCGCACTCCCCTGCCCCAGGCCAATGTGCACATGATGATCCAGTGAAGGGCACACGCTCCTAGAACGGATGTCCGTTCCATATCACGCCAGATTCTTTGCCCATGAACAACAAGGGTTTCGCTGTAGATACGTATTTACGTTGTTATATTGAGCTTGCCCCCGGAAAACGTCTCTCCTAGCGAGCTGTAGTAATCGCGAAGAGGAGATAGTGATGGAGAAGTTGACACGTCGGCGGTATACGTTGGAGTACAAGCAGGAGGCGGTTCGTTTGGTGTCCTCTGGACAGAGGGTGGCGGCGGCTGCGAAGGCCCTGGGCATCGTGGAACAGACGCTGGCGAACTGGGTGAAGGCAGAGAAGGCTGGCCAGTCGCGTGGTGTCAGGAGCGAGCAGGTGAGCGCGGAGCGGCTGGAGAACAACCGTCTGCGGGCGGAACTGGCGCGGGTGACGATGGAGCGCGACATCTTGGGAAAAGCCACGGCGTACATCGCGAAGGTGCAGCGATGAAGTACGCCTGGATCGAGCAGAACAAGCTGCGTTGGCCGGTGTGCGTGCGGTGCCGGGTTCTGGGTGTGAGCGCTTCGGGATATCGTCAGCACCGGGCACGGCAGAAGAAGATTCTCACGCGCCGCCATCTGAGCGAGACGGCGTTGCTGGTCGAGATTCGCGCGGCGTACACCGAGGCGCGCGGGGCCTATGGATGGCCCCGCATCTGGCGGCAACTGAAGGCCAGCGGAGTGCGCGTGGGCAAGCGCCGGGTCGAGCGGACGATGCGGCAGAACAGCATCCGGGCTCGCGGCAAGCGGCGTTTTCGCGTTTCGACCACCGACAGCAACCATGCCCTGCCCATCGCACCTAACCTGCTCGCGCGCAACTTCACCGTGACCGCGGCGAACACCGTCTGGGCCGGCGACATGACCTATATCCCCACTCGCGAAGGCTGGTTGTACCTGGCCGTGGTGCTGGACCTGTTCAGCCGCCGCATCGTGGGCTGGTCGATGGGCGAGGCGATCACAGCGGAACTGGCCTGCCGCGCGCTCGACATGGCGTGGCACAGCCGGTTGCCTGCCCCTGGCCTGATCTTCCATAGCGATCGCGGCAGCCAGTATGCCAGTCGATGCTACACGGACCTTCTCGCCGGGCATGGAATCAAGGCTTCCATGAGTCGCAAGGGCAACTGCTGGGACAACGCCTGCTCGGAAGCCCTGTTTGGTTCGCTGAAGGTCGAGCGGCTGCATGGCATGGACTTCCACAACCACAGGAAGGCGAAGGACGCCACGCTCGAATGGCTGCTCTGGTACAACGGATCGAGAATGCACTCCACCCTGAGCTATCTCAGCCCAGCTCAGTTCGAGCAACAAGCAATCGCTCCACCACTCGCCCTCGCAGCCTGATCCCGAAGGTTCAACCGCAACCCGACGAAAGTCCAAAACCAGCACGCTTATGAGCGACGCGTTCTGAGGGCAAGCTCACATGAGGTACCCGAAAAGGCACCTCACGTTTTATTCAAGCTGCTTTACTCCCTAGGCTCTGTACCCTTAGGGAGTGGGTGCGTACATGCGCTAATACGTATCAACGCATCAGTGGAGATACGCATGCACGTTATTGTGGTGGCAAATCAGAAGGGCGGCGTGGGCAAGACTACGCTATCCGGGCACTTGGCAGTCGAGGCTGTCCGGACTGAAAGCGGTAATATCGTTCTGGTCGATACTGACCCCCAAGGATCGTTAAGCCAGTGGTGGCACGAACGCAAAGCTGAGACTCCGCATCTGGCTCAGATTGAGCCGGCCAAGCTAAAAGCTCAGCTTGCGATTCTTGAGACGAACGGAATCGACATCGCAATCGTCGACACACCGCCAGCCGTCACCGCGACCAACCGCCAAGTGATCGCTCTTGCCAGTCTGGTCTTAATTCCAACGCGACCCAGCCCTCATGATCTGCGTGCCGTAGGTTCAACTATAGGCATGGTTGAAGAAGCCAAGAAAAAGATGATTTTCATTATCAACGGTGCCGCCCAACGCGCTCGCATCACCGGCGAAGCGGCGATATCTCTTTCGCAACACGGGACCGTCGCACCGGTGACCATTTTTCAACGCACAGATTTTGCAAGCTCAATGATCGATGGCCGAACCGTACAAGAGATCGATGAGAAAAGCCGTTCAGCGGGGGAAATTGCGGAACTATGGACTTACATACATACGCAGCTACGTAAAACATCAGGTAATCAGTAGTATTCATAAATGCACAATTACGCATGCACGTGGATACGTATCAGCGTATAAAAGTACTTGCGGCAGTACGCAGTGAGGTAAGCATGGCGCATATGAAGGCAGCCACTCTTTCTGGTCTTTTGGTTTCCAAGAAGGAAACTGACACTCCTCGGCCAGAACACCCTGGCCTTGAAGCAGCACAAACACCGGTCTCATCTCTTCGCGCAGAGACCAATCACGACTCTCCTGCGGGGACCATGGAAAACGCGCAGAGCGTTTACTACAAAGCTTTGACACTCAAGGTCGATAAGGATCGCTTCACAAAGTTGAAGAATCTCGGCGTTCAAAAGGATTTGAGGAGCCAGGCCCTGATGACAGAAGCATTGGACCTCCTGTTCGCCAAGCACCACATGTAGTCTTATCCGCACATCTATATGACTAAGATAACGGGACTTGGGCAATCGAGGCTGCTGGACGAGGAGCCTGCCCAGAACAAAACGCGTGACCGTAAGAGCGAAGACGTCGCTAGCAGGGGACAACTAGCGCTCGCGATGGCCGAGTTGCGCGAAGCCCGAGAAGATCCGAACTACGGCAAAGACCTGATGCAGGTCGCTCAGGTCATGATCTTCTGCGGCTTGCCTTACCAGAAGACAGAAGCCCGGGAGATCACACGGCAAGCCCGTATGGCCAATGGAGACTTCGTCACCGTCACCTTCAAAGCCATGGTGCCTAACGTTGAGATGCCCTACGGGGCAGATCGCACCCTGTTTCACTGGATGACGCACCAGGCAGTGCTCACAAAGGACCCGTTCATACCACTGTCCAGCGCAAGCCAGTTCCTGAACGACATGGGGATGTCTACAGGTGGCCCCAACATAAAGCGGGTGCGGGAGGCGTTCGAGCGTGTTGCGGCGATGGCAATCGTGGTCGAACGTCGCTATGAAGGCTCGCTTCAGCGCGTCATCATGCCTCTGGTTCGCGCGACAAACCTGCCAGACACCTTGAGGTCGGGGGAGCAGTTGCAGCTTCTGGACGCCCCTGCACGCGAGAAGAACCGCTTTGAGCGTGATTATGGTTTCCGTCTCGACGATGCCGTCTTCAAAGAATTCACCAACTTCCATGTTCCCGTTTTGAGGAAGTTGATCCAGGCAACGCGGCAGAAGTCTCAGATGCAGGATTACATGATGTTCCTGGTCCATCGCTCATATGGAGCCATGTCCACCAGTTGCATCCCGTGGGCAAACTTGCTGGAACAACTTTGGCATGACGATACCAACACGCGGAGAATTCGCAGCCGCATGGCGGAAGCCATCGATGCGCTTCGGATTGCGTGGCCGGAGGTTAACGCCGAGGCAACAGTGAAAGGGCTCACCATCGGGCCGCCGCGTAATGGAAAGCAGTTCCTCGCTCGCGGGGAAGAGCTCAAGAGGCTCGCACGTCCCTAGCTAAATACGTCAATACGTAGATGCTACGCTGCCCCATGTACCGGGAGCTTCTAAAGCGTACCGGGAGCTTCGACTATGTACCGGGAACTTCTAATGTTTGTTGTACCTGATTTGATTCTCCAAGCTTGTTTGAAAATCTCGCAGAAATGGCGTGTTTAGCCTCATTTGTGTTCAACACTGTTATTCCTTAATTGAATGAAAGCGTGTCTCTAGAGGCGATTTGGTGTACCGGGAGCTTCGAACCTGTACCGGGAGCTTCGAACTGCTTCAAATTAATCAATTAGTGTTTTCATACGATTCCACAGCTACCTCTAATTTTCCACGTAGTTCCCGGTACGTTTCCTCGAAGTTCCCGGTACACCAAAATGATTTCCTCGAAGCTCCCAGTACGCAAATTCGAAGCTCCCGGTACACACTCTGAATTGGCAAGATATTCTCTAGATACTTCTACAAGAGAGAACAGTACATAAGGAACGAGCGACTGTGGATCTCTAGATTCAGCCAACAACAGTCGGTGAACTTCTTTGGGTTGTGGTGTGGTGGGGGTTCGTCTATGCGTCTAACAAGGCCCACGGGAGGTCCAGCGCGAAATGGCAAACCTGGAGCGATGCTTCAAGCGTTTCACCATCGCCTCACCTGGCACTTGCCTGATGCATTTGCCGTTCGCAGATCGCGAGGTTGGAACGCGTTGACCGCGTCCCACCAACGCACAGGCACGACGGCGACGATACAAGATAGACCTGAAAGTAAGAAGCCATCCGCTTGAAGGCGAAGCGTTCCTATATCAGCCGTGACATCGATTTCCAACACAGAATCTCGGCGGAGAGCACACGTCGAACGTATGCTGGCGCGCGCCGAGAAGCGCAGCCGTCAGGCGCAGAAGATTGTTGAGAAATGGAAAGCCAAGCAGGCAGATCTGGACAGGGAAGGCGTTGCGGCCAAGCAGGCGCGGCTCTGGCAAGAGGAGCACTTACCAGAGCCGGATGAGGCACGGAACACTAGTCAGCTCTGAGCTGGAGATGCCTGGGCCATTCGAGTGCGTCGATCTCTTTGAGACTCTGGCCGGCGATGGCCTGGAGATCGCCGTACAGGCCAGAAGTCGCTTCCAGGACGGACAACAGTTCACCATCGCGCTTGGCCCATTGTTTGGTCATCCACTTGCGCTCGCGGTCGAGATCGCTGCGCATTTCTGTGAACTTCTCAGCGATGCATTCAATGCGATGCTTGAAGCGGGAACCGGTCAGGTAAGCGTAGATCAGCTGTGCCTTGGATTCCTGCCCTTCGTTCGACCGCCGCACGCCGGCAAGTTCCAGGACGCTGATCCGCAGGGCGGTGGCAACCGGCAGGATGCAGCTCAGGCTGGACACCCAGATCCCTTCCATCTGATCGAAGTGCGTGATGTCTTTGGGCATGGTCTGAGAGACGATCACAGCGAGCTCGGCATGCGCTGCCCGCTGGTCTGATTTGAGCTTGGTGAGCCAGCCATCGGACCACGCTTTGGTGCGCTTGGACTCCCACAGGATCTTGCCGCAAACCTGGCCGCTCTGGTCACGGACCACTTGCAACACATCTCCACCAAACTCGCCTTTTCCGACCGGCTCGATGCTGTCCAAAGGGAACCGCTCCCGGAGCTGGTGTTCGAGTGCGATCTCCAGGGACTCGCCCTGTGCCTGTTGGGAGCTCTGCTCCGCCTTGCGCTGCAGACTGGTAATCTGGTCGCGAAGCTGGGTGATGGTGTTGTCGCGATCCTGAACCTTGAGATCGAGACCGGCCTGCGCTTCTGCGATCGCTTTCGAACGCACTTCGGCCAGCCCCTCCGTGATGCCTTTCTGGACGTCCAGCGTAAGTTCCCGCGCGCGATCCTCGAGCATTCGTTCTTTTCGGAGAAGGTCTGCCTGGGCAGCCTGAGCCGTCGCCAGTTTCGCGTTCAAAGAATCAATCCGTTCTGCCTGCAACCGTGCCGCTTCCCGTTCAGCGTTGCGCTCCTCTTCTACCTGCTGTCGGGCACGTAAGGTCTCCTGATCGGCGATCGTTCTGCGCTCGGTGACCAGCTGCTTCTGTACTTGATCGCGTACCGTCCGAGCCATCTCCTGCTGCTGCTTCTGAGCCGCTTCCTCCAGCTGAGCCGCACGTTGCTCGTTTGCCGCTTGCTGTGCTGCGACTAGCTTCTTTTCAGAAGCGAACCCATCTGCTTGTGTGCGGAGTTGTTGCTCATACTGAGCACGGGTGGCAGCCACCAGAGGTGCGGCGAGCGACTCGGTGAGTGCAATGGGCTTACCGCAGTGTGGACAGGAGAGCGAAGGTTCAGTGATCGGTGGCATGCTGAAAGCAGTCTAGCGTCGCACCGCCTGTGCACGGCAGCATGCAGCAACGGTGCATAGCCAACCGCAAAGACTCGCTGCTTTGCAGCGGAAGAAGGTCTGACACGTCACCCCCAAATGGGTTCTGTTCGTAAACCAACTGTATACGTACGTGAACGCTGGCCTTTTCAGCTACTTAGCTTTAGATCGGTTCCGGGCGGAAACGTCGTAAACGGGCGCTAACGGAGACGTGTACAGACGTAAACGATGTCTGGTGCTTAGGCAAGAAGCAGAATCAACAACTTAGCTTGGTATGTAAACGAGCGTTAGCGCAGGTCTCCGATAGTAGACCTGGAAATTTGACCGCAAGACGGAGAGCGCCTTAGGGTCTTAGGTACAGCAACCGGGCCAATTCTTATGAGCATTCTTCGCATTCCCGCACCGTTTGATTCCGCCGCTCCGAACACCGAGTCAAAGTCCTCCACCGCCCAGAAGACCATAGCGACCCGGCTCCCGCCAGCCGAAGTAAAAGCCATCGAAGTTGCTGCCGAAGCCGCCGGACAGACCTGCGCGGAGTGGATGCGGGAGGCCGTTCTGCTCCACCTGAAGCGCCCGGCTCGGAAGAGAAAGCCGGCTCCCGACCCGACCATCCTGGCTGAGATCATGGGCCTTCGCTCGCTGATCCAGAACCTGGTTTCGGCAGCGTCGGACCTTCCCGAGGAGACCGTCCAGAAAATCGTGAGGCATGCCGATTCCATCAAGGAAGGCAAAGCCGAAGAGATTCTGAAGCGCCTGGAGATGCGGCACGCGGAGACAAAGTAACGTGGCCCAACCTCTTAAGTTTCAGCGGCGATGGGGTCTCATCAAGACCTTTTTCCTGCTGACGGCCGGGTTTGCGCTAACGTTCTGTCTTTGGTTCTGGTTTGTTCTGTCGCCTCTCCAGAAGGTATATCTGCCCGCCTATATGGCCCTCAGGATGGCAGAGGGAAGAGTCCCGGAGGCCTCGGTCTGGTGGATCCGGAAGACCGCTCCAAAGCGCCTTCCGGAGCTGGCTCACGATGAGGATGTGGTTCCGGCAGCACTATCCCTACGTCGAGGTCTGCCCCTAAAGCTCTCCCCGGCCGCGCAAGCCGAAGGTTGGACTGGACTGGTGCAAACCGAGCAGACCGGACCTTGGAAGGAGCTTGCGCCGCCTCTCGCGACTCAATTCTTTGCCGGGGAAAGCGTCAGCCGCTTGATGCTGACCCCACTCTGCGGCGCATTGATTTTGTTCCTGATTGTGTTCCTGCTGCGGAGAAGATCAGGCGCTCAGTCCCGGCACGAGGAGCGGCACGGCCGGAGGACCAAAGGACCGGAACTAGTATCCGCTCTTGCGTCGAACCGGAGCGCGCAGGCGGATGGAATTCAGCTCCGGCTGCAATCAAAGTTGGGGGCTCTGGGACCGAGTTTTCGAATTCCAAAGAACCTGGAGTCCAGTCACATCCTGCTCATGGGAGACACCGGAAGCGGCAAGTCGAACGCCATCCGGCAGATCCTTCGCCAGGTCCAGGAGCGTGGCGAGTCCGCCATCGTCTACGATCCAGCCGGCGAGTTCGTTCAGGAGTTCTACCGTCCCGAGCGAGGCGACCTGATCCTCAATCCGCTCGACGAGCGGTGCCCGTACTGGAGCCTTTCGAGCGAGATGGACGGGCCAGGTGTCACCGACGCTGTTGCCGCAGCCCTGCTTCCGGAGCGGGACTATGAGAAGGGATTCTTCACCGATGCGCCGCGCCGGGTACTGGCCCGTCTGCTACGCTTCCGGCCCACGCCGCAGGAGCTCCATGCATGGATGGCCGACCCTGACGAGATCGACCGCAGGCTTGCCGGTACACCTCAGGCAGCGTATCTCGATCCGAAGGCAGGACCGCAACGTAGCGGGGTCCTCGCAAGCTTGAATATGATCGCGGACAGCTTCGCGCTCCTACCGGAGAGGGAAGAGACGCGGGCGTCATTCGCGACAGAGCGCTGGGGTTTCGAGCGGACGCGGTGGGTGTTCCTGACCTCCCGGCCCTCACTTCGGGAACGTATCCTGCCACTCCATTCCGTGTGGCTCGACCTGCTGATCCTGCGCATGATGGAGCCCTGCGCGAACCCAGCCAAGCCGGTCTGGTTCGTCCTGGACGAGCTCGCCAGTCTCAATAAACTGCCCCAGCTCCATGCGGCCGTGACCGAAAACCGCAAGTATGGCAACCCGGTCGTGCTCGGTTTCCAAGGGCGCAGCCAACTCGAGAAGCGCTACGGCCATGATGCTGAGGCCATGCTCTCGCAGCCGGCGACCAAGATCTTCTTCAAGACCTCGGAACCTCGTGCGGCCAAGTGGATCTCGGAGACCCTGGGAGAGATCGAGGTGGAGCGTCTGAAGGAGTCGCGGTCGCCCGGTCTCCTGCGGGCGAAGAGAAACTACGCGATGGAGATTGCCACTAAACCTCTCGTCATGGCGTCCGAAATCGCCGGCCTCGAACCGCTCTCCGGCTACATCAAGCAGGAAAACCGAGTTGTGCCAGTCAAGTTCGCTTTAGTGCCGAAGCGGAGCCTGCAGCCGGAGTTTGTGAAACGAAAACTGATGATTCCAGAGCCAAGACCATTGCCATCGCTGGCTGCCGAAGCTGTTCCGGCACAGGTGGAGACCGAGATTGCCAATTCTCTCCAATCGCCACGGGTAATGGCCAAAGTTACGGCCTCTAAACTGGAATCAGACATGCCTCTCTTCGTTGATCCTGATCCTAGACCAGCCCAGTCGAAGTCACGTAAGACTGCTTTCAAGAAGGACGAAGGACCGGCTCGTGAATGGAAGCCGGTGGATTGACATCAACTGTACTGCTGGCCTTGCAGGAATGCCGCTCTATCAGCTATAAGAGTTCATACGGGAATACGGCGCGCTCTGCGCCGGGCTTACCAACATTCATGAGTTCGCGTTAAGCGACGTCCTCCTTGTTCTCACCGAACAGCCGTTTCTACGGAAAGGACCTCATGAATTATTCCCAAAAGCTTCCAAAAACCCCACCCAAAATCATTCCAACAAGCCACTCAAACGCACGCCGCACCGAACGTCGGCTACCTGAACACCTCGTTGAAATGGCAATGTATTTCGGCGAAGAATGTACGCGTAACGGCGCTCAGCGGCTGCGTATCACAGAAGCAAGTCTTGCCGCTGCGCGGCGACATGGATTGGATCTCACCGAGTACTTGGATGCTTGTATGATCGTCAATCGCGGGACTTTAGTCACTTGCTATAGGAGACCAAATCATTGTCGATAGCAATGAAGAGAAAGCCTATCTCAGTTTCCCTTAACGAGGAGGCGATCGCCTCCTCGCGTGATTTGGCACATGAGGCTCAAGAATTTTTTAGAGAATGCTCTAGGAGTCTGTCGGGGATAGAATTTTTGGTGTTTAGAATGAACGACTTACAAAATCTACATGGTCTGGTATGTCATTGAAACCAAAAGGTTTACGGTTTTCCAAAAGCTTATTCCCGACACACTCCTAGCCCTCCCTATGGCGATAACTCGATCGAGAAGCATTTCACAGGGAAATTAGGGGAGACCGCCGTTTCGCGTGTTTTCAAGAGCGCTAGCCTAAGAGTAAGAGAGGAGTTTGCCAAAATTGATCGGCAGAGCCGGTCCGATGTGACAGTACTGGTTCGTCGCACGTGGCTTTCGCTTGAGGTTAAGACCTTTAGCGAGAGTCGTTGGTCCGAGTACGGTCGAGTCGTCTCCGAGTCGCAGGTGAAGAGCATCTCTGAAAACAGCGATTTCATCTTTTGGTGCAGCGCCTCACCAACCGAGGTTAGCCATACCGCTTCAGTAAAGATCAGAGGCTACTCGCCAGTCTCTGATCTTCTTGATCCGTCGCTGCACGGTCAGGCGTACAAGCCAGAGACGATACAGTTTCTGGAATCATCCATAAGGCACCCTCGGCAGTTCTGCCAAGATTTAGAGTGCCTGATTGAGGCGAGAAAAAAAGCTCTACTGGCTGAACGGAAGGCAAGGATGGCGGAGCGGGCCCAAAATGTCAGAAACAATCCCTATGTGGGAGGAAGATATTACAAGTTGCTCTGTCAGGCCCAAAATGCACGCCAATTACATCCCCGAAGTGATTTGTAGGACCTTTTTGTAGGGACCTCAATGTTGGCGCCGACCTAAATCCTAAACTGTGTTGACGATCTCCAAACCGCTCTCCGGTGGCCAGGCCCGGACGTACCACACCCGCGAGTTCGCGGCGAAGGAAGCGAACTATTGGAGCCGGGAGCAGCAGGGCCACAGCGAATGGCAGGGTAAGCTCGCTCAGGAATGGGGCTTGCAGGGTTCGGTCGGGGCCGACCATTTCGCCCGCCTGACCGAAGGCCAGCACCCTGAGACGCAGGAACAGATGGTTCGTCATCAGCCGGCCAAGACCTACGAGAACCAATTCGGCAGGGAAGTGACCTCGGTCGAACACAGGGCCGGGTGGGATGCTACCTTTTCAGCTCCCAAATCCGTTTCCCTGACCGCGCTGGTGGGAGGAGATGAGCGGGTGCGGGAGGCGCACCGGGAAAGTGTCCGTGTCGCTTTGGGCGAGCTGGAGGGCTACACGCAGGCCCGGCTCGGCAACGTGAACGCGCCGGAGCGTACGGGCAAGTTCGCTGCGGCGACGTTCGAGCACGATACGGCGCGACCAGTGAAAGGCTACGCTGCGCCTCAGCTCCATACCCATGCCGTGATCTTCAACGTCACCGAACGGGAGAATGGCCAGACCCGGTCGCTCGACCCCCGTAGCCTGTTCGGCTCGCAGCAGTTCGCAACCTCGGTCTACCGGACGGAGCTCGCCAGCCGTTTGCAGGGACTCGGCTATGAGGTCGAGCGCGGCAAGCATGGCCAACCGGAGATCAAGGGTTACAGCCAGGAGTACCTGGAGGCGTCGAGCCCACGCCGGGAGCAGATCAAGTCGCATCTCGAGGAGATCGGGCGCGAGGGAGCCGGCGCCGCGCAGGTCGCCGCACATCGTACTCGCGATTCCAAAGAGATCCAGTCGCCTGGGGAGGTGCTGCATCGTCACCGTGAGTTGGCTGCCCAGTACGGCCACCAGGCCGATTGGGTTGTGTCCAGGGCTCTGACCAACGCTCATCGCCAGGAGGTTGATTCCCCGAAGGTCGCGCAGCAAGCCGTGACTTATGCCCGCGATCACGTCTTTGAGCGTTCCGCAGTCCAGGATAAACGTGCCATCCTGCAAGCAGCCATGGACCGGAGCATGGGGCAGGCCAGTGCCAGCCAGGTGCGGGAAGAGTTCAACCGCAGAGCTATGGAAGGTGAGTTCCGCACTGTACCGCAAGCGCCGGGCGCGGCGAGCGAGCAGTACACGACGGCCACCATGCTGCGCATGGAACGCGAGACCATCGGGCGCATGCAGGTAGGGAACCGCCAGGATCGCTTTGCTCTCAGCAACGAGACTATCCGTGTGGAGATGTTAAGCCGACATCCGGAACTGAATGGAACGCAGCAGCGAGCGGCCGACCAGATCTTCCTGAGCCAGGCGCAGATCACAGGGCTCGACGGCGTGGCGGGTGCGGGTAAGACGACGACGCTCTCCGTTATCCGCGAGGGCCTGGAAGCGAATGGCTTCAAAGTGGAAGGCTTCGCGCCGACGAGCCGTGCGGCACAGCAGCTTGCCGGAGCCGGCATCGAGACCTCGACTTTGCAGATGCACTTGGCCAAAGGCCAGAAAACCGACACGGGCGAGAAGCGTCTCTATGTGCTGGACGAGAGCTCATTAGCCTCGACCAAGCAGATGCATGACTTCGTGAGCCGCTTACATCGGAACGATCGTGTTCTCCTGGTGGGCGACACACGCCAGCATGAAGCGGTAGAAGCAGGCAGGCCGTTCGCGCAGCTGCAGGAAGCCGGGATGCCTACGGTCAAGCTCGACGAGATTGTGCGTCAGAAAGACCCGGAGCTGAAGAACGTGGTCGAGCATCTCTCGCACGGCCGGGTGGGTGAGGCCATCGAGGGCCTTGAGCGGCAGGGCAGGGTGTATGAGTTAAAGGATCAGAGTGCGCGCACCGACGCGATCGCCAGGGAATACGCACGCTCACCCGAGAACACACTGGTCGTCTCGCCTGACAACCGCTCACGCGCCGACATCAATGCTAGGATCCATACTGAATTGCAGGCCAACGGCGTCGTCAGCAGGGAAGAGTACCGGGTCGATGCACTCGTTCCTCGCCAGGATCTCACTGGAGCCGGCCGGACATGGGCCGCGCAGTACCAGGTCAACGATGTGCTCCGCTACT
>CAXUIM010000011.1:13815-31249 GCA_964250885.1 uncultured Acidobacteriaceae bacterium | reverse complement strand
CAAAGCGGGTTCCGCGAAGCTAGCGAAGCCACAAAAGCTGATTTTCAACAAGCTCCTAACCATGCAACGGCCACAGGAGGTCCATGGGTCCCCTGCCGTGGCCCAGGCCCGGAGCGTGCCGTAGCGCCCCGGTGACAAACGACTTGGCTCCGGCAACCGCGGCTTTGGGTTCATCGCCGAGCACCCGGCGGCTGAGCAGCGCGGATGAGAAGGCGCAGCCGGTTCCGTGGGTCGAGGTGGTGTGCACCCGCTCCCCCCCGAACCGGTGTATTTCGCCGCTGGGCAGCCGCAGAAGGTCCATAGGCTCGGCTTGATCGCCGGCGGTGGCGACGATGTGAAGCCGCGGGTATCGGCGACTCAGATCCTCCATCGCCGCCTCCGCCTGCTCTCGGCCCGCGACCGGCTGGCCCGCCAGAACGGCGAGTTCCTCCCAGTTGGGTGTGATCCAATCGACGATCGGAAGCAGGCGCGTGGTCATCACAGCCACGGCGTCGGCCGATAGAAGCGCCGCTCCGGAGCTGGCGCGCAGCACCGGATCAAGCACGATCGGGCCGGCCGCTGTTGCGGCGGTCTTCTGAAAAGACTGGAGAAATTCCGCTACTACCGCAACGATCTCCACCGATCCCAGCATGCCGATCTTGACGCCCCGCGGCGGAAGATCGGCGCAAAGGTGACGCAGGGTGCGCTGCAGCAAGGAAGGCGAGACAGGCTCCGAGCTGGCCACTCCCAGGGTGGACTGTACGGTGAGCGCGGTTATGGCCGAGGTCCCGAAGAGTCCATGCGCCGCAAAGGTCTGAAGGTCCGCCGTAACGCCGGCGCCGCTGGAAGGATCATGCCCGGCAATGGTGAGAACCGTGGCGGGTGCACGCGACGGGCGAAGGTGTGCTGTGCGCTGCAACAAAAAAACCCCCGTTGGCCTGCTCGGCATACCACGAAATGAATCATAAAACAAGAAGAATTAGCTGATATTCAGCTGTATTTTGTTTGACTTACCCTTCCCACAGCGCGACAATTAAATGCATGAACGAACGCACGCGCAAGATTGCGGAACAGCTGCGGGAAGCGGATCGGGCGGTTCTTTCAGGTTCGCGGATCTGGATGCACTGCAAGCAGACCTTCAACCACGGTACGCCTCGCCGTCTGGGTATGCTGGCGCTCATCCTGGGAATCTCAGGAATCTCCTTTTCTCTGGCCGCGAGCACCGCGGAGAAGCACGAGATGGCCGCGGCAACCGGAGCCGCGCGGCGCGGCAAAGCCGCAGCGAAGCATCGCTGGTTTCAGGTCGGCAAAGCCTCCTGGTACGGCGGCCGGTTCAATGGTCGGAAGACTGCCAGCGGCGAGACGTACAACATGAACAACCTGACCTGCGCGCATCGCACGCTCCCGCTGGGAAGCTGGATCCGGGTGACGAATCTGCTGAATATGAAGTCGGCCTTCGTTCGTGTGAATGATCGCGGACCGGCGGTGGCCAACCATATCGTCGATCTCTCCTACGCGGCGGCGCAGCGGCTGGGCGTAAATGGACTGGCCAAGGTGAAGATCGAGCCGGTAAACCCCTTGGATGTCCAGCAGACACAGCAGTTGATCGCTCAACTCTCGCTGGCGAACGATCCGGTTGTCATCACGACGACAACGGCCGATCCTGAGCTGCGGATTGCGCCCGAGGTCTTCCGATAAAGCCTTTCCACTTCAGCCGTTTCCCAGCGGCACGAGAAGGAGCGCCGTTTCCCTGGAGAGTACGACGCTCCCGTGGCGGTGCTGGTCGCGGTCAGTTGTACTGGATCGCCTGGAATAGCCGCTACGCGGACGCCTCCGCGCCCGAATGAAACCGGCGGGTGTTGAAGGCAGTGGGTGGCGCAAGATCAGCTGCTTAGTGCACCAGAAGATCAACTGCTCAGTGCACCAGAAGATCAGCTGCTCAGTGCACCAGAAGATCAGCTGCTCAATACACCAGAAGATCAGCTGCTCAATACACCAGAAGATCAGCTGCTCAATACACCAGAAGATCAGCTGCTCAATACACCATGGGTGACCGGAAGATCGCTAAGCCGCAGGGCCAGTGATTTGGCGCCGCCGCCGCCCTTGATGAACTCACCCAGCTCAAGCTGGACCACATCGAAGCCAGCGTCGAAGAGCCGGAGTGCGAGTTCCGGGCTGATCTCCCCGGTGAAGACCGTGCGCCGAATGTTGAGCGCGCAGCAGGCCATACGGGTGGCATCGGCTTCGCAGACCGCAAGGCGGCGGGCAGCCGGAAACGCCGCCTCGATTGCCGCCAGCGAGGGAGCGTCGAAGGCTCCCGGATAGTAAAGTAGGAAACCACCCGAAAGCGGTGTGAAGCAGGTGTCCAGGTGGTAGAAGCGCGGATCGATGAGCCGCAGCGACTTCACCGGTAGATGCCAGGCATCGGCGACGTGGCGGTGCGCCGCATGGCAGGTCCGGACACCGTGGGCCGCCCACAGCGCGGTTCCGGTGTCACTGAAGACCATATCGCCTTCGCCTTCGAAGGGGGTTTCGCGAGGGGTCTCCCAGAGCAGGAATCCCTGGCTGACGAGCCAGCGGCGGAGGTACGCGGTCTCGGCGCGGCGGGGTGGCGGCTGGAAGCTCGACACGGCGGCGACGCCATGATGCACGATCGCTCCGTGCCCCAGGAAGACCATGTCCGGACATCCCGGCTCAGGATGGAGCAGCCGCACATCGGCTATACCCCGCAAAACGTTATGCATTCCCTTCCACTGCGCGAAGGCAAGATCTCGCGAGGAACGGTGAACATTGCCCGCCATCCACGGATTGAGGACGTAATCCACCCCATACCACTCCGGAGGACACATCAGAAAGGTGGGGCGGCTGAATACGGGGGTGGGAGCGAAGACCTGAGACGAGGAGGTTGCTGCGATGCTGCTTGTAGCCATGATTCCGATTCCCTACTTCCGTCAGGGAGTCTGCCTCGTCGCAACAACGATCGTCAAGACCAAAGCTGTGCCTTTTAGGCCACATCGTTCCCTGATCGGAACTTGAGGGTAAGACGTCGAATCGGGGCGAAAGGTCCGCCGCCGCGGCGAACCTTCTCGCATTCCTTCACCGGCTTTTATAGTTTCTCGAAGAAATCGCATGTGGAGCAGGAGATATAGACTCCGCCCGGAACCCCGCGCTCCCGGTCCTTGACGCGCTTGACGATGCGTGTGGGCTTGGAACACTTCGGACAATCGGTGCTTTTTTGTGTATCCATGACCTTCTTGCGGTCACCGGTCTTGGCAATCTTCGCCATTGTGTTGTCTCCTTAACATGGATGTGCCTGCCTGGCTAAGCAGGTCAGCTTGCTCTTTCTGGTGGGCTGGGCTGGAGGGCTGAGCCGAAGTGTAGAAAACAGTGTAGAAAACCAGGTTAAGCTCTGTCTCAGTTTACACGATGCGCGCTTGCGGTTGGGCTATGGTCGACGTGTGTCTTCCCACGTAACGTCTCATATCGAGCAGACGTCCTGGCGGGGCTGCGCGGGGTTCGAGCTACAATCAAACACGTGAGTTCATGAGCTGTTTCCCAGAGCGGTTCGGCTTTTATCGTTCATGCGAAACTTTTTCGCGCCCTTAACCATCCATAGCAGAGGTGCACCAAAGCGGTGGGGTTCTTCCTCTCTTCCTGATTCGAACCGCACGCCAGTCTGCAAGAACCAGATATCCTCCGCAAGGACCAGAAATGCCTGAAGAACAGAGTGGACGGAAACGCCCCGACGGTGAAAGTCTGGGTCATTCCTTCGAAGCCCATAGTGGTGATGTGGGCTCTTCCTTTGAGGAGCGGAACGCAACTCCCGACGATCCGGCAAAGCACCGCAAGAGATCTCGCTGGTGGATATGGATCCTGGCGCTGGTGGTGCTGGTGGTCCTGATCGCCTTGATATCGCGCCATGGGACGAAAAAGCCAGCCAGTGGATCGAACGGGGCCGCCGGCGGGAATGCCGGAGGCGCGGCCGCCGGAGGCCGGGGGGGGCGCAACCAGGGTCCCGCAGCCATCACGGTGGGGCAGTCGAGTACAGGCAACATCAATATCTACGTCGATGCCCTGGGCACCGTCACACCTCTGGCCACGGTGACGATCTACAGCCAGATCACCGGCGTGATCCTCTCAGTCCACTATCGCGAAGGCCAGATCGTCTCTAAAGGTGAGCCTCTGATCGATATCGATCCGCGCCCGTATCAGGCCACGTTGACGCAGGCTGAGGGCACCCTGCTGCACGACCAGGGAGTTCTGGATGAAGCCAGGATGGATCTGGCAAGATACCAGGCCGCGTTCGCGAAGAATGCGATCGCCCGGCAGGAAGTCGAAGATCAGGAAAAGACAGTCATTCAGGACCAGGGCACCGTACAGACAGACGAGGGCGCCGTTGCCTATGACAAGGTGGAACTGTCCTACTGCCACATCGTGGCGCCCATCAGCGGACGCGTGGGCCTGCGGCTGGTCGATCCGGGCAACACCGTGTTCTCGGGCAACGGCTCCACCCTGGTCGTAATCACGCAATTGCAGCCGATCACGGTCGTGTTCAACGTCTCCGAAGATGATTTGCCTCAGATCGAAACTCAACTGAAAGGCGGCAAGACGCTGCAGGTTGCGGCATTCGACAGATCGGACAGCAAGCAGATCGAGGCCGGAAAGCTCACAGCTCTCGACAACGAGATCGACACCACGACAGGGACGGTGAAGTTCCGCGCCAGCTACTCTAACAAGAACTTTCCCTTGTTTCCCAATCAGTTCGTAAACGCGCGTTTGTTGGTGCGGACGCTGGTAAACGCCACCCTGGCGCCCAGCGCGGCGGTGCAACACAACGGCACGGCCGCCTTTGTTTACATCGTGAATCCCAATCAGACTGTCGGCGTACAGCCAATTACAGTGGTCACCAGCAATGAGCAGGTGACCGCCGTGCAAGGCATCAATCCCGGGGTAAACCTGGCGACAAGCGGATTCGACCGCCTGGAAAACGGCGCCCACGTGCAGGTTCGCCAATCCAATGGAAAGAAGAACACCGCAAACCAGGGCCAAGCTTCGACGCCTGGTACGGGCGCCCCATGAGTCCTTCGCGACCCTTTATTCTTCGTCCGGTTGCGACGGCTCTGCTGATGGTAGCGATGTTTCTGGCGGGTGGCGTTGCATACTTCCAGCTGCCGGTTTCGGCGCTGCCCGAAGTGGACTATCCGACTATCGAGGTGCAGACGTTCTACCCCGGAGCCAGTCCGGAGGTAATGGCGTCGGCGGTGACGGCGCCGCTCGAGCGGCAGTTCGGCGAGGTCGCCGGTCTAAGCCAGATGACCTCCACCAGTTCGGGCGGGTCTTCGATCATCGTCATGCAGTTCCAGCTGAGCCTGGATATCGATGTGGCCGAGCAGGAAGTTCAGGCCGCAATCAATGCGGCGCAGAGCTACCTTCCCGCCGGCCTGCCCGCACCGCCGGTCTACAGCAAGTCCAATCCGGCGGATGCGCCCGTCCTGACGCTCGCATTAACGTCCACTACGATGCCGCTGTCCAGCGTCGAGGATCTGGCCGACACGCGGCTGGCGCCGAAGATCTCCCAGATCACCGGTGTGGGCCTGGTCAGCATATCGGGCGGACAGAAGCCCGCGGTTCGCATCCAGGCGAACCCCACAGCCCTGTCGGCGTACGGCATCAATCTCGAGGATCTGCGCAACGCTCTGACGGCCAACAGCCTGGATTCGGCCAAAGGCAATTTCGACGGACCGTCGCAGGATTACACGATCAACGCCAACGACCAGCTGGTGACCAGCAAAGATTACAAGCAGGTGGTCGTCGCCTATCGCGACGGCGCACCGGTCATGCTGACCGACGTCGCTCGAGTGGTGGATGGTGTCGAGAACAAGGATCTGGCGGCCTGGGTGGATAAGACTCCTGCCGTGGTGTTGAATATTCAGCGGCAGCCCGGAGCCAACACGATCCAGGTCGTCGACAGCATCGAGCATCTGCTGCCTCAGCTGGAGTCAACGCTGCCTGCCGCCGTGCATGTGGCGATCGTCACGGATCGCACCACCGACATTCGCGCTTCGGTCAAAGACGTCGAGTTCGAACTGCTGCTGGTCATTGTCCTGGTCGTGATGGTGATCTTCCTGTTCCTGCGCAGCCTCTCGGCGACGATCATCCCCAGCATCGCGGTGCCGCTCTCGCTGGTCGGCACCTTCGGGGTGATGTATCTGGCGGGCTACAGTCTGAACAATCTCACCATGATGGCGCTGACCATCTCGACCGGTTTCGTTGTGGACGACGCGATCGTCATGATTGAGAACATCTCGCGCTATATCGAGGAAGGCGAGCCACCCATGGAGGCGGCGCTCAAGGGCGCCGAGCAGATCGGCTTTACGATTCTTTCGCTGACCGTCTCCCTGATCGCCGTTCTGATTCCACTTCTGTTCATGGGGGATGTTGCCGGCCGGTTGTTCCGCCAGTTCGCTGTGACTCTGGCCGTCACTATTATTCTGTCGGCTTTCGTGTCATTGACGCTGACCCCCATGATGTCAGCGCGCCTGCTGAAGTACGTGCCGCCGGAGAAGCAGGGCTGGTTCTACAAGAGGTCGGAGGAGGTCTTTGAGAGAACGATCGCCTTCTACGGGAGAACGTTGCGCTGGGTGCTGAAGTACCAGACCCTCACGCTGCTGGTCGCCCTGGGCACACTGGTGCTCACTGTCCTGCTTTATATCAGCATCCCCAAAGGCTTCTTTCCGACACAGGATACCGGCATCATCCAGGGCATCACGCAGGCGTCTCCGTCTGTTTCATTCCCGGAGATGGAGCAGAAGCAGCAGCAGGTCGCGCAGGTCATTTTGAACGATCCCGCGGTCTCCGGGATCTCGTCCTTCATCGGAGCGGACGGCACGAACACGACCCTCAATAGCGGCCGAATCGAAATCAATCTGAAGCCGCTCGAGGATCGCAAGATGTCGGCCACCGCGGTGATCCAAAGACTGGATTCGAAGATCGCGCAGGTTCCCGGCATCACGCTCTATATGCAGCCGGTGCAGGACCTGACGGTGGACGATCGCGTCAGCCGAACCGAATACCAGTACACGCTGGAAGACCCCAGTCAAACCGAACTGAATCGGGTCACGCACGATCTCGTGGCGCAGTTGAAAAAACTGCCGGAGTTGGCCGATGTGGTCACCGATCAGCAGTTGGGCGGTCAGGCGGAGTCGGTGGTGATCGACCGGCCGACGGCTTCGCGCTTCAGCATCACTCCGTCCACCATCGACAACACTCTGTACGACGCCTTCGGCCAGCGCCAGATCAACACGATGTACACCCAGCTGAACCAGTACCACGTAATTCTGGAGGTCGATCCCAACTTCGAGCGCAGTCCGAATAGCCTGAAGGACATTTACGTGCAGGCGTCGACCTCCGGCACCGTAGCCGCTCCCGTGGCGAGTACCTCCGGATCCTCCTCCGGGGCGGGATCCGGAACAACCGGGTCCACGGGCAACTCTCTACTCACAGCCTCATCCACCAGCGGCGTATCTGCGGCCTCAAGCTCCACCTCGGCACTCGCTTCCGGCAACACCAGCTCTACATCGCCGACCACCAGCATCAATTCGACCTCGGCGCTTTCCACATCTTCGACGGGAGGCACAAGCGCTACGGAGCTTTCCAGCACCAGCACATCCACCGGCACATCCTCCAGCGCGAACACATCGACCAGTGGAACGACGCGCTCGACTACATCGAGTACGTCGAGCAGCAGTTCCGGCGGATCCTCCGGCGGCGGTTCCGGAAGCTCCACCAGCAGCAGCGCGCTTCCGACGCCGGTGCCCCTGAGCGCCTTCACTCACTTCGAGCCCAGCAGCGAGACACTCTCGATCAATCACCAGGGGCAATTCCCGTCCGTAACCCTCTCATTCAATCTGGCCAACGGAGTCTCGCTCAGTCAAGCGCTCGATGCGATCAACAAAGAGGTCACGAAACTGAACGTACCCACCAGCGTGATCTCGAACTATCAGGGAACCGCCGCGGCCTTCGAGGGCTCCCTCTCGAATGAAGGTCTGTTGATCCTGGCGGCGCTGGTCACGGTTTATATCGTGCTCGGAGTCCTGTATGAGAGTTTTGTGCATCCAGTGACGATCCTTTCCACGCTGCCGTCTGCCGGCGTCGGCGCCCTGCTGGCACTGGAGCTCTTCCATCTGGATCTGGATATCGTGGCGATCATTGGCATCATCCTGCTGATCGGTATCGTCAAGAAGAACGGCATCATGATGGTCGACTTCGCGCTGGAAGCCGAGCGCCACCACGGCCTGGACGCCACAGAGGCCATTTATCAGGCATCGCTGCTGCGCTTTCGCCCCATCATGATGACCACGATGGCGGCGCTGCTCAGCGGTATACCGCTGGCTTTTGGCACAGGAATCGGCTCTGAACTTCGCAAGCCACTGGGCGTCGCCATGGTGGGCGGCCTGCTGTTCAGCCAGGTCTTGACTCTGTACACCACGCCGGTGATCTACATTTTCTTTGACAACCTGGGCGCCCGGTTCGGACATCGCCGGCCGAGCAAGACGACGATTGCGCAGCCGGAAGCGGGAGGCGTATGAATCCTTCTCGCGTCTTCATCGAGCGGCCCGTAGCCACGACACTGCTTACCGTAGCCATAGCGATCGTTGGCATTATCGCCTTCCTTGTTCTGCCTGTTGCACCGCTTCCCGAAGTAGACTTTCCCACCATCACGGTCGCCGCGAGCCTCCCGGGAGCCAGCCCCGACATCATGGCATCGTCGATCGCAACTCCGCTGGAGCGGCAGTTCGGGCACATCGCGGGCATCACCCAGATGACGTCTTCGAGCACCCTGAGCACGACGAGCGTCACCCTGCAGTTCGACCTGAACCGCGATATCAACGGTGCAGCGCGCGACGTCGAAGCCGGCATCAATGCAGCGCGCACTTACCTTCCCGCGAATCTGCCGGCCAACCCGACCTACCGCAAGGTGAATCCCGCCGATTCGCCGATCATGGTGCTGGCGCTTCAGTCCGATGTCTACGACATTCCGACACTCTATGATGAGGCCTCCACGGTCATGGAGCAGCGTATCTCGCAGATCTCCGGCGTGGGGCAGGTGGAAGCGGTCGGGGCTTCGCTGCCGGCGGTGCGGGTTGAATTGAACCCGGACCAGCTCAACAGCTACGGCATCAGCTTGCCTGCGGTCCAAACCGTGATTTCCGGTCAGAATGTCAATCTCGCGAAGGGGCAACTCTTCGATGGAGCCAGTGGCCTGGACATTCTGGCTAACGACCAGATCTCCAGAGCGGCCGACTACAAACCGATCATCGTGGGATATCACAACGGCGGTGCGGTGCGGCTGGAAGATGTCGCCGACGTTATCGATTCCCAGCAAACCATCCGGCAGGCCGGCTTTCTAAACGGCAAGCCTTCGGTCGAGTTGATCATCTTCCGCCAGCCCGGCGCCAACATCATCACGACGGTGGACGCGGTCAAAGCCGCCGTTCCCTCACTGCAGGCGCAGATTCCACGCGGCGAACATCTGGAAACCGTTCTGGACCGAACGCTGACGATCCGCGCTTCGGTGCATGACATCGAGCTGACCCTGATCATCTCGGTCATGCTCGTCATCCTGGTGGTCTTCTTCTTCCTGCGCAATCTTCCGGCCACGCTGGTTCCGGCGGTGGCCGTTCCGGTCTCGTTGATTGGAACCTGCGCCGTGATGTACCTGTTTGGATTCTCGCTGGACAATCTTTCCCTGATGGCCCTCGCAATTGCCAGCGGGTTTGTCGTCGACGATGCCATCGTCGTGATGGAGAACATTGCCCGCCATCTCGAAGAAGGACTGTCGCCCGTTCAGGCCTCTCTCAAAGGAGCGCAGGAGATCGGCTTCACAGTATTTTCCATCAGCATCTCGCTGATTGCCGTCTTCATTCCTCTGCTCTTGATGGGCGGCATCATCGGGCGTCTGTTCCGCGAATTCTCGATCACGCTCTCCGCCGCCATCCTGGTCTCCATGGTCATCTCCCTCACGACCACCCCAATGATGTGCGCGCGGGTGCTGAGGAAGGAATCCTCCGTCAAACATGGGCGATTCTACAAGTTGAGCGAGGGAGGCTTCAACGCTCTGTTGCGGGGTTATCGAAACAGTCTTATCTGGGTGCTCGATCACCCTGCCCTCATTTTGCTGGTGTTCCTCGGCACGCTCGCTCTGAATGCCTACCTGGTGGTAGTGATTCCGAAGGGATTTTTCCCTCAGCAGGATGTCGGTGTCATCGCCGGCGGCATGCAGGGCCCGCAGGACACATCGTTTTACGCCATGCGCACCGCCGTGGAACAGGCGGTAAAGATCATCAAATCCGATTCCGGCGTGCAGAATGTCATCGCCTTCACTGGCGGCCAGGGATCCACCAACAACGGATTTACATTCATCGCGCTGAAGCCGCTGGGTGAGCGCGACGCCAATGCTGCGCAGATCATCAACCGCCTGCGGCCGAAGCTCGCACGAGTTCCCGGCGCGGCCACCTACCTGCAGGCGATACAAGACATTCGCATCGGTGGACGGCAGTCCAACGCGCAATACCAGTACACCCTGACGGCCGATACAACTGCGGAGCTTCAGAAGTACGGCCCGGCGCTCCTCTCGGCCCTGAGAAAAACACCCGGCTTTCAGGATGCCAACACAGACCAGCAAAATAACGGGTTGCAGGCCCTGCTGACCTATGATCGACCCACGTCAGCCCGGCTGGGCCTCACGCCCGAGGTCATCGATAACACCCTCTACGGTGCGTTCGGCCAGTTGGAAGCATCGGTCATCGATACCGAGTTGAACCAGTACTACGTGGTCATGGAGGTTGCGCCGAAGTACTGGCAGACCCCGGACGGGCTGAATCACACCTACCTCATTCCGAATACAGGCGGTGGCGCCATCCCGCTGAACTCGGTGCTGAAGTATGTGCCGTCCACATCGCCGCTGGCGGTCAACCACACGGGCCTGTTTCCTTCGGTTACCGTGAATTTCAATCTTGCCCCCGGGGTTTCGCTGGGGCAGGCGACCAAAGACATCGACCAGATTCAGCAGAATCTCGGCGTGCCCCAGGCTGTCCACGGCCTGTTTTCAGGAGCCCTGCAGGCCTTCCAGTCATCGCTCGGCACCGAGCCCTACCTGATCGGGACGGCGATTGTGGCCGTCTACATCGTTCTGGGCATGCTGTACGAGAGCTTGATCCACCCGCTCACGATTCTTTCCACCCTGCCCTCCGCCAGTGTAGGGGCGATGCTCGCTCTGTTGCTGACCCACACCGAACTGGACGTCATGTCCATCATCGGAATCATTCTGCTCATTGGAATCGTCAAAAAGAATGCGATCATGATGATCGACTTCGCCTTGAACGCGGAGCGCATCGAAGGCAAAGATACTCGAGACTCGATCTTCGAGGCTTGCATGCTGCGCTTCCGTCCCATTCTCATGACCACCATGGCGGCTCTGTTCGGAGCTGTCCCTTTGGCGGTGGGAACTGGGATGGGATCGGAGCTGCGCCGGCCTCTGGGCATCTCAATCATCGGCGGTCTTCTGGTCAGCCAGGTGCTGACGCTGTACACGACGCCGGTTATTTACCTGTTTATGGACAACCTCCGCCTGAAACTGCAAGGGGATAAACATGCAAGGCTCTTCACCTCGACCGCGGCGGCGCGGTGAGGACCGCGGAAAGGCAAGGACTATGAAGCCAGTGCCCTCAACTCGAAGCCAGTCCAGCCATCGCCCCTTCCGGCTGTTTCGCGCTGCTGCAGTGACCCTGTCCTTGGCCGGCATGCTGCTCAGCGGTTGCCGGGTGGGTCCTAAGTACGTGGCGCCGAACGCGCCCGCGCCTCCCGCGTTCAAAGAGTCCTCTCCCGCGGCTTACAGCACCGTGCCCCCGGGAACCTGGGCGCCCGCGCAACCCCAGGACGCCGTCATCAAGGGCAAATGGTGGGAGATCTTCAACGAGCCCGAGCTCAATGCCCTGGAAGAGAAGCTCGACATCGACAATCAGAACATCGCGGAGTACTTCCAGAACTTCATGGCAGCCCGCGCGCAGGTGCGTGAGGCTCGCTCCAGCTACTATCCGACAGTAGATGTCGACCCGGCCTACACTCGCGAACACTCCCCCAACACCCTGCGGGGCTTGAGCGCTAGCCCGACGGGGGTGACAGGGACCGGAACGACCGGGACCACCGGAACTGGCACGGGAACCGGCACCGGAACCGGAACCACGGGTACCACCACCGTTGCTGCCACCAGTGGGGGCACTTATACCGACCTGTCGCTGCCTTTTGATGTCTCCTGGGAGCCAGACCTCTGGGGCAAGGTGCGCAATGAGGTGCGTGAGTACCAGTACGCGACCCAGGTGAGCGCGGCGGATCTGGAAAACGAGCGCCTGACCGAGCAGGCCGATCTGGCCGAATATTATTTCGAGCTGCGTGGGCAGGACGCACTGCAGGACCTCTATAACAAGACCATCCAGGCCGACCAGCAATCGCTGGATCTTACCAAGGCTCTTGCCGAGACGGGCATCGACAGTGATGAGGACGTGGCCGAGGCGGAGATCACGCTGCAAAATGCCCAGGAGGCCGGCGTGGGTGTGGCTACCAACCGCGCCATCTATGAGCATGCGATCGCCATGCTGATTGGCCAGCCGGCTTCCACCTTCTCGCTGCCCATTAGCCCACTCTCTACCCCTGTGCCGCCAATCCCGGTCGGTGTCCCCTCGCAGCTACTGCAAAGGCGGCCCGACGTAGCCGCCGCGGAACGCACCATGGCTGAAGCCAACGCTCTGATCGGTGTCGAGAAGGCCGCGTACTACCCGACCCTGAGTCTCACGGGAACCGGAGGCCTGGAATCCTCCAACATTTCTACGTTGTTCTCTACCCCGGCGCTGGTCTGGTCGCTCGGGGCCTCGGCTACGGAGACGATCTTTGACGCCGGTCTCCGCCGGGCGACAGTCGCGCAGTACACCGCAATGTACAACGCCGACCTCGCGACCTATAAGCAGACCGTGCTCACCGCCTTCCAGCAGGTCGAGGATTACATCGCTACACTGCGAGTCACCTCCCAGCAGATACAGCGTGAGGACGTGGCCGTGGGATCGGCGCAGCGCTATTTGAAGCTTGCCACGGCGCGCTATCAAACTGGACTTGACCCCTACCTCGATGTTCTCACCGCGCAAAATACCCTGCTGACCGATCAGCAGACGCAGGTGACTCTGCGTGTGAGCGAGATGACGGCAGCTGTAGAACTGGTGCAGGCCCTCGGCGGCGGCTGGAATGTGTCGCAGCTCCCGGCGGCGTCCAAGGTGAATACCAGCGGAGCCGCAAAGCAGGCCCAGAACACGCCCTAGACGAGGCACACCGACCCCTGAGGCAGATCACGAAGTGGCCGATTACCTGCCTTTGTAGCGTTTACCCGGGCACAATTTGCAGGGCGCGAAGAAGAGCTGCCCTGTTCTCTTAGTCGGGCCATTGTGTGAGCTTCACATTGACCCTACGGAATTCGAATCTTCAGTTGTCTCTTAAGGCTGAAGCCAGCGTACCAAGCTTCCTCTCCAAGCGATTTGTCAGCAGCCCATGCTTCAATTCCACCGGGTTGTAGCACCTGCCTTCCGATAGCATCCACGAATTCAAGAGCGCCTTGCCGACACCCGGATGAGGCTCTGCTGCCTCCGGATATGACTTGTTCAAGTCGTACGCTTGTCCTTCATGCACCTCCAGGATGAGATCGATGGTTCGGCGCGAATCATCGGTCACTAATTGGGGAAATACAACGGTGTTGACATATCCCCGTGTTCCATAGAGCTTCATCAGATTCTTCAAGCCCACGCTGATTCTGGTTGCATTGAAGAGATCACCTCTGCGCGGCGCGAACACGCTCCGTAGCTGCTCGGGCAAGAAGACCGTCACTCTCCGGAAAGAAATCTCACCGAGGCGGTACTGGATTCCCGGATTCACCCTCACGCTGACGTTAGCTACATCTCTCCCTTCGGTCGGAAAAGAGAACTTCGGCTCATCGACAACCGCCTTGAAGTATCCCAGGCTCCTTACGGCCTGTCGGATTTGGTCGCCGATTTCCCCTTCAGGGTACGTCTTCTCTCGCAATGAGCGGATAATCCGCTTCCGATCCGCGGCGGGCAACCTGTTCGACCGAAGTACCAGTTTGCTGATGCGGACACAGTGCGCCGTTTCATTCTGGCACGGCTGTCCAAGTACGACGTTGGCGAGGCAGGAGACTACGAGAAATCTGATCAAAAAGTGCATGGCACATCTCGAATCCACAGCATCGCGCGATAAGAGCTTCAGACGTAGGAATCATAGGACGGTCCCAAATAGAATTCAATGGATCAGGTCAAGCCGAGATGCCGCGTCTTTCCAAGCCGAGGCCGGTCTGGGTCGCAGTCCGCGATCAAGACGGTAGCCCGGTTCTCCTCCAGGTACGACGAAGCGCGGCTTGTCTAATCCGAGTTTAGAATTGGCTTGTGAAATCAGGTGAGAGTCTCGGACGAGCCTACTGGACGTGTGCCGGATTCACCCTGTTCAGCGCACTCGTGAGTGCCACCTTCTCGCTGCTGTCGCTCCGAATGGCCGGAGGACATGAATATGCACTGTATGCGGCTTCGCGAAGTGTCGCGCTGCCGTTGGCGGTACTCTATGCGATGGCGCGGCGCTCGCATGGGGGCGTGAGAGCGCTTGCTGTAGCGATGACCCTGGTGCAGTTGTTTGACGGAATTGTTGGGTTGCGCCTCCACGATCCAGGCCGGGCGTACGGGCCCATAGTATTTGCCGCGATAAATTTCGGGCTACTTTTGTGGTCTAACCGGACTGCGGTGACCCGACACTCGGAGTCGCGCCTGTGAGTCGTGCTCCGCTCTTCAGGACGACCAGACCTCCGGCTGAAAATCATGCTGTTGATGACGGGAACTGGTCTTCTCAGAAGCAATCGGGAATCGAATTCTTGCGCGATCACCGCGAGGTCAGCGGCAATCGCAGAACCAAAGCGCTTGCTTCCGTGCGAACGTGATATCTGACTTCCAAGCCCGAGAGTTGTTGGGCTGAGCGTTTCTTGCGCGCCGATAGTCTTGCGCGCCGATAGAAATAATTTCACCAGCGGAAAGCGATATCATACGAGAGAGTGGACCGGCCTCCGCCGGGCTTACCGGGTTGCATCCAGGAGTGACGCTCTGCGCATCGCCCTCTTCGTCGCCTGCTACAACGACACTCTATTTCCGGAGACGGGCATTGCGGTCACGCGCGTTTTGGAACGGCTCGGCCATACCGTGACCTTTCCGCTGCAGCAGACCTGCTGCGGACAGATGCATTACAACACCGGCTATCACCGCGAGGCTGTGCCTCTGGTGCGGCGCTTCGTGGAACTGTTTGAAGATGCGGAGGCGGTTTGCGTGCCCTCCGCATCCTGCGTCGCGATGATGCGGGAGCACTATGAGCTGATCGCCGAGAACGAGAAGGACACAATCTTCAGGAACAAGGTGGGCAGTCTTCTGCCCCGCATCTTCGAGTTCTCCGAGCTGCTGGTGCAGCGCCTTGGTGTGCAGGATGTCGGTGCGACCTTTCGTCACAGCGTGACCTATCATCCTTCCTGCCACTCCCTCCGCATGCTGCATGTGGGGGACGCCCCCGTGCAGCTTCTGCGCGCGGTGAAGGGACTGAAACTCATCGACCTTCCCGACCGGGAGCAGTGCTGTGGATTCGGCGGCACCTTCGCTGTAAAGAATGCGGATGTCTCGGCGGCGATGCTTCACGAGAAGGACGCCTGCGTGGTCGCGACGGGAGCCGAAGTGGTGACCGCGCTCGATAACTCCTGCCTGATGCAGATCTACGGCGGCCTGCACCGCGCGGGATCCACGGTGCGTACGCTGCACCTGGCCGAGATCCTCGCCGCAGAAGGAGAGCGGTCATGAGCGTGGTCGTGGGCAAGACCTCGGCGGCGCCGGACTTTCCGGCCGCGGCCCGGCCGGCACTCCAAAACGATCAGCTTCGCCGCAACGTGCACCATGCGACGAACGTGATCCGCGACAAGCGTGCCCTTCGCGTGGAAGAAATGCCGGACTGGCAGGAACTTCGCGACGCGGCCAGCGCCATCAAGGCTCACACGCTGGCGCATCTCGACCAATACCTGACCGAGTTCGAGCGCAACTGCGAGCGCGCCGGCGGCAAAGTGCATTGGGCGCGCGACGCCAGCGAGGCCAACGCGATCGCCGTGGACCTGATACGCCAACACGGCGGCACGGAGGTCATCAAGGTGAAATCGATGACCACCGACGAGGTGCAGATGAATGCGGCTCTGGAAGCAGCCGGCATCACGCCCTATGAGACCGACCTGGCCGACATGATCGTGCAGATGGGCCATGACGAGCCCTCGCACATCGTGGTTCCGGCGCTGCATCGCAATCGCTTCGAGGTGCGCGACCTGTTCCGCCGCACCATGGGACGCGAGAACCTCACCGCCGAGCCCGAGGATCTGACGAATGCCGCGCGCTCCTTTCTCCGTGACCGCTTCCTGAACGTAAAGATCGGCATCAGCGGAGCGAATTTCGCCATCGCCGAAACGGGCGCCGTTTGCGTTGTGGAATCCGAAGGCAACGGCCGCATGTGTATCACGCTGCCTGAGGTGCTGATCGCGCTGGTCGGAATCGAAAAGGTGCTGCCGCGCTTTCAGGACCTCGAAGTCTTCCTGCAGCTTCTTCCCCGCTCCGCGACTGGCGAACGCATGAATCCATACAACTCGTTGTGGTCCGGCGTGACCCGGGGCGATGGTCCCCGCGCCTTCCATGTCATCCTGCTCGACAACGGGCGAACCCGCTTGCTGAAGGAGCAGTTGGAGCGCGAGACGCTGCAGTGCATCCGCTGCGGCGCCTGCCTGAATGCCTGCCCGGTGTATCGCGAGACCGGCGGCCATGCCTATGGCTCGATCTACTCGGGGCCAATCGGAGCGATTCTGTCCCCCCAGCTGCAGTCGCTGGAGCACTCCCGCTCGCTGCCCTACGCATCAACCCTGTGCGGCGCCTGCTATGAGGTGTGCCCGGTGAAGATCAATATTCCGGAGATCCTGATCCATCTACGCGGCCGCATTGTGCGCGAGGACCAGGCCACACTGAGCGGCAAACTCGCGCCCGAGAACCTTGCCATGCAGGCGGCCGCTGCCGCCTTCCACAGCCAGCGCCGCTATGAGGCCGCACAACGGTTGGCGCGCATGGGACAGACCCTCTTCCGCAGGAACGGACAGCTTGTGAACCTTCCCGGGATGGCCGGGGGATGGACGAAGTTTCGCGATCTGCGGCCTATTCCCCAACGCAGCTTCCGCGACTGGTGGCGGTCGCGCGACACCGCCGCCGCGGCCCAGTCAACGGAACGCACCTCGACGGGATCCTCTTCAACGGGATCCAGCACAGGGGATTCCCGGTCATGAGCGAGCAGA
>CAXUIM010000011.1:0-13715 GCA_964250885.1 uncultured Acidobacteriaceae bacterium | reverse complement strand
GGGATCCTCTTCAACGGGATCCAGCACAGGGGATTCCCGGTCATGAGCGAGCAGAGCACCAGACCTCAGCCCTCGGCGCGCGACGCGATCCTTTCCCGCATACGGACCGAACTGGCGGGCGCCAACGGATCCGCCGCGGACACATCGAACGCAACAGCCCTGTCGGCGCCAGGAGCCCTGCCGGCGCCAGGATATCAACGTCTGGGTAGCCTGAGCCGCGAGGCGTGCCTGGAACTCTTCATCGATCGGCTGGTCGACTATGATGCCACCGTGCTGCAGGTTGAAGGCGATGGCGATCTGCCTGCAGCGATCACGTCGGCGCTTGCAGGCCGGAACGAGCAGCTCGTCATTGTGGCCACCGAGTTCCCTTCTCAATGGCTACCGCCGGGGATCCAAGTAGTGGTCGATGGGCCGGCCGCCATGGGGCCGCGCACAATCCAGGAGATCGACAGCGCGCAAGCCGTTGTCACGCCGTGTGAGGTCGCGGTAGCGTCCTCCGGCACGATCGTTTTGAAGCATGTTGGCGCACAAGGGCGGCGCGTCCTCACGCTGCTGCCCGACCACCACATCTGTCTGGTCCGCCGCGAACAGGTCCTCGAGCTTCTGCCCGAGGCGCTCGCGATGCTGGACAGCGCAAGCCCCGCCCCTGTCACCACGATCGCGGGACCGTCAGCGACCTCGGACATCGAGATGACTCGCATCCGCGGAGTCCACGGGCCGCGCCGGCTGACCGTCATCCTCTACGGCCCGGAGTAAAGCAGTCACTTCAAGGCTGAACCTGACGCCCTGATACTACCAGCTGACGCGGACCTTACTGCGGAGCCGGGCCACGTACCACCTGGACCAGATCGTCGGTGCTGATCTGCCGGGCGAAGGCCGCCTTAACATCCTCCGCGGTCAGGGCGACATACTTGTGTGCGGCGAGCAGCGGCTCGTCCAAAGGCAGCCCGATTTCGGCGCGCGCCAACATCCCGCCCGCCACCGCGTCTTCACTGGCCTCGCTCAGCGGAATCTGCCGCAGCAGCAGCGCCTTGGCCTGATGCAGGTCGCCGTCCGAAACATCTTCGTTGCGCATCTGGTTCAGGTCGCGAACGATCAGGACCCGCGCCTTCGAAACTTTATCCGGATCGCAGCCATAATCCACCGAATACGTGGCCCGAGTCTTGGACGCGGAGAGACTCACGTCGACGGTATATACATAGCCGGCGACCTGGCGGAGGTCGTGGTACAGGCGCGTGGCGTAAAAGCCGCCGCCCAGCACGTGATTGCCCAGCTGGAGTGGGTAGTAATCGGGGCTGAAGCGGTTGATCTTCAACTGCTGAGCCAGGACAACGGAGTCCTGCACCTGTTCGGCGTCCGCAACATCAGCCGCGGAGGACGTGTTGACCGGCACCGCGGGAAGCGTTGTGTCCGGCTTGGGCCCACTTGCCTTCCAGTCGCCAAACCACTTCTCGATCACCGCGCGCGCCTCCGCGGGCGTCACGTCTCCAATCACAACGATCGTGGTCAGATCTGGTCTTAAGGTCGCGTCGTGATAGTGCTTCACATCATCCAGCGTGAGTTTGGCCACGCTGGCCGGTGTGGCCTCGCGCAGGTCCGGATCGCTGGGCGGAAGCAGCGCCATTGCCAGAGCACGCGATGTGCGGTATCCGGGGCTCTTGAGATTGCCGGCGAGGAACTGAGCCGTCTGCTGCTGGGTCACAGTGAAGGCTTCGGCGGGCAGAGCCGGATGCAATTCGTTGTCGGCCAGCAACTGCACGCCGCGTGAGAAGTTGTCTTTAAGAACACTGAGCGAGAATCGAAACCCCGCGGTCTCGTTGGCCGCAATGTCATCAAGTGCTTTTTGGTACGCCAGCCGATCGAGTGTCTGCGTGCCGTAGGAGTACAGACCGTCGAGAATGTCGGAGAGCCCTTCCTGGCCGGGCGGCGTCTGCAGATCAGACTCATGCTTCACGGCTCCCAGCAGCGTGACCGTGGGACTGGTCGTATCGGTGCGCACGATCAATCGAATCCCATTCGGCAGGGTCGTGTCGGAAGCCTGAATGAAGTTCTCCGGGACCTTCAACTGGTCGAGTGAGGCCGCCGCCCAGGATGGAAGTTGTACCGGCTTGGTGGGAGCGGAGGTGACCTGCTCCGCACCGCCGAAGCCTTTGGAGGCCACCGCCTGCCCCGTGGGGACCGGCTTCAACGTGGCGGTGATGGTTGCTGCATTCAGCAGGTACTGTTTGGCGATGCGGTCTACGTCGGCCACGGTGACTTTACGGATTGCTGCGATGTCCTCTTCCGGCGAGGTGCGGCCTTCGGCAGCAAGCGCATTCGACCACACGCTGGCCAACCCTGGAATTGAATTGCGCTGAAACTCCGCCTGCGCCAGCTCACTCCGCTTGGCCGCGGCGACCAGATCCTCCGGAACACCCTTGGCCGCATAGTTGTTCAGGATCGACCGCATCTCGGCAATCGCGCTGTCGGAGTCTCCGCCGGAGGGCAAAGCGACAAGACCGTACCCCACGCTAGCTTTGGGATAGGCCTCTGCCAGACCGAACTCCGCCGCCAGAGCCTTCCCGGCCGGCACCATGGCATACAGGTCCGCGCGCTCGCTGGCCAGAACGTCGCCAAGAATCTGCACGGCCGCGTAGTCCGGCGAATCCGTGCCCGGCAGTCGATACGAGATGAAGCCCAGAACATAGGGCAGGTTACTGTCGAGAGTAAACGTCTCCGCCTTGACCGGCTGCAGCTCGACTTTGGGCTGCGCCGGCAGGGGGTGGTTGGGAATGTCGCCGAACATCTGCTTGATCTTGGTCAGCGTCGTGGCTGGATCGATGTCTCCGACGACCACAAGAATGGAGTTGGACGGGGTATACCATTCCTCATAGAACTTCTTGAGCATGGCGCCGGTGGTCGCATCGAACGATGGCCGCGTGCCCAGCGGATCGTGCGCGTACGGCGTGCCCGCGAACATGTCGGTGTTCAGGCGATTGATGAACTTATAGGTCGGATTGGAGAGATCACGGGAGACTTCCTGCTCGATGGCGCCGCGCTCCTTGGCCCACTCGTCCTGCGAGTCGTCGATGCCGTGCAGGCAGGTGGACTGCGCCTGCAGCGCGACATCGAGATCCGTCGCCGGAACCGTCGCATAGTACTGCGTGATGTTCTGCTGTGTGTCCGCGTTGTTCTCGCCGCCCAGCTCCGCATAGATGGCCGCGGTCTGGTCGGCCGTCATGCCGGTGCAGCCACGGAAAGCCATATGCTCCTGGGCGTGCGCCATGCCCGGAAACCCCACCGGAGTTTCATCGCCGCCAACCAGGAAGTTGGCTTCCACGGTGACCACCGGAGCCAGTCCATTGTGAATAATGACCACGCGCATTCCGTTGGGCAAGGTCGCCCGGGTGACCGCGGCGGCATCGGGCGCCTGCGCCTTGAGCTGAATCCTTGTCATCGAAAAAACCAGAATCAACAGCGGCAGGCAGTACTTCCACTTCATCGACGACTCCTCCAGAAATCTCTTTCTTCAAGTGTAACGGCGATCCAGACGCGGCAGATTCGGCCTCGCGAAGAAGGCAGGGCTTGAATCTGCAATGTTCCATGGCGCGGTTGCGGATCAGTGGCAGGTAGCTCCGATCCATGGAAACGGACCTTTCCTGATGCCGCATCCATGAGATGCGTTGAAAAGAGGTTCCGTCCATTAGACGGAACTTAGCGGCAAGGCGGCTTGTTCGAGGCTCAACGAGGACCGAGGGCTAGAATCGAGCAGGGTTGCTCTCTTGCTCAGGAGACTTGCATGCGGAATCGAAGGAGCTGTCGCCCCGTTAGGACGGCATGGACGTGTTTCCTGACTTTCGGTCTGATCTCCGCGACAGCAGGCTGGGCGCAAGCGCCGGGGCCGGTGGAGACGGCGCCTGCTTCGAGTCACGAGACCACTCACTGGACAAGCGTTCTGGCGCACGAGCCAGCGCTGACACAAGAGCAGAAGCTGCAATTACTCCGCAAACGAATCAAGTATGTCTTCGTCCTCTTTCAGGAGAACCGGTCCTTCGACTTCTACTTTGGAACCTATCCCGGCGCGGATGGCCTGTACTCCCGGCCGCCAGGCGAAATCGCCGGCTTCACCCAAGCCATCGTTAATACCGATGGTACGGTCGGCGCCGTCTCGCCGTTCCGGATTCCGTTTTCCATCGTGGATGTCAATGGAAAGGCCGTTCCCATTTACCCAACCGACGTCGCATCGTCCGACCACAGCCACGTGGGCATTGCGCGCAAGCTGGACCTGGACACGAACGGAGTGGCGCGCAATGACCAATACGCTCTCACCGAGGAGGGCGTCACCCTGGTGGATGGCAGACCCTCCAAGATCCCGTCGCTGGAGCGCAAGCAGTTCGGGGAGTTGGTGATGTCGCACGTCGATTGCGATGCGGCGCCCTTCCTGTGGCGATATGCGGATCGGTTCGTTCTCTTCGATCATTTCTTCGATACCGTCATCGGACCCTCCGGGCCGAACGCTATCGCAATGATTGCCGGACAGTCGGGCGAAACCGAGTGGATGCTGCACCCGCAGCTGGCCGAGGGCACGCATGGAACGGCGCTGCCGATGGTTGCCAATGCCCGGCCCTACTGGGGACTGGCGCTCGATGCCAGCGGAGCCCCCGCGAAGCCCCTGCCCAACAGCGAGCCGCATCCGGCGCGTAATCTGACCTTCGCCACGCTTCCTCTCTCGTTTATGGGAAGCGACATCGAGAACACCACGGCCGCCGACTACAACCCCGCCTTCGACCTCATGGATGTGGAGGACGACATTCGAAAGATCGCGGGCCACGGCGTTGCGCCCATCCATTGGGGTTGGTACCAGCAGGGCTACGCGCATGAGCCGACTGATCCGGCGAATCTCGCCACGCACAAGGGTTACGTGGCCCACCACAATGGGCCGCAGTACTTCGGCTATGTGGCGGACAATCCCCAGGCCAGCGTGCACATGCATGCTCTCAATCAGTTCTTCACCGACGTCGCGGCACACAACCTGCCCGACTCAGGGGTGTTTTATGTACGCGGCGGATTCGGCAATATCGAGGGCTACACCACTGCCGATCCCAATCCTAAAATCGCGACGGTCTACAGCGGAAATGACGATCATCCCGGATACTCCGACTCCGGAATCAGCGAGGCGCTTCTGGCCCAGGAGATCGATGCCATTGCGCAGAGTCCGTACTGGAAGCAGAGTGTCATCGTGATCGCCTACGATGAGTCGGACGGCCTCTACGACCATGAACAGCCCCACGTGCGCTCGCACGATGCCGCCGGTCTTCCCCTCGACCAGGGACCACGCATTCCGTTCATCCTGATCTCTCCTTATGGAGTGACCCACGCCATCTCGCATGAGCGAACCGAGCACAGCTCGATCATTCGATTCGTGGATGAACTCTTCGGCCTGATCCCTCTCGCCGATCTGCCCGACGAGCAGCGTGGCCGTGAGATCGGCCGGCAGAGATTCGGGCAGAATAATCTCGGCCCGGCCGACGATCAGGTTGCGGGCGTAGGCGATCTCTTCTCCGGCTTTGACAATCTGCGCCTGCTGGGCAAACGCAAACCGCTCCCGCCGCGCTATGCGGAGATACCTGCGGACGAGATTCGCCGCTTCCCGCACGATGATGGGCAAGGCTGCAAGGTGCTTCACATAATTCCGACGGACAGCGGCAAGCCGAATCCTGTGCCCGCGGACTTCAATCCTCGCCCGGATACGAATCCCGGCAATCCCCGGTCCGGGCAATGGACGCCGTGACACTGGGCGGAACGTTACGCCAACGGAACGGGCCCATAGCTCTCAGCCTCCGCATTGCCTGCGCTGTGGGCCTGCTGCTCTGCGGCAGGGTCCATGCCGCCAGCCCAACCGCGGCCGCAATCCAAAGAGCCGGCGTGCTGACCTGCGGCATCGACCAGAGTGAAGCCGAGTACTCCAGGACCGAGGAGCACGGCAGCCGCGTTGCCTTCGACCGTGATCTCTGTACGGCCATCGCCGCGGCGATTCTGGGAGTGCACCCACACATCAGGATCAAGGGCTACCCGGACAGCGACACCGCTCTGCAGGCGCTCGAGAAGAACGAGGTCGACATGGTGGCCACGGTCAGCGACGATTTCTCGCACAGCACGCAACCGGGCGTACATCTGGCGCGGCCGGTGCTATTCGATGGAGAGGGTTTCCTCGTGCTCCGTTCTTCCGGCATCACGCACGCGGCCGACCTGGCCAGGAGGAAGATCTGTTTCCTGGATGGCTCGGAGACGGAACTCAACCTGCGTTCCTGGCTGAGCCAGCGTGGCATACCCTGGACCCCTTTTCCCTTTCAGGAAGAAGGAGAGATGGAGGCGGCCTTCGTCACCGGCAATTGTGCCGCTCTGGCAGGCGACCAGACGCGGCTGGCCAACGCCCGAGCCGCCTTCGGACCGCGAACGAAAGACTATGATTTTCTACCCGAGATCATCGCCCCGGACCCTTTGGCCTCCGCATGCCGCAGCGACGATCCTGCGTTCGTCAAGATCGTCACCTGGACCGAGGACGTTCTGCTGGAAGCCGAAGCGATGCATGTAAGCCGCAGCAGCGTTGAAGCTTCCATTGCCCACGATGCGAGGACTGCCCGAAGCCTTGATGCCGCGGAACCAGACGGCGACCCCCTGCTGCTGAGGCTGCTGGGCAGCACCCAGGAACTGGGAAAACCGCTCGACCTGGACGCTGCCTGGCCGGCCCACGTGCTGGAAGAGGTTGGCAATTACGCAGAGATCTACGACCGCGACCTGGGCGACGGGTCGCTCTTACACATTCCGCGCGGACCCAACAATCTTTGGAATGCTGGCGGCCTGATGCTGCCTCTTCCGCTCAAGTGAGTCAGGCGTTCGGCCTGGGAGAGTCCGAACCGAGCCCGTCCGGCTTGGACAAACTGGCCTTTTGCTCGCGGCGTGACCGCAGGTAAAGGTAACCGGCGGAGATAACACCTGCGGCTGCCAGCGCGGTCCCCACGGGGTATCCGGCTTTGGGTTGCGTGTGACCGCTTTCAATGGGCCGGTGCTTGCTGGGTTTCAGCTTCGCGGAGTGCAGGGCCATCCGCAGCACTTCCGCCGTGTGCATCGCGCGGCGCGAGCTTCCATGATCGATCTGCTGCCGGCAACTGAAGCCGTCGGCCACGATCACTGTGCTCCGCTCGGCCGACCGGACGATGGGCAGCAACTTCAGTTCGCCAATCTTCATGGAGGTGTCATAGTGCTCGGCCTGATAGCCGAACGACCCGGCCAGGCCACAGCAGCCGGAGTCTAGCACCTCGGTCTTCAAGCCGGCCTGATCCAACAGGCGCTGCTCGGGAGACATACTCCACAGAGCCTTGTGATGACAATGTCCGTGCACCAGTGTCCGGGTCCCGCTCAGCCCGTCGCTGAACTTTGTCGGTTTGTAGCCGGCCTGCTCGAGAAAGTCCGCGAACAGCACCACCTGCTTCTGCAAACGTCCGGCAACTTCATCATTGGGAAACAGGTTTTTCAACTCGTCCCGGAAGACAGAGGCGCAGCTCGGCTCCAGACAGACGATCGGTGTGCCCGCCGCGATCTCCTTATGCAGCGTCGTCATGACTCGCCGCAGATACGCCTTGGCCTGCTCCAGCATGCCGAAGTCGTACAGTGGCCGACCGCAGCAAAGATGTTCCCGCGGAACGGTGACACGATAGCCCGCATGCTCCAGCACCTCCAATGCGGCCTGGGCCGTATGCGGCATGAAGTAGTTGTTGAAGGTGTCGGCCCACAGGATCACATCGCCCTTGACATGCCGGCTCTCGGAGAGCGTGGCGTCGCGGCCGGCCCGCCACTGCTTGAAGCTTTGCTTGGGGAACGGCGGCATCGCGCGGTGTTCGGTAACGCCGGCGACCTTCTTCGAGAGCGCGGAGAGGCCGGGCGTCTGAGTAACCAGGTTGGCGAGGTCGGGAAAGCGTGAACCCAGGGACGCCCAGACGTCAATCATGCCCATGCTGTAAGCTGCCGCTGGGCGCACGCGATCCTCATAGTAATGTGCCAGGAACTCGGCCTTATACGTCGCGACGTCGACACTTACCGGGCAGTCGCCCTTGCAGCCTTTGCACGCGAGGCACAGATCCAGCGCCTCCTTCACACCTTCATCGCGCCAACCATCCTTGATGGCATCGCCGCGCAGCATCTCGAAGAGCAGGCGCGCGCGCCCGCGGGTGCTGTGCTTCTCTTCGCGCGTCACGTGGAAGCTGGGACACATGGTGCCGCCCTCCAGCTTGCGGCACTTCCCAACACCGAAGCAGCGCTCGGTGGCTCCCGCCATGCTGCCTCCATCATCAGGGAATTGAAAGATGGTGAGCACGGGCTTGGGCTTGTAGTCCGGCCCGGTACGCAGGTTCGAGTCAAGCGGGTATGGATCGACGATCTTGCCCGGGTTCATCTTTCCGGCCGGATCCCAGATGCGCTTGAAACGCGTAAAGGCCTCCACCAGGCGCGGTCCAAACATGATCGGCAGAAGCTCGGCGCGGGACTGCCCGTCGCCGTGCTCGCCGGAGAGCGAACCGCCGTAACTCACCACGATCTTCGCAGCCTCGGTAACAAAGCGCCGATACTTGGCCACGCCCTCGGTGGTCCTCAGATTGAAGTCCATGCGCGCATGCATGCAGCCCTGGCCGAAGTGTCCGTACAGAACCACGAAATAGTCGTAGCGGTCACAGAGCGCATAGAAGTCGCGCAGGTAGTCGCCCAGCTTGGCCGGAGGAACCGCGGCATCTTCCCAGCCAGGCCAGGTCTCCGGCAGCTTGCCCGGCACGCGTGTGGCCCCCACGCCAAGTTCGCGGACTTCGATTGCGTTCTTCTGCTCGGCGACGTCGGTCAGCAGGCGCAGGCCGCAGTGATCGGGATCATGCTGCTTGACCCAGCGTTGCGCCTTTTCGCCCATCGCGATCGCCTCTTTCTTAGTGTCGGCGCCGAACTCCACCAGCAGCCACGCATCGCCGTCCGGGTACAGCTTCAGGCCTGGCAGCTGCTTGCCCTTCATGCCCTCGTTATCAATGAGCCGACGCTGAAAGCCTTCAATGGCGATCGGTCCCAGCTTGCTGATGGAATAGGCCTGATCTCCCGCATCGAAGACGCTCGGGTACGCGATCAAGAGCAGAACACGATGCTGTGGACTGTGAATGAGCCGGGTCCTGGCTTTGAGGATCACCACACACGTACCCTCCGAACCCACCAGCGCGCGGGCGAGGTTGAATCCGTGCTCCGGCAGAAGATAGTCCAGGTTGTATCCGGAGACGCGGCGCGGGATCCGGGGATAGCGCTGGCGCACCTCATCGGCATAGGTATCGCGCAGATCGCGCAGGCTGCTATAGATCTCTCCGCGGCGGCCACCCTCGCGGATGATGTGCTCCAGCTCCTTCTCACTGGTCGCACCCACAGTCATGCGCAGACCATCATAGGTGAGGATGTCCAGCTCCTCGATATTTTCCGAGGTCTTGCCGCCCAGCACCGAGTGCGCTCCGCAGGAGTTATTGCCGATCATTCCACCCAGGGTGCAATACTGGTGCGTCGCCGGATCAGGAGCAAAGGTCAGGTCGTGCTGCTCCGCCGCTTCGCGCAGGCTATCGTTGATGATGCCTGGTTCCACCCACGCATAACGCTGCTTGGCGTTCATCTCCAGCAGGCTGTTCAGGTATTTGGAAAAGTCGAGCACAACGGCGGCGTTGCAGGTCTGCCCGGCGAGACTGGTGCCCGCGCCTCGACTCAGAATCGGAACACCGTAGTCGCGGCAAATCGCGACGGTCTCAATGACATCCTCGACTGTCCTGGGGATCACCACGCCTATGGGGATCTGCCTGTAGTGAGACAGATCCGAAGCATACAGAGCTCGGGAGGCGTCATCGAAACGAACCTCGGCCTGGGTCTTGTCCTTGAGTCTCGCGGTAATCTTCTCCGCGAGCGAGCTCGACACGGTAATTTCAATCGGCGGCATGGGTGCGCCTCCCTTTGCTCATCTGTGATGCTCTCAAAGCATACGTTGCTCGCGTTGTGTGTGGCGGAACGGCAAGTTCGACGTACGTGGGCGTGGCGGCATCTCAGCATTCAATATGGCTCCTCGATCAACGCGCACCCCTGCAATACCGAACGCAACCCAAGTTGACTCGCTGTTTCCGCTAACACCCTCAGACAGTACGGTTACGATCGGGAACTCCACAACCGCTTTGCCGTACCTTCCGGAGCAACGAACATTGCCCGTGCTTCGTGAGGCAGTGCAGTCGTGTCGTGGCTGCGATCTGTATCGCCACGCAACCCAGGCCGTCTTCGGAGAGATCGAAGATAAATCCCGCGGCGAGGCACACGACGTTGATGTGATGTTCATTGGGGAGCAGCCGGGAGATCAGGAAGACATCCAGGGCCATCCCTTCGTCGGCCCGTCAGGCAAACTACTGAACGAGTGCCTTGAGGATGCTGGCATCGAGCGTAATCAGGCTTACGTGACCAATACCGTTAAGCACTTCAAGTGGGAGCCCCGCGGTAAGATCCGGCTGCACAAGAAACCCGGTTTGCGTGAGATCAAGGCCTGTCGCCCGTGGCTCGATGCCGAACTGCAGGCCGTGCATCCCCGGCTGATCGTCTGTCTCGGCGCCACCGCGGCCCAGGCGCTGTTAGGCTCCGGCTTCAAGGTGACACAGCAGCGCGGTGTGGTGCTTCATCCGGAGGGCCTGCCTTCGGTGATCGCAACCGTCCACCCATCCTCAATTCTGCGGGCAAGAACGGACGAGGATCGCGACCGGGAGCTGACTGCGTTCAAGGCGGATCTGCGATATGTCGCGAAATATCTTGACGACAATAGCAGGCAATGATCGGCGCACTGTGAAGCTGTGAAGCTGTGGAGCTGTGGAACTTTGGAACAGTGGAATTTTCAAGCGCGCCTTCTCTCATCGCTTTCGTAGCAAGCTTAAAGGTAGACGGGCCTATTTGCCAGAACTCACGGCTGGCCCGCTTGGGGATACACGCAGTGCGGTCCGTCCGGAGGCACGTCGACCGTCTTCCAGCGGCAGAGATACACTTCCTGCTCCGGTTGCTGCTCGATAGTGAAGCCCGAGGAGCGCAGCATGGCTTCGACGCACGCCCGATTCGGAACCCACCAGTTCGTCTCATCGTGCGAATAGCGCCGCTCGATGAAGTGCATCTTGGGATAGCCAGGCTCATCGAACGGAGCCGGCGCATTGAACTCATAGTCCTCGTCAACCGTGGCGACCTCGGAACTGCCCCTCTGCATGCTTTGAAAGAGCAACAGATCCTTGGCCACGTGCTCGTGGATCAGGTCGAGCGCCAGTAGCGGATGACGCAGGTGATACAGCACGCCCATGAAGATCACAAGATCGAACTTCTCCCGCAGCGCGCCGATATCCCATACAGCCATACGCTCGAAGCTCACGTCGAGACCGGTGACCTTGGCCGCGAACCGGGCCTGGCGCAGATAGTGTTCATCGCTATCGATGCCCAGGACGCGCGCCGCGCCGCGGCGCTTCATCTCCAACGAGTAGTAGCCGCCGTTACAACCGATATCCAAAACGGTCTTGCCGGACAGGGAGGACGGCAGCGCCTCGCGAAAGCGATTGAACTTCACTTCTGGGTAGTCGCCCAGAAAATGGCCGGGAGCCGTCTCCACTCCATGGAGGCGCATGTTATGGAACCACGGCCCCAGATCTTCTATCTGCTGTTTCAGCTCACTTGCGTCCGGTGTCAGCAGACCTTGCGCTCCGTCCATTCCGTCCCCTTTTCCCAAACCAGATCCATCTCTGCATCTTTGGCCAGCAGGGCGATCGCCTTGCGATACCCGTGGAGCGTGCCTACGTCCACATACGCTTCTCCCGACCGCACACCGACGGCCCGGCCTCCCTGTCTGATCCAGGCGTTGACCAGAGTTCCCAGATATTCGTCCTGGCGGTCGGCGCGGCGCCACAACGCATGCAGTTGATGAAAAACCGTGCCCGGCATGCGAATGCCGCCCCATATCCACTGAGAACGCGCGCCCGGTTGCTTCACTTCAATCTCCTGCACCGCTCCCATGGCATCCGTGACCACAGCATCGAACAATTCAGGCTGATCCACCGGAAACAGTAAGAAGGAGAGAAGGTCGTGGGGCAGCGTCGCGAACCCATCCTCCGGCTTCCAGATCGTGTCAGGCAGACCGATCAACACCGACTCGTCTTCCCGGATGAGAGGAGCTGCCCGAAATACAGCATCGCATAATCCACCCGGCGTGGGCTGCACGACGTACGCAATGTCCGCGCCCCAAAGCCGGCCTCCGTAATACTCCAGGATGTCGGTCTTGCCCGGGGAGATTACGAAGCAGAGCTTGTCGGCTCCGGCACGGATCATACGCTCGACCAGGTACTCGCTTACGGCCCGTGGCCGCTCTCGCCCTTCTTCCACGCGGCTGCCGACCGGCAATAACTCCTTGGAGAAAGCAAGCGGCTGAATTCTGCTTCCCGCACCCGCCGCGGGGATGATGCCCCATACGCTCGCCATCAATTCCCTTTCATGCGTACGCTGTCTGAGATACGGTAGCGCCGGCCTGGCCGCCGGCTTGGCTGCAGATGCGCTCCAGCTCGGCGACCCTGTGATCGCCGGTGTGCTGCGTCAGAGTTCGATCGCGGGCAGCCTCAGCAACCGCGCGGAGTTCCTTATCCGACAGCGCCATCGCATTCACCACATCGTCGGCGGAGCCGACTTGGAGCACCTCGCGGCCCGGCTCAAAGAAGCACTCCAATCCCTGCCATGAGTCGGTCAGCAAGGGCGCGCCGCAGGCGGCAGCTTCAAAGAGCCGGCCGGAGGGGCAATACCCATAGGCCGCCATGGCCGCGCGGGTGATATTCAACGTCGCACGGCACGAGCTGAAGAATGCAGGATGCACCGGCGGCGGCACGTGGCGAACAAAGGCCACGTTATCTAACCAGGGAAAGCTCTCGGGATACTGGGCTCCGCCGATGAGGAAACGCTCCTGCGGAAGGCGAGCCGCGGGACCCAGGAACAACTCCTCCAAAGCCCTCTGCCGGTCTTCCGCGTACGTGCCGAGGTAGGAAAGCGATGCCCGGAACTCTTCGCTGGGAGCGGCCGGTCTGTGATTTTCCGGATCGACAGAACCATACAGCGGCGCCACGCGGCGGGCGCCCAAACGGCTCTTCAACTCGTCAAGCGCCTGGCCGCCGGTGTAGCTCAACACCAGATCGAAGTCTCCCAGGCCACGCTGCGGCAGATAGCTCAGCTCTCGGCCTTCCCGCAAGCCGCTCAGGGTCACAGGTGTATCCAGATCGTAGAAAGCCCGGATCCCTGCGCGGCTCTGCAGAATCAGATCGCAGATCGATGCGCCATCGGGACAGTAGCTGGTACACAGCGCCAGGTCGGCAGTGTCCAGGTCCCGTGCGGCCTGCGCCCGCACCTCCGCGAGCATGTCGTACAGCCACAGCCGGCCGCCCGAGGGCAGCACCTGCAAGTCACGCGCGCCCGCATAATACGGTGTGCTGCGCTCATAGAAGCTGACGGTATGACCGCGGCGCAACATGGCTTTGACCAGCGATCGCCATAGGGTGGCGTGGCCATTGCCCCATGAGGATGAGATCGTCAGCCCAAAAACGACAATATGCATTGACCGCCCACCGCCCGATCCTCCCAGCCGCGCCGTTCAGAGCTGTTTTCGTCTGTCAGATGAGGTTTGC
>CAXUIM010000010.1:29755-31444 GCA_964250885.1 uncultured Acidobacteriaceae bacterium | reverse complement strand
AAAAACGACACTGCACGCCTGATTCCAGTTCACGGTAAAAGCAAAAATGCTCTAGGCCGGGCTGTGATCCCTGCTCCCCGGGAGCGTCACGCTTTGCCTACAACCAGCAACTGCTCGATCTTGCCGTCGGGCATCCGGTAGACCGTCACCAGGACGGCCTCGCCGCTCGAAAAGCTGACACGATACTCGTCGAACTGCATGCCTCCGCGGAGTGCATCGAATGCTTGCTGTACCGTCGTAACGGCGCCCAGCGGGGCCAGGCTCGACTGGAAATCTCCCAGGGCAACCTTGCTGAAGTACGCATTCGCGTCCGCAGTGAAGAGCGACCGGTCCATCCTGCCAGCTTCCAGTTCAGTCATAATGACCCGCAACTGGGGTGCGAAGGAGTCCGGCTTGGCCACAGCCGAGGAGATACCCAGTACTATCGGAGTGAGAGCCTTCGCAATCTCAGCCGCCGCATCCGACGCCTCCTGATTCGTCAGCACCGCGATTGCTGCATGATCATCGGGGAAAACGATGTTCTCGGATACGAACCCCCCAACCTCGCCGGAGTGCTCAATCGCTCGCTTGTCATCGACCGGCCGCACGTCCACGCCCAGTCCATAGTAGGAATCCTTGCCATCCTCAAGCAGCAGCGGCGTTTCCATCTCTCTATAGCTCGCCTCGCTGAGCAGGCTGCGGTTGATGAAGGTCAGATCCCACGTCAGCAGCGAGGCGACCGGCATCGCCAGATCGCCATCGCCGAAGTACCAACCGGGCGCCTCCAGCAGAGCGGGCCGCAGCGGCCCCAGCGCATTGCGCAGGTAACCGGTCACCCTCAATTCGTCTCGCTGGCTATTGAGATTCAGCACGTGCTCCAGGTGGGCCGGCCCGAGGACGCGCTCCTGCAGGAAGCGCGCGAACGGTTCGCCCGAAACCTTCTGCACGATCAGCGCGGCCAGAACAAAGTTGGTGTTGGAGTACTGCCACTGCGTCCCCGGTTCGAAGTCCAGCGGCTTGCCGGCGAACTCGTGCACTACCTGCAGTGGGTCGCCGGGCAACTCCCAGGCTGGAATCGTGTAATCCTGCGGCGCGTAATCCTGGTACCCGGATGTATGGGTCAGCAGGTTGAGGATCTTCACGTCATGTGCACGTGTCAGTTCCGGGAAGAATCGGCTCACCGGATCATTGAGCGAAAGCTTGCCCTCCTGCTGCAGAAGCAGAACCGCGGTGGCCGTGAACTGCTTGGAGATCGAGCCGATGGGATAGGCCATCGACGCGTCCGCGATCAGCGGCGGGTCGACGCGCGCCAGCCCAAAAGCGTGCGTGTATACGATCTGGCCATTCTGGACGATGCCGACCGAGGCGGAGGGCACGCCACTGTCGTGCATCACCTTCTCCACCGCGGCCGCGATTTGGCCGTTGCCGGCGGCTGGGATCTGACAGAGTGCGGTGCACGGGGGAGCTGCAGAAATCAGCAGGAGAAGAGCAACGAAGAGGCGCATCGGATGGAGGATACCATTGCGCTGGGCTCAACCGCCCGAGGGTGGACACGAACCCTACATCGACGGCCAGGATCTAATGCCTAAGACGAGCAGAACCATACGGCAGGAGCAGCTTGGGATAACCACAGATTTCCCCTTGAGATTTGGAGACCCTGCCGAAGGAGATACGGCTCCTCGCAAACGATGGAAGCCGCCTCCTGGGGAG
>CAXUIM010000010.1:27369-29745 GCA_964250885.1 uncultured Acidobacteriaceae bacterium | reverse complement strand
CTTCATTTTGCGCCCCCCTCCCCATGCACATCCCGCCCCTCCAAAACTATCCCCCCCGCCGCGTGGGGCGGCGGCTTCCGGATATTCCAGTCCTGATCTTCTACTCCTGGTCTTCTACTCCTGGTCTTCGCGCTCCGCGCGTTTCCAGTTCAGCAGGTCTCCAAGGGTGGTCGACGAGGAGGAAGAGTTGGAACTGCTATTGCCCTGTCCCTTGCCCTTGCTGCCCTTTACCGACTCCTTGTAGCTTTCCACCTCGGCGCGGCTGGCTTCTTCGCCAACGGCCTTGATGGATAGACCCACCTTCTTCTCTTCCTGGTTCATCTTGACGATCTTGAACTCGTGCTCGTCGCCCACTTCCAGGTTGATCTGTTTCCCGTGCTCATCCACTGCTTCGGAGACATGGCACAGCCCTTCCACGCCTTCGGCAATCTCGACAAAGGCGCCGAACTGCGCGGTGCGCAGAACCTTGCCTTTGATCACGTCGCCCACGCGATGTTGCGCGAAGAACGTGTCCCAGACGTCCGGCTGCATCTGCTTGATGCCGAGTGAGAGGCGGCGGTTTTCGGGCTCGACACCCAGAACCACAGCCTTCACCTTCTCACCCTTCTTCAAGACTTCGGAAGGGTGCTTGATGCGCTTGGTCCAGCTCAGGTTGGAGACGTGCACCAGGCCGTCAATTCCGTCCTCGATCTCGATGAAGGCTCCGAAGTCGGTCAGGTTGCGAACCCGGCCCTCGATCACCGCGCCCACGGGATACTTATCCTCAAGCGCCTCCCAGGGATTGTCCTGGAGCTGCTTCATACCCAGCGAGATACGGCGGTCGGTGGGATTCACGCTAAGGATAATTGTGTCCACCTCATCCCCCGGCTTGACCAGCTTGGAGGGATGCTTCATGCGCTTGGACCAGGTCATCTCCGAGACATGCACCAAGCCTTCGATGCCCTGCTCCAACTCGACGAACGAGCCGTAGTCAGTCACGGAAAGAACCCGGCCCCGAACGTGCGCTCCCACCGGATAGCGCTCGATCGCATCCAGCCACGGGTCGGGCGTCAGCTGCTTGAATCCCAAAGAGACGCGCTGCTTGTCTTTATCGAACTTGAGCACCTTCACCTGGATCTCGTCGCCCACGTTGACCAGATCGCGGGGATGCGTGAGCCGCCCCCAGCTCATGTCCGTGATGTGTAACAGGCCGTCAAGGCCGCCCATATCGACGAACGCTCCGTAGTCGGTCAGGTTCTTGACCACACCCGTAAAGACCGCGCCCTCCTCGAGGGTGGCCAGCGTCACCGATTTCTTGGCGTTCTGCTCTTCTTCCAGGATCTCCTTGCGGGAGATAACCACATTGCCGCGCTTCTTGTTCAGCTTGATGACGCGGACTTCGATCTCTGTGCCAATGTAGCCGTCCAGGTTACGGACCGGGCGCACCTCTACCTGCGAGCCCGGGAGGAACGCCTTGATGCCGATGTCGACCGTCAAGCCGCCCTTCACGCGCGACAACACGGTCCCCTTTACCGGAGTCTTAGTCGTGGCCGCTTCTTCCAGCTTGTCCCAGACCTTGTGGCGCAATGCCTTTTCGTAACTGACGAGGTAGCCGCCTTCCGCTTCCTCGCGCTCCACGACCACCTCGACAACGTCGCCAACGTTGAACTTGGGAGTCTGGTTGTGGTCCAGCACCTGCTCGAGCGGAATCAACCCTTCCGACTTCAACCCGATGTCCACCACCGCGTACTTGTCGGTGATCTTGACAACGGTGCCGGTAACAACAGCCTCCTCGGTCGTCAATGACTGCGCTGTTGCGGTCTCAGCCGCCTGCTCCCGATCGAAGCTCTCCAGTGCCTTGGCGAAATCGTCGGCATCGTACTCGGGCTCGTCGCTCGTGGCTACACTCGTCGCCGGGTGTGCAGCCTCGGCCGCGCCGTTCGTGAGCGACGGCTCCGGCGCAGCAGCCGGTTGAGTTGGTGTGCTCGACGCGACTGCATTCGCCTCAATGGAGGGGTTGGAGGAAAGATCGGGAGACGCCGAGGGCTCGGTCGTCATTTCAGGCGTGGTCGGTTCCAATGTCGTGTTCAGGGCTGTGCTCTCGTGATCAAAAGAATAGTGGTCGTGATCGGCCATGGATAAAGCTGCTCCGAAATCCAGTCATTCACTCTCAGCTTCTTCACCGCATTATCACTGCAGGATATCGGACGGCAATGAGCTTGCCTCCCGAACGGGAGTGTCCTAAGCGATGATGTAAGCGGGAGTGAGGTGAAGCATTAGAAGAGCGGCTGCGACTGGATCCCGCGCACAGGAGCTCAATCAAAAGTGTAGCAGTGCAGAGAACCTCGGTCAATGAAGCGTAGGCCAATAAGGACACCCGCTCACCTTGCCGCACTC
>CAXUIM010000010.1:23010-27269 GCA_964250885.1 uncultured Acidobacteriaceae bacterium | reverse complement strand
AACGGCGCCGTGCAATCTGCCGTTTCGGTGCGGCCCCAGGGGTTTTTTGGCCTGATTGCAGAGAACGGCACCCTATACTGGATCAATGGACCGCCTTTGGACGCCGTGGCGCTATGGCTACGTCACCCGTGCTGCTTCTCCGGCTGGGCAGGAACGCCAGCCGCCGCGCCCGCGCGGTGTTCCGGAGGCATTGGCTGCATGGCCCGGCGACTTCGGTTGCGTCTTCTGTAACATGATCGCCGCCGTCGATTTCGCCGTCGGCAACGGCATGGCTCGTGAGCAGGCGGAGGCTGCGGTCCTCATCCTGGAGCGCCGGCTCACCTGCTTCGTCGTTCTCAACGCATTTCCGTATAACAGTGGTCACCTGATGATCGTTCCCTACGCTCATCAGTCGTCCCTGGCTGCGCTGCCTCTCGCCATAGCCGACGATCTGATGCGGCTCACCCGCCGTGCCGAGCGTGTGCTGCGATCCGCGTATCGGCCGGACGGCCTGAACGTCGGCTTGAACCTGGGCCAGGCCGCCGGCGCCGGCATAGCCGATCACCTGCACCTGCATGCTGTGCCGCGCTGGCTGGCTGACAGCAATTACATGTCCGTGCTGGCAGAGACGCGCATCCTCCCCGAGATGCTCAACGAATCCTGGCGGAAGCTGCGCACGGCACTTGCCGCCGACACCCTCGAACCGGACCCCGCCAATCCAGGCCCCGCGCGACCTGCTTCGCCGGCGTAGCGTCAGGGAGCAGCCGGTGTGCGGTCGTGCCAAGTATCGGCTCATTCCCCCGCGGCGATGCCGCCGATGCAACTGGAAGAGCTGCGCTAACCCCTGAAGAGCTGCGCTCACCCCTGAAGAGCTGCGCTCACCCCTGAAGAGCTGTGCTAACTCCAGAAGAGCTGTGCTCACCCCTGAAGAGCTGTGCTGACTCCAGAAGAGCAGTGCTGACTCCAGAAGAGCTGCGACGCGGGATTATTCCCGTGAGTGCTCTACAACCCGGCCACTCATCGACTCCTGCCAGCTAATTCAGACCACGGACAACCTGATACTCTCGATCGACATCAAAAACGTGGTTGAGCTTTGGGAAGGGAGAGTGCCGTGGCGAATCAGACCTCATTCAAGTGGAGGGCCCAGCCCTGGGCGCCTGGCGACGAATTAAAGGACTCTTCTGCTGACCTGACATTTGCCTCCCGGCGTATCGGTCGGGCCAGCAGACTGCCGAACTCCGAATCCAAGGTTCTGCGTCAGCCGCAGGATGGAGCGGTAGATCCAGGATCGCGATTCGCTGCCATGACCTCTCACATGCAAAACCAGCTTTTCCAAGAACCGGAAGACGCCCGGCTGACCGGGGGAACCCGATCCTTGATGCGGCGGGTTTTCGGCCTCAATGTAACCAAAGGTCTGCGCAAAAGCGCCGACGCCGCGTCCATCGCGGTGAAACAGGCCCACGTAGCCTGATTGCATCACCTCTGCCTGACTTCCCCATTCTGTGCTGTTGCTGGCCTTTGCTCCTGGAGATCACGCCCCACTGTTCCTGGTCGTTTTGCTGCCTTAGTCTAACCCTCCGGAGTGAACTCCGGAGGGAACGGGCCAGCCGGGGCGGCGCCACTTTCCTTCACAAGGAGCCTGCGACGTCGCCTGCGAACCCCTGGGCAAGGCGGAGATTTCGTTAGTGTAGGTCCCCTCCAGGTATACGGCCAAGCCTCGGACGTCGTTGGCCGTTCCAGTGAAAACGGCACTTGGAGATTCTCGTCAGCTGCAAAGAAATCCGGTAATCGCCAGCGCTTATTGCTGTCCGGTCGACGGTGGACCGCTGTAATGAGTGTGCGGGATCCGCGTCGCTTCAAAGTTGGTAATCTTCCAACTTCCGCTGGGCAGCCGCTGATATACGCGCGTGTAGCGAAAGCTTCCATTCAGGGGCGCACCGTCGGAGACGCCGTCAATCTGCGCCAGTGATGTGACGATCGCAATCGGACCAATCAGTTTGATTTTCAGATCGGAGATGTCCAGCTTGTCGATGACCAGCCGCCGCGTACGCATGTGATCCAGCTGCTGAGCTTTGGTGGCCACCTCTCCGGTGGAGTTGATCCCCAGATAGTCGTCTGAGAGCAGCTTGTCCATCGCCGCGACATCTTCGGACAGCTGCGCCTGCCGCCACTGCATCTCCAGCGCTTCCACCTGGGCACGCTCCACGTGCTTGTGCTCACGGGGCACGGCGCCGGGTTGACAGCGGATCGAGAGCGGCATCGCTGTCAGCAGCGCGGCAGACAGAATCACAACAAGGCGCTTCGGCATAAAGAGCTGCATGGGCGGATCTTAGACCGGAGCTTGAGGACACGTCAAAGCCAAAACCTCGAAAACGCTCCCCGGAAGAACCACTCCACTCCCAAATTGGACGCATGCATCGGCCGCAGGTGAGACGCACGCGATTTGGCGCTCCCGCGGTGCTCACGCCAGAGCCGTCAGGCTCTCCTTGAAGCGTTCCAGCATCTTCTGGTACAGGCCGCCCTCGGCAAACCTCGCGAAGTGCTCCGTGCCGCGATGGTGCTCCACGGCAGCCTCATCGCGATACTGCTCATAGATCAGGATCGTGTCCGGGTTGCTCTCGATCGCGTGCGGGATGTAGTGCACGCAACCCTCCTCCTGGCGTGAAAGGACGGTCAATTCCCGCAGAATCGCGGCGATCTCCTCGCGGTCCTCGGGGCGAAACGTCATTCGTACCGTAAAGCTGATCATGGCCTGACCTTCAGTTCCTGCTTCTGGATCGGATCGCGGGCAGCCGCGGATCCCTGCGCTGCAAGCTGTGCGGTCTGGTTCGGCTATCCGAGCATGGCCTCGAAACCCGGAAGGGTCATGGTCTGGACCCGGTCCGGTCCTGTCGAGATCATGCCGATCTTGGCGCCGCTCTCGCGTTCGATGAACTGCATATAATCCTGGGCGGCTTTCGGCAGCCGGTCAAACTCGGTGATTCCCTCGGTGGAGCTCATCCAGCCTTTCAGCGTCGTATAAACCGGCTGGATCGACTTCAAGCCGCGAACGTCTGCCGGAACCACGTCTGTGGTTCGGCCATCGATCTTGTAGCCGGTACAGACCGGAATCTCCGCGCACTCATCCATGACGTCCATCTTGGTGATGACCAGCCATTCGGTCGAGTTGATCATGTTGGAGTAGCGCAGCAGCGGAATATCCAACCAGCCACAGCGCCTGGGCCGCCCCGTAACCGCGCCGTATTCCTGTCCGCGTGCTCGCAGCAGGTCGCCGGCGTGGGTCTCGATCTCGGTGGGAAAGGGCCCCTCGCCCACCCGCGTCACGTAGGCTTTGGTAACCCCGATCACGGTGCCGATCCTCGTCGGGCCGACACCTGTACCCGTCACCGCTCCACCCGCGGTCGCTGACGAGCTGGTCACAAAGGGATACGTTCCGTGATCGATGTCCAGCAGAGCCCCCTGGGCGCCCTCGAACATGACGTTCTGGCCCTGTTCCAGCGCGTTGTTCAGCAGATACGCCGTATCGGTGACGAACGGCGCGACCTGCTCGGCCGCCCGCGCATAATCCTCGTACATCTGCTTGGGATCGAGCGGCTCGGTGCCGAACAGAGCATGCGCAATCGTATTCTTCTCATGACAGGCGTTGTTGATGTGCGTTCGCAGCAAAGAGCTGTTCAGCAGATCCACCACCCGAAGTCCGTTGCGGTGAATCTTGTCTTCATACGCTGGGCCGATGCCGCGCCGCGTGGTCCCGATGGTCTGGCGCCCCGGAGCGGTCTCCGCCGCCAGCTCGATCATGCGGTGGTAGGGCAGAATCACCTGCGCCCGGTTGGAGACGAACAGCTGGCCATCGATCGGCAGCCCGGCATCCTTCAGCTTCTTCACCTCGCCGAGAAAGGCCATGGGGTCGAGCACGACTCCGTTGCCGATAACCCCCTTACACGCCGGCCGCAGAACGCCACAGGGAATCAGCTGCAGAACAAACTTCTTGCCGTGGATGATGACCGTGTGGCCGGCATTGTGGCCGCCCGCATAGCGGGCCACGATGTCGAATTTCTCGCTGAGAACATCGACGATTTTGCCCTTGCCCTCATCGCCCCACTGGGCTCCCAGGATGACGGCGGACGGACGCTTGCTTTTCGACTGACTCACGACGGAAGTGGCTCCGGAAAAACAGCTTGGGGGAAGTGCGCACAGCCAGGTAGAGCCGATTGCCTGTTGGTGTAGAGCGAGTCACAACCTTGATAGCCGGTTTTGAAAAAAAGCCGGCGCTTCACAGA
>CAXUIM010000010.1:14389-22910 GCA_964250885.1 uncultured Acidobacteriaceae bacterium | reverse complement strand
ATCCCGCTTTACAGAGACAGGCGATTTGCTCTCGCTCGCGCCCATAAGCCATTTTATACTGCGAAGCTGGAGCCACTTGTATTGCCGGAACTTCCTGAGGTCGAAACGGTTGCCAACGGCGTGGATGCGCGCGTTCGCGGCCAGCGCATCGTCCGCGTCTGGACCAGTGGCAAGCCCCAGACCTTCAAGTCTCCCGAGCCTGAGATCGTCGAGGCGCTGACCGGCGCGCGCATCGAGCGTGTACGGCGTGTCGGCAAGACCATCGTCGCCGACCTGGGCCACGCGGCTCGCCCCCCGGCCCAGTTCCTTGTGCATCTCGGCATGACCGGCCGGCTTCTGGTCTCGCAGCCTGAGGTTCCGCTTCCGGCGCATACCCACGCTGTGCTCTCGCTAGGGGATGGGCGCGAACTCCGCTTCGTCGATCCGCGCCGCTTTGGCCGCCTCTCCGTTCTGACCCGGCAGGATGCCGGTGCGGGCGGCTATACCGGCCCGGGCGCCGAACCGACAACGCTCTCGGCCGCGGAGTTCGCCCGGCTCTTCCACGGCCGCAAGCTGGCCATCAAAGCCGCGCTGCTCAATCAATCCATCCTGCATGGCGTAGGCAATATCTACGCGGATGAGAGCCTCTTCCGCTCCGGGATCCGACCGCGCCGGCGGGCCGGCCGTCTCACGCGAGCCGAGTTGGCACGCTTGCACGCTGCGCTGCAGCAGGTCCTCGCGCAGGCCATCCAGCTGGGTGGCTCGTCGGTCTCCGATTACGTCGACGCCGATGGCGTCCGCGGTTTCTTTCAGCTCCAGCACATGGTCTACGGCCGGGCCTTCGAGCTTTGCAAAGTTTGCGCCCTGCCGCTCAAGAAGATTGTGGTGGGCGGCCGCACCACGGTTTACTGCGCGCAGTGCCAGAAATAGGCGCGTTCTCAAACCGGTTCGCGAGCCGTCCCGGAAGAGCTCCATCAGCGCCCGAGAGCCTCCTGGGCGGCAACGGCGGCTCCGATGATACGAACCTGCTGCTCATCCTCGACCACCTCCAGCGCGTAACTTTGCAAGGGGCTCATCTTCACCATCTGGTGCATATAGTCCTTCAGCATGTTCAGGTCCAGGAACCGGATGTTGTAGCCGGTGATGTAGAAGCGCCCTGGTCCCCGGAAGTGAATCGCGGTCGCGGTCGCCGCCGCGAGCGCACGGTGCCACAGGCGTTTGAACTTCAGGCAGCGAGGGTCCGGATTGTGGCGATTCGCGGCCTCGAAGACCTCCTCCGGCTCCAGATCCAGGAACCTCAGGCGCATGGCACGGTGCCCCATGACTCCCTCCAGATGACCCCGGCCGCCGCACCCGCAGTAGTTCTCTTTGTCGTCCAGGGTGATCACGCTATGACCACCCTCCCACACCCCGTCCGACAACGGATACACGCCGTAACCGATACCCGTGCCGAGGGTCCACACCCGGATGAACTCGTTGAGCCGGCCGTGTACCGACGCCAGCCCCGCCGCGATCGCGTCGGCATCGTTGAATACGCTGACCGGCGCCTCGACGCCGCGGCTGGCCAGCCCCGCCGAGAGCAGTTCCTGCACCCGCGCTCCCTTCAACTGGGGCAGATTCGGAGCCTCTTCCACCACTCCCTGACGGACATATCCCGGCAGCGCCACGCCAATCGCCGCCAGAGTCTCCGTGCTGCCCTGAGCGAGCTCGATGATGAGGTCGCAGGTGGCCGATATCAGCGCATCGGTCGGCATTACGATCAGCGAGTCGTCGTCCTCTACATCCAGAGGCCCGACCGTAGCGGGCGCGTTCAGCAGTTTGCCGACCACCGCATGGTCCACAATCAGACCGGCATAGATGCGCTCGCTCAGAATCACTCCGATCATCCTGCTACCGCTTATGACCGTCCCGCTCTGCTTCATATATGCGGCTGCCTCCGACTGAAAAATATAAACCAAGCTCCCCGTATAGCTTTGCGAAAATATCTGGCGCAACCCGCAGTCGTCAAATCGGCTCTGGTGCGGGAGGGTTGTCTTCTCTCGAAAATGGCCCTGTAATCGCCTCGGATCCGGCATGTTCTCTCAAAGTCAAGAGGATCCTGCCGGCCCTCCGGTGCAGGAGAAATGCTCTAATCCAGGCGCGCGACGCGGTTCAAGCCATTGAAGGCGGCGACCTTATAGCACTCGGCAAGGGTAGGGTAGTTGAAAACCGTCTCAACGAAGTAGTCCAGCTTCCCGCCCAACGCCATGACCGCCTGCCCGATGTGTAGCAGCTCGCTGGCTCCCTCGCCGATGATGTGAACGCCAAGCAGAGCGTGGGTTTCGCGGTGGAAGATGATCTTCAAGCGGCCCGTGGTGTCGCCCCGAATCTGTCCGCGTGCAATCTCGCGATAATAAGCCACCCCTACCTCGTACGGCACGTCCTCTTCCGTCAACTGCTCCTCGGTCTTGCCGATGAAGCTGATCTCCGGGATCGTGTAGATCCCGTAGGGATAGAAGCTGGGATTGGAAACAATGCTGTTGTCGCCAAAAGCTCGCGCGGCGGCGATGCGGCCCTGCTCCATGGAGACCGAGGCCAGCGACGGGAATCCGATTACGTCGCCCACGGCGAACACGGCGGGGCACTTGGTGCGAAAGTCCTTGTCCACCGGTATGCGGCCGCGCGCGTCGGCCTCAATGCCCGCATTGGCAAGGTTGAGCTCGTCGACGTTGCCCTGGCGTCCGACGGCGTACAGCAATCCATCGCCCTGCAGCTTCTTCTTCGATTCAAGATTGGCCACGACTTTGCCATCGATCTCTTCCACGGACTCCACCTCTTCGTTCAGCCGCATGGTCACGCGGGCATCGCGCAGGTGGTAACTCAAGGCCTCGATAATCTCCTGATCGGCGAACTCCAGCAGCCGGGGACGGCGCTCGATGAGCGTCACCCGCACGCCCAGCGCGGCGAACATGCAGCAATACTCCACACCGATCACGCCGCCCCCTACGATGATCATGGTCTGCGGCAGCGTGGGGAGGTTCAGCACCAGGTCCGAGTTGACGATGGATGTTCCGTTGATCGGGACTTTAGGCGAGCTGGCCGGCTTGGTGCCGGTGGCAATCAGCACGTTCTTCGCCTCGTACACGTTGGCGCCTTTGGTGTTGCTCACCCGGACGTGGGTGGGATCCTCAAAGCTGGCTACGCCGGTCAGCATCTCGATGTTATTGCGCGAGAGCTGTGCCTCGGTTACATCGATCTCCGTCTTGATGACGTGCTGCACGCGGAAGGCGAGATCCGCCATCGTGATGCGTTCCTTCACCCGGTAGTTCATTCCGTAAATAGACTTGTAGTTGTACCCGGACAGGTGCAGCACGGCCTCGCGCATGGTCTTGGACGGGATGGTGCCCGTGTTGATGCAGGCTCCGCCGACAACTTCACGCATCTCCACCAGCGCGACCTTCTTGCCCATCTTCGCGCCATAGATAGCCGCTCGCTGCCCTGCTGGGCCGGAGCCGATCACGAGAAGGTCGTAAACACTGGCCATAGGCGTCGAGTGCGTCTCCTGCTTTAAGTTCCCGGACCGTTCGGGCGGCGAATCGAGTGAATTCAGGGATCCGTCCCTATCATAGACCTGTTTGTCTGCAGGTTCGGCTACAGGACAGCCAAAGCGGGCGCGCGTATCGACAGGTACATGGGCAACAAATTATGTGGGAAACGCGGAGCCTCCTCCGGTCACGCAGGAGGGTGCGCGTCCTGAAACCTGCGCGAACTTGATCGAGGTCACCCGGCGTCCCAAACAGCATATTGTCTGGGCATACCGGATCCGGACCGGCATGGTCCAGCCGGTCCGGATCCTGCGTTCAATAGTTCCTGCTTAGAGCATCTCTCCTGCTTCCTGTGCAACGGAAGTGTCCAGGAGCGTCGGTTTCATTAGCCGAATTGGAGCTCATGCTGGGGCTCCGCTTCAAACCTGCAACAGGATTGTTAGCTGGCGCGATAGTTTCGAACGAAGGTGTCGCGGGGCATACCCGCACGACGCGCACTCCGCAAGGCTGATTCCGCCTCACTGCGGCTCATCGCTCCGCCTAACGCAATGAGAAAGGGAGCATGCCCACTGGGAGCCACAACTTCCGGATGCAGTGAAGAGTGCCGCTTGAGGATAGAGGCGACCTTCTTCCAGGCCTGGTCTTCGTGGTTGTAGGTGTACGCGATGACGTACCATCCGGCCTGCATGTGAGCGGTCACCGCCAGCCGGTTCTCCCCCGGTCCATTCTCTCCCGGTCCGTTCCCGGCGGATGTCAGGGCGCCTGCGCCGGGCCCGGTAGTGACGGCGCTGGCGGAGCCTGCACCAGCTGCCCTTGCGGCCGTTGTTCCTGCCGCCTGTGAAGCCGCCGCGGGTGCGACGGTCGCCCGTGAAACCGCCGCGGCCGGAGCCTTGTGATGGAACAGGTGGAGCATCAGGGTGAGGATCAGCAGAAGGACGCAGACGCCGCCCGACCACAGAAGCACTCTCTGCCGGTTTGGACCTTCGGCGCCGTCCGAATCGAACGAACTCAGACGCAGAGCCAGATTCGGACTTGAAGCGCGGGCCGCGGAAGCGGTATCGGAACGCTGCGTGGCACCGGTCTGCGCGCGCGCCGCTGGCGATCCCTGCGTACCCGCACGGGCCGACCCAGGCGCGGCCGCGGCGCCAGGCGGGTTCAGGGCCGCGGAGATCTCAGGTAATCCCCACGCGCCGTTCAAGCCGTTGGCAACAACTGCATCGAAGGGCGCCGGAAGCCGTGTGGTGGGGCTGAGTTTCTTCTCCAGGGTCAGCGATTGCAGCAGCAAGCTGGCGAAGTCCTGCACGTCGCGCCGCTTGATCTCCAGGTACTCGGCCTGGGTTGTATGATCCGGGTCGACGATGATCTCTCTCACGCAATCGGTGCGGAGCTTCACCGTCTCGCCCGCCGCGAGAACATTGACCGGGTAGATGTGCTCATGGACCAGCCCTTTGGCATGCAGCGCCGTGAGTGCGGCCGCGACACTGGTCGCGACCTGCATCGCCTCGGGGTAGGTCAGGGGACGTTCCTTCAGAATGTCCGCAAGATTTGCGTCCGTGACTTCCATCACGGCATAGGTCAGCGGTGTGCCTTCGAAGTTGGTCTGACCGAAGCGTTTGATCCGCACCAGATTCTCTTGTCTGACCTCGGTCACACGCTGCCAGCACTCCAGCATCTGGCATTCGTCGTTGAGCGCCTCGGTCAGGCGAATGACGGCGGGAGCCTCCGCGCCGCCGGCGAGCAGGAAGAGGGCGCTGCGGCCCTCCGGTCGTAGCAGCGGCCCCAGGGAGAAAACCTCTGCGATGGTCTTGCCTTCATAGTCGTTCCAAAGCTGCATAGCATTCCAATCCGGTTCTGTGACCTAGGTAAATAAACCGTGGTTGCGAATGGCCAGCCTGAGTTCAAGCTGAGCCGCTCCGGTATAGTTTATCGGCGTCGAACCTGTGGACGTTTGCTGGGATGATCGATTCACCGCCAGGCTGATGTTGAGCTCTTGGCTCCTGCAAAGACACATCAGTGGCTCAGCGAAGGCATGATGGTCCATCCCATCCGCCCTGCGGCAGCAAACTCCTGTTCCGACCCCAAAATATTACTCTGTTCGGCGGCCCCAGGCCCGTGGCAAGGGAGGAACGGGCCCGCGAAAAAATTAGCACCGCCGCGGCAGGAGCCCAGCAGGAGATCGGCGGAGCGATGTTCGTCCGGAGCAGCGTGTGCGCCTGGCGTCCAGCCTTGTAGTCCATAGGCGGAAGAGGCGGTCCAACCGAGCCGATTAAGCCAACAGATTCAGCGAACAGGAACTCGGCTCTAAACTTTGGAATGTGATCCGCTATGCCATAACCTCCGGAAGCAGCGCTGCTGAAACCGACCACGCGCCGACCACGCTGACCCTCAGCGCCCAAGCGGCGGCCTGGGCGCGGGATCGGATCGACTTCGTCCAACTCCGCGAGAAACACCTGCCGGACGAGTCTCTCCTGGCGCTGGCCAGGAACATGAGCCAGATCCTGAAATCCGGGGCCGGAGAGAGCAAACCCTGTATCCGGCTGCTGATCAACGGCCGCCCTGACATTGCGGCAGCGGCTCATGCCGACGGCGTCCATCTCACCTCGGGCCCTGGGGAGCTGAACGCGGCACAGGTGCGGCGGTTCTTTGCGGCCGCGCAACGGCCTGCACCCCTCATCAGCATCTCCTGCCACAACCTCGAAGAGGTGCAGCGCGCGGCGGAGGCGGAAGTCGATCTGATTCTGTTCGGGCCGGTGTTTGAGAAGAGCGTGAATGGCCAAAGAGTCCACCAGGGACAGGGTTTGGAGATGCTGAACCGGGCGAGCCTCCAGGCCGGTCACACCCCGCTGCTCGCCCTGGGTGGCGTCACCCAAGAAAACATCGCAGCCTGCCTTGCGGCGGGCGCCGCGGGCATTGCGGCCATCCGGCTATTCGCCTAGGAAGACCGTCCTGGCAAACTCTCCGCTACAGCTCGAAATCGTTCCGGAACCCGGGCCGATTCCCGTCGGCTGGACTGGATTGACGGGCTGTTCCCGGAGCCCTACCCTTAAAACTATGCTGATCCTCCCCGCACATCTGGTCGACGAACCGCTTCCGCTGGAAGAATCGATCCCTGCCGGCATCATCGACTACGCTCCCGATATACAACAAGTTGGACCGCTGACGGTAAAGGGCCAGGCGGAGCTGATTGTCGAGCACCGGGGTCCGCGCGAGTTCGTGGACGACATCCGCCTGCGCGGACATTTTGAAGGCAACTTCGAACAGCTCTGCGCCCGCTGTCTGGAACCGGTCCAGCATCCGCTCGCCGGCTCCTTCGATCTAATTTTTCGCCCCGGCGGGGTCGATGCCCAGACCGGCGAGCGGGCGATTACGGAAGACGAGACCGAAATCGGGTATTATGAAGAAAGCGGGCTTCTGCTGGAGGATGCCGTGCGCGAGCAGGTGCTGTTTACCCTGCCCGGACGTACACTCTGCCGGGAGGACTGCAAGGGTCTTTGTCCGCATTGCGGCGCCGATCGTAACCTGACTCACTGCGGGTGCGATGAACGGCCTGCCGATCCCCGGTTGGCCGTGCTGGCCGGATTCGCCGCGAACCTCAAGACCTGAGCAAGCCCCGCGTTTCCTCAGCCGCCGCAACCAGATTTTCTGGCCGCTAAGCATTGCTTGGCGGCTCACTATTGTTGAGAGGTAACCCATGCCTAATCCGAAACGGCGCCACAGCAAGCAACGCACCGCCAAGCGCCGCAGCCACGACTTCCTGACCCCCACCGGCACCTCTGATTGCCCCAACTGCGGTGAGAAGAAGATGTCTCACCAGGTCTGCAAAAAGTGCGGCGAGTACAAGGGGCGCGTGGTGACTCCCGTCAAAGACGCGGCCTAGGGCAATATCAGGGTTGCTGTACCCAGGGCCGTGGACCGCAAGTGGCTTTTCAAGAAAGTCAACCTGCACACCGCTCCCGAGGCACGCTTAACCCTGTTATCGCGCTAACCTTCCGCGAACGGCTTTGTTCTCCGTCCCAGCAAGAGATGCCTTTGAGGCTTTTCTGAGAAGCCAGCAGCTTTTTGTTGCGACTGGAGACGAATTTCCTCCTGCTGTCCGAAAGTCACCTGTACTTTGTTCGCTTCCTTCAGCTGATGCCGATCGACATCGTTCTCGATGCCATGGGGTCCGACAAGGCTCCCGAGCCGGAGATCCGTGGCGCCCTTCTGGCCTGCCGGTCTCTGGATGTTCGCGTGCACCTCGTGGGTCCGGAAGAGTTGCTGCGGCCCAAGTTGCGAGCCTGCCTGAAAGGCTACCCCAAAGACCAACGGCCGCCCGTCTTCCTGGTGCAGGCCAGCGAATGGATCAGCATGGAAGACAAGGCGGCGCAGGCCGTGCGTTCCAAGCGCGACTCCTCCATGCGTGTCGGCCTCAAGATGGTGCGCGAAGGCCGCGCCGCGGGCTTTCTCACCGCCGGTAATACCGGCGCCGCCATGGCCACGGCCAAGATGGTGCTGGGGTCGCTCTCCGGCGTGGACCGGCCCGCGCTGGCCGCTGTGTTGCCCACCACCTCGGGTGCTCCGTGCGTTCTACTCGACGTCGGCGCCAACGTGGACTGCGATCCGGAAAACCTGGTGCAGTTTGCCGTAATGGGCCACATATACGCCAGGGATGTGCTGCATGTGGCGAATCCGCGGCTCGGTCTGCTCTCCATCGGCGAGGAGGAGACCAAGGGCAACTCCCTGACCCGCGACACGCTGCCCTTGCTGCGCGATCTGGCGCAAGCCGGGTTGCGAATGCAGTTCCTCGGCAATGTTGAAGGCCGTGATCTCTACAACAGTCAGGCCGATGTCATCGTCTGCGACGGATTTGTCGGCAACGTCGCACTCAAGACCAGCGAAGGTCTGGTCCGGCTGGTGCGATCCTCGCTGCGCCAGAGCCTGAAGTCGACTGTGACCTCGCAGGTAGGGGCCCTGCTCTCCCGCAAGGCCTTCACTGCCTTCAAGAAGCGTCTGGACTACTCCGAATACGGTGGGGCTCC
>CAXUIM010000010.1:5024-14289 GCA_964250885.1 uncultured Acidobacteriaceae bacterium | reverse complement strand
CCCGCGCAGCGTTATCCGCGCCAAACGTGCCGCCTCGTGCGTCTTTAGCAGGCATCGTCTTACACCCGTTCCACATCCTAGGCTGCAGACGCGCCGAGCGAAGACGCGATATTCAACTTCTCTCGGAGGCAAAAATGCCTGAGTATATCGGCCGCGTGGACTCCGGTCTGCCCGTGTTCCCTGCCGGCGCTGGTAAGGGATCTTCCTTCAACCCCATGCACCAGGACATGGATGCGGGCAAGATGCGCGCCCACTCCGTCCAGACCATATTGGCGGATCCACGGAAGCTTTATGAGCTCTGGCGCAAAGTGGAGTTCGCTCCACGCTGGCAGGAGTTTGTGATTTCGGTCACCGCAACCAGCGAGAAAGACAGCCATTGGGTTCTGGGGGATCCGGAAGATCCCAAGGCGCCAAAACTGGAGTATGACTCCGAGATCATCGAAGACGTTCCTGGTAAATCCATCGCCTGGAAGTCGGTCACGGAAGGTGTTGAAGAGTCGGGTAAGGTCACCTTCGAGCCCGCGCCGGGCGGCCGCGGAACACGGGTTACCTTACAAGAGCACGCCTTGATTCCCGGCGGCAAGCTGGGCAACGCCGCGGCGGCCGTCAGCAAGCGCACACCCCGGCAGATCGTGATTGAAGACCTCCGCCACTTCAAACAGCTGGCCGAAGCCGGTGAGATTCCCACCGTCGCCGAGAACCCGCACGGACCTCGCGGCATCATCGGCGGCTTCAAAGAGCGGATGTACGGTGAGAACAATCCGACTCCACCGGGCACCAGCAATCTGGCTTAGCTCGCGTTCGCTCCAACTCTTGAGTTCGCAGTTCCGGCGTGGCGAGTTCGCAGTTCCGGCGTGCCGGAACTTGAGTTCGCGATTCTGGCGTGACGGAATCCCTCTGGCCAGATCCAAGGGCTGAACGCCTCCCCACTTCCAACCTGAATCGGCGCACGTGCGCGCCGGAGACATCGCGATGAAAGCAGTTTGCTGGATGGGCAAAGGGTCCATCGAAGTCCACACCGTTCCCGATCCGAAGATCGTCAATCCCCATGACGCCATCCTCCGGATCACACGCACCGCTATCTGCGGTTCAGATCTTCACCTGTACGACGGCTATATCCCCACCATGGAATCAGGCGACATCCTGGGCCATGAGTTCATGGGCGTCGTCGAGGAGGTCGGCACGCAGGTCAAGAATCTGAAGCGGGGCGACCGGGTCGTGGTTCCCTTCACCATTTCCTGCGGCAACTGCCTCTTCTGCAAGAAGGACCTGTGGAGCCTCTGCGATAACACCAACCCGAACGCACAAATTGCCGAGAGTATGTACGGCTATTCCGGTTCCGCGCTCTTCGGCTATTCGCATATATACGGGGGCTATGCCGGCGGTCAGGCGCAGTATGTCCGCGTTCCCTTCGCGGATGTGGGTCCGATCAAGATTGAAAACGATCTACCCGACGAGAAGGTGCTCTTTCTCTCCGACATTTACCCCACGGGTTACATGGGCGCGGAGAATGCCAATATCCAGCCGGGCGATACGGTTGCGGTCTGGGGCTGCGGTCCTGTCGGTCTCTTCGCCATAGCCAGCGCGTACCTGCTCGGCGCCGAGCAGGTCATCGCCATCGACCGCTTTCCCGAACGCATGAAGCTGGCGCGCGAGTACTGCGGAGCCACCACCATCGATTACACCGACAACGATGTGGTGGTGGTGGAAGCGCTGCGAGACCTCACCGGCGGAATTGGACCGGACTGCTGCATCGATGCAGTCGGCATGGAGGCCCACTCCAATACGCTGGTCGGCGCCTATGACAAGATCAAGCAAGCTCTCCTGCTTGAAACCGATCGCCCCTTCGTCCTGCGCCAGGCCTTCCAGGCCATTCGCAAAGGGGGAACGCTCTCCATCCCCGGGGTGTATGGCGGCGTGCTGGACAAGGTGAACTTCGGTGCAGCCTTTGGTAAAGGCATTCACATGAGCATGGGACAAACTCATATGCACAAGTACCTGGGCCCGCTGTTGAAGTCGATCGAGGACGGCAAGATCGATCCCAGCTTCCTCATCTCCCACCGGGCGGGCATCGAAGAGGTTCCGGAGATGTACAAGATGTGGCGTGATAAGCAGGACCAGGTGACCAAGATCGTCATCGATCCCTGGCAGGACAAGCTGGGCAAGGCCGCTGCCTGATCGAGCCGCGTCAAGTTAACTCAGGGAGAGGCCCAGATTGGGCCTCTCCCTGTTTGTGTTCTCATCCCGATTTCCAGGAACAATGGCATCCTAAGACTGTATTGGCTCTGCACGCAGCGGAGCCGTGGGAGCGGGTTCGCTTCCAGCCCGGCGTGCGCCGGCAGAAAGGAGCGTTTGATGGCCGCTAACAACAAATTCCTCGATCCACCGCCCGCGGCCACCCGCGACAAAGCCTCTTTCGAACTGCTGCGAGTCTGGATCGCAGAGCAGGGCCAGCATGTAAGTCTGCGCTCCGGGACATGGGAAGACCCGTTCGCCTGGGGCATTGTGCTCGCCGATCTGGCACGGCACATTGTGCACGCCGAGTCTCTGCAGCGCAAAGACCTGGATCAGGCTGCTTTTCTCGAGCGGATGCTGGAGGGTTTTCAGGCAGAGATCGATTCGCCCACGGATGAACCAGAGGGCGAGATCACGCAGTAAGCCGGTTCGGGCGGATGTGTTCGGCCCGCCCCTGGGGGTCGTGGGCCTACATCACCCAGGCGACCCGCTCCAGTTCCCGCTGAATATGCTCGGGCGTGCATCCCGGGCATTCAATGCGAGACGCAGCGGTGCGCGCCTCGTGGGTCGAAACGCCATATCCCCGTCCGCTCAGGAAATTGGCCACAATCTCCGCTGCCTGGAAGGAGTCCACTCCGGATTGCAGGAGCTCTTTGCGCAAAGTCAGCAGGTCGGTCGGCGTGAATCTTTCGACAAACGTACGATCGTCGGAATCGCTCACAGGGGGCCTCCTTTTCAACTGCATCTGGTTTGGCGTGAAGTGCTCTTGGTGCCGTATCGAAACGAAGCGGTCTTCGTTTAGAACGTCATATGTACGAAAGTGGTTGCAACGCTTGTTGAGAAAGAGGACCGGAGAACACGATTCAGAGCCTCTTCCGATGCGGGCCCTTCACAACTGCTTGTCAAAGTGGCGCTTCACGCCAGTGCACTGCGGGAATACAGGGGCCGGCGTACCGAATGCCGTTTCCGCTTCAAAGAGAACAGTCGCGGATTTCTGGCGGTGCACAGTAAACCTGAAACGCTCTATGCTGGTGTCATGCCAACTGCTGCAACTTCGCCGCGGGTGCTGAGCGGTTCTGCCATTGCAAACGACATCAAGTCTGATGTCGCCGTAGAGATCGCTGCCGCGCGCGCAGCCGGGTATACGCCCGGCCTTGCCGTTGTTCTGGTCGGCGAAGATCCCGCCTCGCAGATCTACGTACGCAGCAAGGTAAAGACCTGCGCCGATCTCGGAATTTACTCCGAGATGCTGACTCCCGCGGCCACCGCAACGACGGAAGAGCTTCTCCAGATCGTTGCGGATCTCAACCGCCGCGAAGACGTCGACGGGATTCTGATTCAACTGCCTCTGCCGCCGCATGTTGACACACCACGCCTGCTCGAGGCGGTTCTCCCCGAAAAGGACGTGGACGGCTTTCATCCCGTTAACGTGGGCCGACTGGCTAGTGGATTTCCTCTTGACGAAATTCTTGCACCCTGCACTCCAGCAGGGGTCCTGGAGGCTCTTCGCCGCAGCAACATTCCGCTCAGCGGATCGCGCGCCGTTGTGCTGGGCCGATCCAACATCGTCGGGAAACCAGCGGCGGCCATGCTGCTGAATGCCTCGGCCACCGTCACCATCTGCCACTCGCGCACCGCCAACCTGGCCCAGATCACCCGCGAAGCCGACATTCTGGTCGCCGCGATCGGACGGCCCGGCTTCGTGACAGCGCAGATGGTACAGCCCGGCGCCACTCTGATCGACGTTGGCATGAACCGGATCACCACGGAGGCCGAGCTCGACCGCCTCTTCCCGGCGCACGATGCCAGCTTCCAGGCGCGCCGGGACGGCTTCTTTCAGCGCGGCTCCACTCTGGTCGGCGACATCGATCCGGCTGCCTTCGCCATCTCCGGCGCCTATACGCCCGTCCCGGGCGGCGTCGGCGCCCTGACCATTGCCATGCTGATGGCGAACACCGTAAAAGCCGCGCGCATGCGACGGTCAGGCCGGAGTACCGGGGCCTCCGCAAGGTTCTAGATGCTGCGTGTAGGCCTTACCGGCGACCTCGGTACGGGTAAGTCCACCGTGGCGCGTCTGCTCGCGGCCCGAGGCGCTTTCGTCTTCTCTTCCGACGAGATGGCACGCGCCATGATGCAGCCTGGACAGGAGGTCTACGACGCCGTCGTCGTAAACTTTGGTCCCTCGATTCTGGCCGCGGACGGGTCGCTCGACCGGCGCCGGCTCGCGGCTTTGGCATTCGATCCAGCCCACCCCCGCGTGGAGGAGTTGAACCGTATCGTCCATCCGGCGGTGCTCGCGGCGCAGGCCAGGGAGGTTGCGGCGCTCGTGCAGACCCATCCCCACGCGATCGCCGTCGTGGAATCCGCTCTGATCTTCTCCTCCCGCTATGCGCCGCAGCAAGCCTGGCGCAGCCGTTTCGACCGCATTCTTCTGGTCACCGCTCCGGAAGAGCAGAAGGTCGCCCGTTTCGTGACGCGCATGTCCGCCGGCCGCGCTCTCTGCGCGGACGAGCGTACCGCGCTTGAAGTGGATGCCTATCAGCGCCTTGCGGTGCAGCAGGCCACAAGCTATCCGGCCGGCTGCATGGTGCTCTCCAACGAGGGCGATCTGGAGCAGCTGGAGCACAAGGTCGAAGCTGTCTGGCTCGAACTCCAGCAGATCGAAAAGACGATCCAGGGCGACGCTTCCGCATCAACATCCTGAGCGCGGGCGCTGCTTCAGCGACCAGGTCACCCATTCCGCGCGCCGTTCATTTGATATCCTTGAGGTTCATTCGGCTTGAGGCTGAAGTTCAAAGGAGATCTAATGGCAACAGCGGCACTGGAACCAACGACGGCTCAGTACAAGGTAGCCGACATCGGCCTGGCGGATTGGGGCCGCAAAGAGATCACCATCGCCGAGCAGGAGATGCCCGGCCTGATGTCCATACGCCGCAAGTATGCCGCCGCCAAGCCACTCGCCGGGGTGCGTATCACCGGCTCGCTGCATATGACGATTCAGACCGCCGTGCTCATTGAGACCCTGGTCGAGCTCGGCGCCTCGGTGCGTTGGGCCAGCTGCAACATCTTCTCCACCCAGGACCATGCCGCGGCCGCCATTGCCGCCGCAGGCGTGCCCGTCTTCGCGTGGAAGGGCGAATCGTTGGAAGAGTACTGGTGGTGCACCGATCAGGCCTTGCGCCATGCCGATCCGAAGGGCGGCGCCAACAGCCTCGGTCCGCAGCTCGTCGTCGACGATGGCGGCGATGTGACGCTCTTGATTCACAAGGGCTACGAGCTGGAAGACGGGGACCGCGGCTGGGTCGATGGCCCCAAGGGCTCGCACGAAGAAGACGTCATCAAGGACCTGCTCAAGAGGACGCTCGCCGCTGACCCGCAGCGCTGGCATAACCTGGCCAGGGAGTGGCGCGGCGTCTCGGAAGAGACCACCACCGGCGTGCATCGCCTCTACAAGATGATGGAGCAGGGCAAGCTGCTGGTGCCGGCCGTCAACGTGAATGATTCAGTTACCAAAAGCAAGTTCGACAACCTCTACGGCTGCCGCGAGTCGCTGGTGGATGGCATCAAGCGCGCCACCGATGTCATGCTGGCTGGCAAGGTCGCGGTGGTCTGCGGCTATGGCGACGTCGGCAAAGGCTCGGCCGCTTCCCTGCGTGGACTGGGGGCGCGCGTCATCGTCACCGAGGTCGACCCCATCAATGCTCTCCAGGCCGCGATGGAAGGCTACGAAGTCACCACGATCGAAGAGACGCTGGGCCGTGGTGATATCTACGTCACCTGCACCGGCAACCTGGACATCATCACCTTCGAGCACATGCAGCAGATGAAAGATCAAGCCATCGTCTGCAATATCGGTCACTTCGACAACGAGATCCAGATGGCCGAGCTCGACAGCGCCCAGGGCGTAAAAAAGCTCAACATCAAGCCTCAGGTCGATCAGTACACCTTCCCCAGCGGCCACTCCATCTTTATTCTCGCGGAAGGGCGCCTGGTGAATCTCGGCTGCGCCACCGGACATCCCAGCTTCGTCATGTCCAACAGCTTCAGCAATCAAACTCTTGCGCAGCTCGATCTGTGGGCCAACAAGGACACGTACAAGGTCGGAGTCTATGTTCTGCCCAAGAAGCTGGACGAAGAGGTCGCCCGGCTGCACCTGGAGAAGATCGGCGTAAAACTGACCACACTCTCAAAGAAGCAAGCGGACTACCTCAGCGTTCCGGTCGAAGGTCCCTACAAGTCGGAGACCTACCGCTACTAGCTGTTATGTCGAGATCGGTGCAGAGTAGAACGCCTGCTCCGCATCGCTTCAGCTATTGGGGCCCGGAGATCTTCATCGATCTTCGGGCCTTTCCCGTATCCGGGCAAGGATGCGATTTAGGAGAGCACGGCACGCGGCATAGTGCTCCTCACTCGTTCGGCGGCTCGCAATCGTCGGCGATGATGGCCTGAACGCCGGCTGGAGGACGGGTTGCCGCGGCCGATCGAGGCGCTGTCTCGGCTGTGTCGATCAGTACCACAGTGCGTACCGCTCCCGACGCATACTCCACCTGCGCTCCACTCAGCAGCGTCACCGTAGTCGAAACCGGAACCGTGCCCGCGGGCAGCACCTCGATCTCATAGGTTCCGGCGGGAAGGCCGATATATCCGGAGTTGCTCCCAAAACTGAGATTGGTGGCCGTGGGCGCGGTTGTGGTCAGCTTGCCCCCCTCCGGAATCAGGTACACATCCATCGCACCCGCGCGGGTGGACTGGTCCACCAGGCGAACCGCGATCTCGCCGGGCGGGGCTGGTGTGGACTGATCCACCAGCACCGTCTGCTGCATCGCGGCGTCGATATTGCCAACGATGCCGGTGTACTGATGACCGGCGCTCAGCGTCGCCGTGCTGGCTACCAGCGTCTGCCGTGTTCCAGCCTTGTCGGCGGACAGGGTATAACTGCCGGGCGTCATCGGGACATACGATGTCATCGTGCCAAAGCCCAGGTTGTAGGCCAGCGCGGAGTTGTTCTGGTACGAGTCGATGTTCGGTGCGTCGGGCGAGGCATCGATGAGCCGAAGCTGCGCCATCGTCCCGCCGTCCATATCCATGCTCTGGCATCCGGAGAGGCCGATCGCAATCCCGGAGAGCACACCGGCCAGCTTCACCCCGCGAATCCACCGCGTCAGCGCGGACGCCGGGACTGCTGAGATCGGCGCAACGTGCAGAGAATCGAAAGACCGGTCAGACACAGTTTCGCCGGGCCTGGCCACTGGCCGGCTTCCATCGGCTGTCCGCTTGAGTACCCTGGCGGCCTCCGGGCCCCTGGCGCTGTCCAAGCTCATAGGTCCACTCTAGAGCATATCTGCGGTATTTGTGCAGGCGATGGATCATACAAGTAGGGTTTCGTTGGCAAGAATGCCACGCGGGGAAGAACGGCGTTCCTGCTCGTGCCCCGCGTAAGAGACCAATGTGACAACGCGGTCCCCCCGTTGCGGGACACGGCATCTCTCCTGCGGGTGTAGGGCGAGCTCAAAGCATATCTCCCGATCTGTGACGAGAGTGTTCCCGCGCCGTTTCATTGGGGGGAAACGGCGCAACCTCCGAGGGCCTCGCGGGGGTACACCGAAGGCGGCGCTCACAGGATTTATTCATGCCAGAGCGACAGGAGAGATGCTTTGACGCCTGAAAAATCAGCCCCGCAGCGCTTCGGATCAGGTCCGTACACTACGGGGCTAGCTCTCTCTTTGCTGCGAGAAAATCTTACGCCAAAAGTTTGCACATATGTAACTATTTGGCGCGTCTGGCTACGATCCGCGGCGATATGTTGTTGTAAGCCGACAGCGGAATCACACCGCGGCTCACCAGCTGATTCTTCGCGGTGTAAGGCCGCCCGGCAACGATGCGGCGGGCATAGGCCTCGCCGATTCCCGGCAGCGTCTTCAATTGATCTGGCGTCGCGGTGTTGATATCGATCAGATCGCCCTGGGGCACGGTCTTGCCCTGGGGGGTAGCCTGAGAGGTCGCCTGCGTCGCGGCCGATACCGATCCCGGCGATCCGGGTAGAACAGCGGATGAGCTGCCCAGCAAGCCGAGCACCAGCCAAAGGACCGAGGAGAGACGGACGGCTTTCAAACATCGAACTGCTTCCCGCAAACAGGCCTCCCGGGGTGAACGAAATGGGGTTGAGATTTTCTGGCCTGGCTCACCAACCCAGAACACAGCGAACCCGCCCCACACCCGCTTACGCGAATCTTCTACGCGGATCTTCGCCCGCCCGCTTCAATGCGGGTCATCTGACCGTCCCGCATGTGCAGTATGCGATCTGCGATCTGCGCCGCCTCGGGGTTATGGGTGATCATGAGCACGGTCTGATTCAACTCCCGGCTGGAGCTGCGCAACATCTCGAGCACGGCATCGGAATTCTGCGTATCCAGATTGCCGGTGGGCTCATCCGCCAGCACAATGGCGGGCCGGGTGATCAGCGCGCGCGCGATGGCTACACGCTGCTGCTCTCCTCCGGAGAGTTCGTTGGGCCGATGATCCAGCCGGTCCGAAATCCGCAGCAGCCCGGCCAGTCGCTCCAGCAGAGCGTTGTCGAAGGGTTTGCCGGTGGCGGCGATCTCATGGGCCAGCTCGATGTTGTCCCGCGCGGATATGGTAGGCAACAGATTGAACCGCTGGAAGACAAAACCGATGTGGGCCCGGCGCAGACTGGTACGCTCCGCGTCCGAGAGCCGCGAGAAATCCATCCCCTGGATCGAAAGTGAGCCCGCCGTAGCGGAAGTCAGTCCCCCGAGCACGTAAAACAGCGTTGACTTGCCGGACCCGGAGGGCCCCACAATTGCTACGAACTCGCCCGGCTCGACAGCGAACGAGACATCGCGCAATGCCTGCACTTGGAGTTTTCCGGAGCGATAGGTCTTACCGAGATGTTGGGCTGTGATGATGGACGGCATAGGCGCGGCCCCTTCAGTCTAGAGCATTTCTCCCGGGCGTGTGCCCGCGAAAAATCCCTGCGCCCGCGAAAATCCCTGCGCCCGCGGAGAATCCC
>CAXUIM010000010.1:0-4924 GCA_964250885.1 uncultured Acidobacteriaceae bacterium | reverse complement strand
TCCAGGAGTGCCGCTTTCCCTCTCAGCAAACGGCACTCGCACAATCCAGCCGCGTCACAGCGACCGGAGAGATGCTATAGCTCACGCCAGACCGATGGCCATCATTCCGAACTCCATATTGCTGTTTTCCAGAAAGCTCACCTCCAGCCGCACACTGAGCACACGCCGGCGCCGGGCCTGGCGCGGATTGTGGTCCCGCAGGGTGCACAGGCCCGTCATCTTCACATGACTGTCACGCGTCAGTTCCACGCCCGTGGCCACCAACTCACTGTAGAGCTCGAACGCGGACCTTAGGTGAACCTCAAAGCACAGCACCGTTTGTGTGGCCGAGACCGCTCGTTGCTCCTCCACGCAGCAGCCGCACGAGGCCATTGCGTCCAACAGCGCCGGGACAATCCGCTGCTGCTCGTCGTAGCTGAAACCGCGCAGCTCCAGTGCGGGGCCGCCTTCCGCCTGTTCCATGAGACCTGGGGTTTTGCCGGGATATTTCATCATTGATTCATCCATTGGACGTTCCTGTTTTGAATTCAACTCGAGATCTTCACTGCGATCCGTTGTCACACTTATCGGAGCCCTACGGCGGCGCATCAAGGGTGTCGCACGCTGCGACGGTGTACGAGAGTTGCTGCAGCGAAGCCGGAAGCCAGCCCACAAGGAAGTGGGCGCATGCGAAACTCCTGAAGAGCGGCCCTTGGCGGCGCCAGCATCCGGATCCACGCCGCTGTTCGGGGACGCGCCCCTGCCGCACGCACCGGAGGAGGGTTTGACAGCAGTGATCATCGGAATCGGCACCGACCTCATCGAGATCGAACGCATTGAACGCAGCGTGCAACGCTTCGCCGACAGCTTTCTGCAGCGCGTCTTCACCCCCGGCGAGATTGCCTACTGCATGGCCAAGAAGAACTTCGCCGAGAGCCTCGCCGCTCGTTTCGCGGCCAAGGAAGCTGGTTCCAAGGCACTGGGCACCGGTATCAGCCGCGGGGTCAGTTGGCGGGAGTTCGAGGTGCGCCGTCTGCCCGGGCAGCGCCCTGAACTGCATCTGAGCGGCCGGGCTCGCGAGCTCGCAGACCGCCTCGGCGTCAAGAGCCTCTCCCTGAGCCTCTCGCACGCTCGGACCCTCTCCATCGCGGTGGTGATCGCCGAGGGCTGAAGCACGGATTCGGCCAGCCCTCCCCATTGCGCCGCTGTTACGATAGAGGTCATACTTCAAGGGCTGCACAGCCTGTTCTCGAGGAGTTCTATGCCCAGCCAGCAGGAAGTGAAGTGGTCGCAGCTCAAGGTCGGCCTGATCGTGTTGGCCTCCGTGACTCTGCTCTGCATTCTGCTGTTTCTCATGACCAGTGCCTCAGGCATGGGCCTTTTCAGCAAGAAACTGATCGTCCACACCTACTTTCCGAACTCCGCGGGCCTCAAGGTCGGCGCTCCGGTGGAGCTCGAAGGCGTGACCATCGGCGAGGTGACCCGGGTCGGCATCACCACCGATGCCGCCCACAAGCTGACCCCAGTGCTGGTTTTCATGAAGCTGGACCCCCGCTACCAAAACAGCCTGCATACGGATTCGACCGCCTCCCTCTCCACCGTGGGCGTGCTGGGCGATACCGTGGTCGATATCGAAAGCACGGTGGCGGTAGGTCCCGAGCTGAAGGATGGCGCCGAGCTCCGCACCCTGGAAACACCCAACCTGCAGGACGTCGTCAAAGCCAGCCAGGGCACCGTCGAGAGCCTGAACGTCATCCTCGCCAAGATGAACCGCATCGTCGACTCCATCCAGGCCGGACAAGGCTCGGTGGGCAAGTTGATCGAGGATCCGACCCTTTACAACCAGGCGACCGGCGCCATAACCGAGTTGCACCTCATGGCCGCGAATCTCAACCACGGCCGCGGATCGGCTGGGAAGCTGCTCACCGACAATACGCTGTACAACCGGCTGAACGACACGGCGACCCGGCTGGACGACATCGCCAGTTCGCTGAGCGCGGGCCATGGAAGTGCCGGTAAGCTGCTCACCGACGACACTCTTTACAACAATCTCAACTCGACGCTGGCGCATGCGAACTCCCTGCTCGCCGAAGCCGACGCGGGCAAGGGCGGTCTGGGCCTGATGATCAAGGACCCGGCCTTCGCCAAGAAGCTGAACGACACGGTCACACAGCTGAATACGGTCCTGAACAACGTCAACGGGGGCAAGGGCACGCTGGGCAAGCTGGCCACCGACGACCAGGCCTACACCAATCTCAACCAGCTTCTGACCTCCAGCAACGATCTGGTCAATGCCATTCGCAAAGATCCCAAGAAGTACCTGACCATCCACATGAAGATCTTCTGAGGTTCGAGTACCTCTCGTTTCGAAGGAACCACTTCAACCTTCTGAGTGACTCCAATGGCCCGCAGCGGCGCGGCAGGATATCCAGATCAAACTTTTGAGGGAGATGCGATGCGGCGAGTGCGGCTGTTCTGTCAGGGCTTGGCGAAGGCGCGGACCTTCATGATCCAGAGAGACGAAAACCTGCGCAAGGCCTGCCGGATCCAGGGCAGCCGGATCGCGGTGGGCGCCACCCTTGTGCTGCTGACGGCGGGCTCATCCCTCTGCCACGCACAGAATGTGATGTCTGCCGACACCCCCGGCGGTCCCCCTGCCGCACCTAAAAAGCCCGTCAGCTTCGACCTCTCCGCGATCGATAAAAGCGCCGATCCGTGCGTCAATTTCTACCAGTACGCCTGCGGAAACTGGGTGAAGGACAATGCGATTCCCCCCGATCAGGTACGCTGGGGCCGCTTCCAGCAGCTGGTGGAGTACAACAATTACCTGCTGTATACCGATCTCCAGACCGCGGCCTCCGATCCCAAGACACCGCTGCAGACCAAGTATGGCGACTACTTCGCTGCCTGCATGAACACCGCCGACGTAGACAAACTCGGCGCCCAACCGCTGCAGCCGGAACTTACCTTGATCGACTCGCTGAAGAGCACCCGGGATCTCGCCGGGCTGAACGCGGAACTGACAAAGCGCTACGGCGGCGGCGAGTTGCTTGATGTAGGGGTCGTGCAGGACAGAAAGGATTCGAGCCGGCAGATTCTATCCACCGGACAGGGAGGGCTGACGCTCCCCGATCGCGACTACTACCTGAATCCGGACGAACGCTTCGTGAAGATCCGCCAGCAGTACGTCGAGCATGTAACCCGGATGTTCACCCTGCTGGGCGACTCTCCGGAGCAGGCCGCCCAGGAGGCCGAGGCGGTGATGGCCATCGAGACGGCCCTGGCCAAAGCCTCGCTGAGCCGCGTTGCCATGCGGGATCCGGTCAAGACGTATCACATCATGAGCCTCGCCGAGGTGCAGAAGCTCACTCCGGCCTACGACTGGAAGCAGTATCTGGACGGCATCGGGTTGAGCAGCGCCACGAGTCTGAACGTCTCCTCGCCCGGATTCGACGAGGCGGTCAATGCGGAGCTTGGCAGCGAAACTCTGCCCCACCTGAAGAGCTATCTGCGCTGGCGCGCTCTGCATGGCGCAGCCCCACTGCTCTCTTCGACCTTCGACGACGCAAACTTCGACTTCTTCTCAGCGACATTGCAGGGCCAGAAAGAGCAGCAGCCCCGCTGGAAGCGCTGCACCCGCTTGACCGACCGCGCGCTCGGTGAGGCCGTCGGGCAGGACTGGGTCCAGCAAAACTTCCCAGCGGCGTCCAAGGAGAGAATGGAGAACCTCGTCCACGCGCTGGAGACGGCGCTCGGGCAGGATATTCAGCAACTCGCGTGGATGAGCCCGGAGACCAAGGCCCAGGCCGAACAGAAACTGAAAGCCATCCGCGACAAAATCGGCTATCCCGCGCATTGGCGCGACTACTCCAAGCTGACCGTCTCGCGCGACGACCTGTTAGCCAATGTAGAGCGCAGTGACGTCTTTGAAAACAATCGCAACCTGGCCAAGTTCGGCCAGCCCGTCGACGAGACGGAGTGGGATATGACGCCGCCCACCGTGAATGCGTACTACAACCCTCCGCAAAACGACATCAACTTCCCTGCCGGGATTCTGCAGCCGCCGTTTTTCGATCCCTCCAAGGACGCGGCGGTCAATTACGGCAGCATCGGCGTGGTCATCGGCCATGAAATGACGCATGGCTTCGACGACCAGGGATCGCAGTTTGACTTGCATGGCAATCTGCGTGTCTGGTGGACGCCGGACGATCTGGCCAAGTTCAAGCAGCGGACCGAGTGCGTGGCCAAGGAGTACGACGGCTTTGAGGTGGCGCCGGGTCAGGATCTCAACGGTCATCTGACTCTGGGCGAGAACACGGCCGACAACGGCGGTCTGCGCATTGCGTTCCAGGCGCTGCAGAGCGTTCTCACACAGCAGGGTGCGGATGCGGGGGAGCAAGAGATCGGTGGCTACACTCCGGCGCAGCGTTTCTTTATCGCGTATGGGCAGATCTGGTGCCAGAATCAAACCGAGCAATCCGCGCGTGTCGCCGCCAAGACCGACCCACACAGCTCCGGCCATTGGCGCGTGGACGGTGTGGTTCAAAACTTCGACGAATTCGGCAAAGCGTTCGGCTGCCACGCGGGTCAGCCCATGATGCCCAGCGACGGAGGTTGCCGCGTCTGGTAAGGCTTTGCTGGATCTCTACGCGCAAGCGAACGGAGTCTGAGCCCTTTGACAGGGGTTCAGACAATCTATCCTCGGTGGCGCGCCCGCAGGGCTCGCAGAGGCGCCCGCCGCCACTGTGAAAATTGGCATAATGCGCGCCAACCTTCTACAATCGGTTGCAAGGTTCGTACTGCCCTCGGCGCCCCCCGGCGTTGACTATAAGAAAGATTTCCTCGTTCTTCCGGTCGCCTTGGCCGGTCCAGCGGGTGATGAAGGAAACGCATGAAGTTGAGTTTGTTCGGCCGATTGGGTATGGCCTTGTTCGCGTCGTTGGCA
>CAXUIM010000009.1:21003-32102 GCA_964250885.1 uncultured Acidobacteriaceae bacterium | reverse complement strand
ACCGGACGGCTGCCCGTGGGATCGCGAGCAGACCTTCGACACCATAAAGCGGCATACTCTGGAGGAGACATACGAGGTGTTCGACGCCATCGAGCGCCGCTCCTGGCCCGACCTCCAGGAGGAACTCGGCGATCTGCTGCTGCAGGTGCTCTTCTACGCCCAGATGGCGGCGGAGGCCGGCTACTTCGACCTGCGCGACGTCGCGGAAGGTCTCAGCGCCAAGCTGATCCGCCGCCACCCTCACATCTTTGCCGACGCGGTAGCGACCGATTCCGGCGCCGTGTTGCGGAATTGGGAGCGGATCAAGCTTCAGGAGAAGAAGGCGAAAGCAGCCAATGGTTCGCTTCTGGACGAGGTTCCGCGCTCCATGGCCGCGATGCTGGAGGCCACCAAGCTGGGCGCCAAGGCTGCCAAGGTGGGCTTCGACTGGCCCGATCCGACGGGCCTGTTCGATAAGCTCGCGGAGGAGACCGCCGAGCTGCGCACCGAGATCGACCGCGCCCATGCGGGGCGCATCGAGGCGGAGTTTGGCGATCTGCTCTTCACCGTGATGAACCTGGGGCGGCATCTGAAGGTGGACGCGGAGTCTGCGCTGCGCGCCAGCAGCGCCAAATTCCGGGCCCGCTTCGCCGCCATGGAGCGGGCTCTCAGCCAGACGGACGCCAGCGGCGAGGAGTTGGCCAGCGGCCGGACTGGCGCCCCCGGCACATCTCTGGACACGCTCTCCAGCGCGGAACTGGAGCGGCTTTGGCAGCAGGCCAAGGCCGCGGAGCCGGGCGATTGAGCACTCCACAAACAGCCGCTGCCACCCCCGCAACCGTACGCATCGAGCCGCTCACCGAGCTGGAGCAGTTCGACCGGTGTGTCGCACTCGAGGAGGCGGTCTGGGGGTACAACCCCGGCGACATGATCCCGCGCCGCATGTTTCTGCTCGCTTCGCGCATCGGCGGCCAGGTTCTGGGAGCGTACGTGGACACCGGCGGCCCCGGCAAAAGTCCGATGATGGCCGGCTTCGCAATGGCCCTGCCGGCCTATCGCAACGGGCATGCGTATCTGCACTCGCATATGGTCGGTGTTGTGGCCGAGCATCGCAACCGGGGCATCGCCCGGGCCCTGAAGCTGGCCCAGCGCGACGATGCGCTGGCGCGGGGCATCGAGCTGATGGAGTGGACCTTCGATCCTCTGGAGATCAAAAACGCGCACCTGAACATCGCCCGGCTCGGAGCGGTTGTCCGCCGCTATCAGCGCAACTTCTACGGTCCGTCCAGCTCTCCCCTGCAGGGTGGGCTGCCTACCGATCGCGTGTACGCCGAGTGGTGGCTACGCTCCCAACGCGTGCAGCGCCTGTTGTCTCCGGAGTCTGCGAGCCCAGCCGCCGCGCCGCTGCAGGCCATGGAGCAGGTGGCCGTGCCTGCGGAGATCTACCAGTGGAAGGCGTCGCCGCAGCATCGGGAGGCGGCGCGCGCGGTGCAGGCGCGCAATGCCGACGCCTTGGAGTCCGGCTTTGTGCGCGGGCTCGCTGTACTCGGATACCAGAGAAACGAGAACGGCGATGGCTCCTATCGGCTCGGCCGCTGGGACGAAGAGTATTGCTACCAGACACTGTGAAACCGGTTTGAATTCTGAACCGACCCTGAGATCACGGCATCATGCCAGGATTGAGGAAGCCCTATGAAGATTGAAGCGATTCATCTGCGCGAGATCAACATGCCGCTCGCGCACCCTTTCGAGACCAGTTTCGGGGTCACGACGGGCCGCCGCATCCTGCTCGTCGAGCTGGAGTCGGAGGGGCTTACCGCCTGGGGCGAGTGCGTGGCCGGGGAACACCCCTACTTCAGCGATGAGATGATCGATACCGCCTGGCACATCACGGCGACCGAACTCGCACCGCGCCTGCTGCATGGCGAGCTCTCCGGCGGCCGTGACTGCCCCCCGCTGTTGCAGCAGGTTCGCGGCCATCGCATGGCCAAGGCCGCGCTGGAGAACGCCGTGTGGGACCTTGACGCGCAGCAGCAGGGAATAGCCCTTGCGGAGCTGCTCGGCGGCGCCCGAGCCACGATCCCCTGCGGTGTATCCATCGGCATCCAGGCAACACCCGAGAAGTTGATGGAGACCATCGCCAGGGAACTGGATGCCGGCTACCAGCGAATCAAGCTCAAGTGCAAGCCCGGTTGGGACTCCGCTATCTTCGCGAAAGTGCGCGAGCGCTGGCCGGATATTCTGCTCAGCTGCGACGCCAACTCCGCCTATCGTCTCGACGATGCAGAACGCATTGCCGGTTGGGATCAGTTCAACCTGCTCATGATCGAGCAACCCCTGTGGTATGACGATTTTTACTTTCATGCGGAATTGCAGCGGCGGATTCGCACCCGGATCTGCCTGGACGAGTGTATTCGCAATCGCCGCGATGCGCGCGCGGCGCTCGAGCTCGGCAGCGGAAGAATCGTCAACATCAAGGTGGGCCGCGTCGGCGGGTTTACCGAGGCTCTGGCCGTCCACGACGTCGCGCAGGAGTTCGGAATTCCGGTGTGGTGCGGTGGCATGCTGGAGACCGGCATCGGCCGGGCGCACAATATTGCTCTGTCTTCGCTGCCCAACTTCTCGCTGCCCGGTGATGTGTCCGCCTCAAAGCGCTATTGGACCGAGGACATCATCGCGCCCGAAGTGACAGTGAGCAGCGCGGGCGAGATCACGGTGCCCACGTCGCCAGGATCTGGATTTGCCGTGCAGCGGGATCGTATCGCCGGCCTGACGGTACGGCAGCAGACCCTGCGCTGAGCCAGCCGGGGGTACAGCCGGCTCTCTGCCAGGCTCACTTGAACGGGACGGGCAGGGCCAGCAGCATGCGGATGCCTTGCTCCAAGGAGACCGAGGCGGGCAGAACTTGAAAGTCGCTGGCCGTCATCTTGTCGTCGAACGGAACCGTCTTCACAATCACTCGCACGGTCAGGTGTGCATCGAGATGCGAGTAGACCCAGCGGCTGCCGCCGGCATTCACCTGCTCAAACTCGACCGTGCCGCCGGGATAGATGCGCCCCAGCAGGCCCCAGCCGAAGTTCACCGGATGCAGCACGCGGCCTTCGATGCGCGTCATGCGGTGCGACTGTGGGTCGATCCAAACCCGGCCTTCGAATCCCGTGAGCACATCGTCCACCAGGCTGGGTGGCTTGAAAGCGGGATTAGGCCTGAAGTCGAGCACCACCTGCCGCGAAGCGGCTCCCGGCGGCTGCGGCTGGCCGGGAGCGTACACATTGATCATCGCCTGGGGTAGAAGCTGGATCAGCTCCACTTCATCCTGGCGCGTGGCGCTGGCGCGCTTGTGCCGCTTGATGAATTCGGACGGGGACGCGAGCTCTTCCTGCAGGCGAGTGCGTTCCGCTGCATCCTCGGCGGCGGTAAGCACCTGGCCATTTCGCGCGATGAGCCGGGCCACCGATCCCTGGCGAGTCTCGATGACCTCGCGTGTGGTGTCTCCCTTGTCGTCAATCTTTCGCGTGCGGTAGCGCAAGGGTACGCTGCCATCGTTGTCGATGATGCCGAGCTCGTTCTGAGCCGCGGCCTGAGCCCAGGATTGCGGTGTCCCCTCCGGCAGGGCCGGGGGCGCTCCATTCGCCGCCGATTGTTGGCTCATCGCCGGCCGGCTCGCCACGCCCGCCGCTACCATTGCAAAGACCGCCGCGATGAGCAAGACGCGTCTTGTAAGCCATAGCTGCACTGAAGACATCTGAAGAAGGCTCCCCAAGCTCTGCTGAGTCTCTTTCCAAAGGTTAGACGAAGAAGGCGCCCTCATGGAAGACTTGGCTGTCACGGCGAGGTTGGGTATAGTCGGGCACGGAGCTCGGAATATCGACTTGCGAATTAAAGGCCCGGGAGTAGCCACAAGATTTATGATGCCACTTGAAGATGCAGTCACGCTTCCACACTCGATACAGATCAGGGGAGAACTTTCGGGAGCACACGATCTTCTGGTCGAAGGCGACATCGAAGGTGCGATCCGCCTGGCCGGCGCATGCTTGACGGTGCAGCCGCAGGGATACGTCCGCGCCACGATCGAAGTTCAGGATCTGATTGTGCTGGGCCGCGTTGAGGGCCGGATCCGCGTCACGGGGCGTCTCGATCTGCGCTCGGGCTCCGTGGTGGTGGGCGACATCTTCGCCGCGCATTTGTCCATCGAAGACGGCGCCGTATTGCGAGGACGATTCGACTCCTCTCCCTCCGGCGAGCCTGTCTTTCAGTCCACGCTTCCTGGTTTCGGGCAGTTCGACGTTATGAACGATACAGCGGATGCGTCTCAGGCCCGGCTCAAGGATTGACTTTCGGGGCTTTGACGCCAGGGTCGATGTCAGGAGCTTGAAGTCAGGGCTTGATCTCAGGGATGCACACCCGTTCGGCCGCGAACTCCGCGCAAGAGTACAGCCTCTTCGCTTCAGCTGTTACACAGCCCGGCCGCGTTGTACGCCGCTTTTCCACAAGAAAAACGGCACTTGCGGATCTCTTCCGGCTCCTGCTTGAAACAAAGAAGGCGCTAGCTCCTGTTCCGGACTGAAATCAAACCTCCTGAACTTCATCCAATTTGCGCTTGCTGCTGACAGCAGCTTGATGCAGTCTGGAGTTGGACGCGAGCCCACGACCGGAGAGTATTGCATGCTTGGCCTCTTCAAACGGCAACACGGATCGGCGGCGCACGGGACCGACCGGCCAGCGCGCCACTCACGCGCCTGGAACGACGTTCGCGCTCACTTGCAGAACAGTGAATCGCTTCGCGTACTGGATTTCGGTGCGACCTCGCCGGCCAATATTAACTACCTCACGTCGCTGGGCCACAGTGTGTACATGGCCAATCTGGTTCAGGATGCGACCCGGCCCGAGTGGCAGAAGCCCCACCAACCCGAGGCCGCCAAGGGTGCGGAACCGGAGTTCGATGTGGACCGCTTTATTGCCACCAATTTGGATTTCTCGGGCCGTGACTTCGACATAATTCTGCTTTGGGATACGGCAAATTACTTGCCCGCGTCCATGGTGCCTGCGCTCTTTGCCCGACTCCGCGAAGTTCTGCGCCCCAGCGGGCGGCTGCTGGCCTTCTTTCATGGCCGCCCTACCGGCCCGGATACCGCTTTCTCTCGCTACCAACTGACCGACAGCGACAACCTGGTCGTTCTGGATAGCGGTAATTTCCCCATCACATGCATCTATCAAACACGGCAGATTGAGAAGTTTTTGGATGGGTACAGCAGCGTCCGCTTCTATCTCGGCAAGGACAACTGTCGTGAAGTGACGGCCGTTCGCTAGAGGACTCTGCTGCAGGTTTACATCTACGCCTCAAGGATTATGGCCGCCTCCGCAATGAGGATGGCACAAAATCTTTGGCTCCAAAGCAACAGGAGAAATGCTCCAGGATTTCTGCTGCCAATGAGCAAAGGGAGACCGTTATCGGTCTCCCTTTCGCTATAACTGCTGGCTCTTGAACCCTGCTCTTGAATAATCGCGTTTGTCCTGAAAGTAAGCGGTCTATTTCTTGACGGCTTCTTTTTTGGAAACATCCTTGCGCCGCTCCGCCCAGCGCCGCTTCATGGCCTCGGCAATGCGTTTGCGTCCTTCCGGGCTAAGGGTCCGCTTGGTTCCTGCCGCTTTGGTAGAGGCGCCTTTATTGACACTGCCTCTGGGACGACCACGGCGCGGCTTCAGTTCAGCAGAAGTTCCATTCAGGCCGGAGAGAACAGCCCGGGCATGTTGAAGCGACGTGATCTGGGCGTCGATTTCGGCAACAATCTTGGTCACATCCATTGTAAATACATCCTTTCCAATCATCCTATAGTTGTTTGCAGGCAGTCTCAACACTATTGAATCTTACGGTTTGATGCACTTTACTGCAAATAAGCCGATTTTTACTTGTAGGAATATTTACTAATGTTTTATTGCTAGGACTCGACTTTGCTAAGGTCACGGGTGGCCGCTGCTAGAGCATTTCTCCTGCAGGTGTAGAGGATGCCTTGGGTTCCATAGCCGTTTTCCCTGAAGCGTTTCCCCGGAAGAAAGCGGCACTCGCACGATTTATCCGTTATCCAGCAACAGGAGAAATGCTCTAGACTCAAACCAATGCGATCGATTCCTTCGCGGCTATGGGCATTGTCTTTGCTCTCGGCGGGCCTGCAACTGATTCCTTTTCCTCTGGCTGGCCCCGTTCCGCTCTGGCGCAGGATATTCTGCTGGTTCTGTCTCGTACCCCTGCTGCATGCTTTATTGAGTAAAAACCGGTCTGCGGCGGTTTTGCGTCCCTTACAAACGGCCGTGCTGGGTTATGTGTGTGGCGTAGTGTGGTACGCCGGTAACTGCTACTGGATCTACCAGACGATGCATCTATACGGCAATCTGCCGAAGCTGGCCTCGTTCGGTATTCTCATACTCTTCTCGATGTATTTGGGGCTGTATCACGCATTGTTCGGCTGGATACTCGGAGTCTTACGCCTACGTTATTCGACTCTGAGCGCACTGTGCGCCTCGCCCGTGGTGTGGGTCGCCGTAGAGCTTGCTCGCGCTCGTATCACCGGCTTCCCCTGGGATCTCCTGGGCTATACGCAGGTCGATAACCTGTTGCTCACACGGCTGGCGCCCTGGACCGGAGTTATAGGTCTGTCTCTGCTCGTGGCCGGTGTCAATGCACTTTGGCTTCTCGGAACAACAACGGCGCATCGCCGGCTTCCGGCTTACCTGGGCCCGGCTCTGGCTGCGGCTTGTACGCTGCTGGCGATAGGAACCGCTGTGTGGGTCAAAGTACCGGCGGATCCGGAGACGGCTTCCGCCACACTGTTGCAGGAAAACCTCGGCACCGGCAGCGAGGCGGTGGCGAACGTTGAAAGCAAGGCCCAGTTGCTGACCGCGTTCACGAATTTAAGCCTGCACCCGATGGTTGAAACTAAAGTCGGTGGCGGGAAGGAAACCTATGTTCCCGCCATCGCCTTGCCTAAGTCTCTGCCAACCCGACTTATCGTGTGGCCCGAAGCTCCCACTTCGTTTGTGGATTCCGATCCTTCACTCCGGCAGGGGATCGCGGCGCTGGCTATCCGCTCCTCGGCGCCGATCGTGGTAAATGATGTGAGCTTTGGCGCCCGCAACCCGGATGGCCGTTACAGCCTCTACAACTCAGCCAGCTTTTTTTTCCCCGACGGCAGCTATGCGGGACGTTATGACAAGATGCACCTGGTACCCTTCGGAGAGTACACACCCTACAAGCCGCTCTTCTTCTTTGCCGGACATCTGCTCGACGATCTACCTTTCATCCCGGGCACGGAGCGCACGCTCTTTACCGCGCAGAATCGAAAATACGGCGTCTTTATCTGCTACGAGTCGATCTTTGGAGATGAGATCCGGCGCTTTGTAAAGAATGGAGCTCAGGTGCTGGTCAATATCTCCGATGACGGATGGTACGGCGACACCAGCGCTCCCTTCGAGCACATGGATATGGTGCGAATGCGTGCCATCGAGAATAGCCGCTGGGTTCTTCGCTCCACCAACACCGGCGTAACCGCCGCGATTGACCCGGAGGGCCGCATCACCGCGGCGCTGCCGAGACATGTGCGCAGCTCACTCGAAGTGTCGTTCGCCTATCTTGACAACCAGACGTTCTATACCCGCCATGGAGACTGGCTGGGGTGGCTTTGCGCCGTCATCGCGGCATTACTCTGGGTAGGGGGATATCTTCGTTCCGCTCAGGATATTCGACGATAGAGCGTGTAACTGCCAAACCGGCCGACCGCCTTCCAGTGCTCCGCCAGCTCCCGCTCAATCATGAGCCCGACCACAAAGGGTGGCCGGCGCTGCCGGTAGATATAGCCCAATCGCAGGATGCGCTTGATCCGGGTATTGTCCATGTCTTCGGTAAAGAGCACGGTCTGGGTCGGCACAAGCGCGAACTCCGCCTGGCGCATATCGTCAATCGTTCGCTGCTCCGCCGCGGCATCCCAGCCCAGGCCGCTGAAATAACCTGGCCGGATCTGGCCGCTGCGGGTCAGGTCATCGACCACCGTCTGCGGTGCATAGATCGGAATAGCGATGCCGCCCGATCCGACCGCCGCTTCCAGACGGCCTAAGTCAATGCCTTCGTCGCCGCGCGCGGGCGTGCGGCGCAGGACAGCGTTGAAATTACCCTTGTATACACCGAAGTTGACGGCCTGGGTCAACAGAACAACTCCCGCGAAGACGACGATCCAGGCGGTTCGCCAGCGTGGCGAGGCTTTGTCGATCGCAACGAACGAGAGCAGGTACAGCCCCACTCCATTGAAGAGAACATGGATGGGATCGCAGCGCCCCAGCGCCACGGGAAGCAGTCCCACGGAGGCGACGAAGATTCCCAGCAGCATACCCGCGTCTCTGCCGGCCTGGTCTCGGTGGGTCTGGTCGTCGTTCGCTGTGCGCAGTGCTGTGGCCACGGCAAGCGGCGCCAGGGCGACAGCCGCAACCAGGAAGACCAGCATGTGAGGCAGCGGCTCCACGATCAGGTTGAACTCGCCGTTGGCGAATTTAGCCATGGTCAACAGCGAGCCTCGGCCCACAAAGGTGCACAGGATGGCGACTCCGGAGACCCACAGCCAGCGTTTGCCCGCGGTCAGGGCCCGATACAGTCCGTAGATCGCCACCGCCGCGCCGAACGCCATCCCCATCTCCGGAGAGCAGCCCAGCTCAACCATTTCGGCAACCACCGCGACCAGAGCGGCCGCGCCCACCTGGGTCTGCCGGGAGAGCCAGACCACGCCGGCAAAGGGCAGGATGAAGCGGAATACCGAATAGTTGATGCCCAGCAGCGGGGTCAGAAAGCCCAAAGTAAGCAGTGCAAACAACGTAGCCTTGAGGCCGCGCCGCATAGGCAGCGCCTGGAGCACGTAGAAGAGCAGCGCCAGCCCCAGAACCTGGATGGCCGCGAGCGATACCAGGTATGCCGCGCTCATGGAGAGGCCCAGCGGCATAAGCGCACGCACAAACGTGAGCGGCCATTTATAGAGCAGCGGGCCGTAGGAGAACTCGAAGCCCGTATAGATGGGCCGATGCAGAATCAACCCGGTGCGAAGGCGGTTGAGGAAGTAGCCCTCGTCACCCCAGAAGATGTGCGCCCGCAGGACCAGGCCGCCCAGAACGGCGGTGAAGAGCACCGCCGCCAAGATCGCCCAGCCTAGCCAGCGCCTTCCCAGGGCCGAATTTGTCTCCAGTGCCTCTCCTGGTTCCAGCGATGCGTCTTTATCTTCGCGTGAGACGCCGATCCTCCACCACCAGCAGACGAAGAGAACAGCCACCATGACCCCAGCCACAGCGACGGCGGCGACCCGGTTGTTGTCGCCGGCGGTGTAGGAAGCCGATAGCACCGGCTGATTGCGCGGAAAAAAGAAGGGCAGAACGAAAGCGCAAAAAGCCGTTACCAGGGCGGCTACGATCCAGAAGAAGGCGAACTGGTTTCGCCGCTGCTTCCCGGCGCCTGTTTCAATGCTCAACAAAGATGGCTCCGCGATTTTCAATATTTCTGGAGTGGGCGCTTCGGGTGCAGCGGACGCATGTGGCGGGCACGCTCCCATAAATATATTAGGCGAGTTAGTCTGCCGGCGGGTTCAAGTACAGATCGAGATTCTCTTTAGGCGCCATATCAGTCAGAGGGCGCCGCGTCACTCAAAAGCCGGTGTCACTCAGACGAACTCTCGAGCTCCTGCTCGCTATCGCTGCAGCGTAAAGATCGAGGATTATCCGCGTTGACCACTGCTTTTACCAGCAATCCTCTGCTCTCCGTGATTCGCAAACATCCTTCATAGGCGCGTTGCAGCGGAATCTGTCCCGAGCCAGTAAACTGGATGCATGTTGAACGATCTGGAATTTGCCTACTCCCCGATCCGCGAGAAGGTGCGCGATCTGCGGGAGTATCTTTGACGAGTCGCGCCTGAAGGCCGAGTTAGCCACCGTAGAAGCCAGAATCTCCGACCCGTCGGTTTGGGCGGACGCGGCCAGGTCGCAGCCGCTTATGCGCGACCGCAAGCGGCTTGAGTCGCTGCTTGCCGATGACGCCGATATTGCCCGCCGCAGCTCCGATGTGGAAGCCTACTTTGACCTGATGCGGGAGGGCGAGCTCTCCGTCGAGCCGGAGCTGAAGCGGGAGATCGAGGCGTTATCGCAGCACATCGACGCGCTCGAGTCGCGCACCATGCTTTCCGAGGAGAACGACACCCTCAACGCCATCGTCACGGTGCATCCGGGCGCCGGTGGGACCGAAAGCCAGGACTGGGCCGAGATGCTGATGCGCATGTATCTGCGCTGGGCCGAGCGTGAGGGCTTCAAGACCGAGATCAACGAACTGCAGGATGGCGACGAGGCGGGTATCAAGTCGGCCACCTTCACCATCAGTGGGGACTTTGTCTTCGGCCTGCTCTCGGGTGAGACGGGCGTGCATCGCCTGGTGCGCATCTCGCCGTTTGACCAGGCCAAGCGCCGCCACACCAGCTTCGCGAGTGTCTTCGTCAGCCCCGAGATCGACGACTCGATCGTGATCGACATCAAGCCCGACGATCTGCGGATTGACACCTACCGCTCGGGCGGGAAGGGCGGACAGCATGTGAACACCACTGACTCCGCCGTGCGCATCACGCATATCCCCACCGGCATTGTCGCCGGCTGCCAGAATGAACGGTCACAGCACAAGAACAAGGAGCGCGCGATGAAGATGCTGCGATCCCGGCTCTATGAGTTTGAGCTGGAGAAGAAGCGTGCCGTCAGCCGTAAGCTCGAGGACTCCAAGCTGGAGATCAACTTCGGTTCTCAGATTCGCAGCTACGTTCTGCAGCCGTACCGCATGGCGAAGGACTTGCGCACCCGGGTCGAAGTCGGCGATGTGGATCGCGTGCTCGACGGCGATCTCGATCCGTTCATTCGTGGATATCTAAGAATGCGCCGCGAGGGTGGCGTTCCAGCTGCTATTGTGGACGACGACGAATGACTTCCAAGGCGATATGTAGGGCCGAGTGGACGAAGCCCGATTACGGCATTGGAACGGCGTTGCGCTGATCTCCGACTGCAAGCTCACCGGGGAATACGCCAGGGAGTTCAAGGCCAGGGGTCTTCAGGTGGAG
>CAXUIM010000009.1:0-20903 GCA_964250885.1 uncultured Acidobacteriaceae bacterium | reverse complement strand
TGAATCCAGCGATGCAGCCAGCTGATATGCAGATCGAGCCGCAGCGCGGTATAGCTGAGGATCTCGTGCATCAGGCGCTCGCCGGCATCCAGATCGTCGATATGCCCCAGGGGAGCTCGCGGCGAGGTATAGACGTCCAGCCCGGCGCGCTCACATAGCAGCTCGATGCGGAACAGGTGTGTACCGTCGCTCACCACCACGATGTGCTGGAAGTGCTGGCGCGCTGCAATCGCCGCCAGCTTCTGCACCTGCTGTTCCGTATCGATGGATTGGGTCTCGGCGATGATGCGGTCGTAGGGCACGCCGTTGGCCAGGAGGTAATCGCGGCCTACGCCCCCTTCGGTTTTGCCGGAGTCCTTGTCAGAGCCACCGCCCAGCGTCACGATCACCGGCGCGATGCCCCGGTCGTACAGCGCTACAGCCTTATCCAGGCGGGCGTGCAGCACGGGGGAGGGGCGACCGCCGTACTCCGCGGCGCCGAAGACTGCGATGGCATCGGCGCTGTGGGCGTTGTCGATGTTCGCCGTGGCCTCGATCTGCTCGTAGACCCAGCCGAGCCACAGCAGCACCGCCAGCAGCAGCGCGATGACCAACCAGCGCAGCAGGTGCAGCGATGCCGGCTTGCCTTCGCGTGCGGACCGGGAACGGTTTCTGGCAGTGCCCATCAAGAAGCTCGACTTCGACCAGTATGCCGCGAGCCGCGGCTGCGAATCCAGTTTGTGAAGGCCCACGCCTGCGGAGCGGGCTCAGCGCTGCAGGGCGAGCACGATTTCGTGGGTGGGGATCGCGCCTTCGCGCAGAATCATCCAGGAGTTCGCGCCGCCGCTCAGGTCCACGATCGTGGTGGCCACGGAGCGTGCGGTGGGCCCGCCATCGACAATCAAGGGAATCTTATCGCCGAACTGTTCCCGCACACAGCCGGCGTAGGTGCACTCCGGCAGCCCGCGCAGATTGGCCGAGGTTGCTGTAATGGGCAGGCCCAGTGCGCTGACCACGGCCCGGCAGATCGCTGACTCCGGAACCCGCAGGGCCACATTGCCGGTATTGGCCGTGACGCGGAGCGGCAGCTTGCTTCCGGCCTTCACCACGATGGTCAGCGGACCGGGCCAGAACCGCTCCGCCAGGCAGTCGAAGTCCCGGTCGATGCCGCGAGCCAGCTCGTAGGCCTGCGCGACGTCATCGATCAGCAGCGACAGGGGCTTATGCCGGGCGCGCGATTTTAGGTCGTAGATGTGTTCCACGGCGCGCAGATTGACCGGATCGACGGCCAGACCATAAAAAGTGTCGGTAGGCAGCGCTACCACTTCGCCTTTTTGCAGTGAGTCGACGGTCTGCGCGATCAGATGTGGTTCCGGCTCGTCCGGATCGATGCGAAGCAGCTCTGCGTTCAAAGACAGACTTCCCCCCAGTTCGAATCCCCAGTCAAACTGTATCGCATTGCTGCAGGGGAGGCCATGCCGCTTACGCTCTTGGAACCATGCGGGGCCATGCCGCTGCCGCTTTGGGTAGTGCCAGGTCTGGCCGAGAGCCCGCGTACACTGAGGGTGCATGCGGCCCGGTCTCCCCATCACCAGCAGGTCGAACGATCGCGTGAAGGCGCTGCGGGCGTCGCTGACCGGGCAGGCGAGGCGGCCCGGTGACCTGCTCGGGCTGGAAGGCGCTCACCTGGTACAGGAGGCGCACGCCGCCGGCCTCTCCTTCCAGACTGTGTATCTTCGCCAGGGCAGCGAGGTAGGATTGGAGCAGGAGACCGATCAGGGCGGCGACTGGCGAAGCCACCTCCGTACGGCCAATTGGGCGGTGCTGAGCCCGGAGGTCTTCGACAGCGCGGTGAGCACCGTGACGCCGCGGGAGATCGCGGCCACATGGGTGATTCAGGAGACGGTCCGCAAAACTCCGGCTTCCCATGTTCTGGTGCTCGAAGGCCTGCAGGACCCCGGCAATCTGGGAACGCTGATCCGCTCGGCGGAGGCTTTCGGCGCGACCCGGGTGATGGTCACACCGGACACGGTGCATCACTGGAACCCCAAGGCGGTGCGGGCGGCCTCCGGCTCCGTATTTCGGGTCCCCGTCGTGCGGCTTCCGCTGGAGGAGATCCTCAGCCAGCTGCGCGCCGAAGGGGTTCGGACCTTCGCCGCGGTGGCGGAAGCGGCTCCGGGCGGAGCCGTACCTTCGTACGACACAGACTTCAGCGGCCGCTGCGCCCTCCTGATCGGCAACGAGGGCGCGGGGCTGTCCGCGAAGGCCGTAGACCTGGCCGACGCGCGGGTAGAGATTCCCTGTGAGGTCGAATCGCTGAACGCGGCCGTGGCGGGATCCGTGCTGCTGTATGAAGCTATGCGGCAGGCCGCTTCAGGCGCGCCGCCCAGCCGGGCCTTGCGCACGGGCGCGTGGGCTGAGGGACTGCGTCCATGAGTCTCTTTGCCCCCAATATGAACAACGCCATGCAGAATACCGGCGCCGCGCGCCAGCGAGCGCCGCTGGCCGAGCGCATGCGCCCGCGCTCGCTGGATGAGTTCTTCGGCCAGACCCACCTGCTCGGTCCGGGCAAGCCGCTGCGGCAACAGATTGAGCGCGACGACTCGGCCTCGCTGATATTCTGGGGACCGCCCGGGGTGGGGAAGACCACGCTGGCCAAGATCATCGCCAACGTCACCTCCGCGACCTTCATCGAGTTCTCCGCCGTGCTTTCCGGCATCAAGGAGATCAAGCAGGTCATGGTGGACGCCGAGAAGGCCGCGCAGTTCGGCTCCCGCACCATTCTGTTCGTCGATGAGATTCATCGCTTCAACAAGGCCCAGCAGGACGCCTTTCTGCCCTACGTGGAGCGCGGCAGTATCCGCCTGATTGGAGCGACCACCGAGAATCCATCCTTCGAAATCAATGCCGCCCTGCTGTCGCGCTGCCGCGTCTATACGCTGCGCGCGCTCGATCAGGCCGACATCATCGCCGTGCTGCGGCGCGCGCTCACGGCGGGCGCCGGCAACCCGGACGAGCGTAACCCGGACGAGCGTAACCCGGACGAGCTGGGCCGCGGCCTGGCCTCGCTGCATCTGGAGGTCGATCCGGAGGCGCTGGAGGCCATCGCCTCCTATTCGAGCGGAGACGCACGCAATGCGCTGAACGCCCTGGAGGTAGCCGCCAAGCTGGCCGAAGGCCGTGCGGAACACCGTCTCACCCCGGCCATCGCCGCCGAAGCCCTGCAGCAGCGCGTGCTGCTGTACGACAAGAAGGGCGAGCAGCACTACGATGTCATCTCCGCGCTGCATAAGAGTGTGCGCAACTCCGACGCGGATGCCGCGCTGTACTGGCTGGGGCGGATGCTGGCGGCCGGCGAAGACCCCATGTACGTGGCTCGCCGCGTGGTGCGCATGGCCGTGGAAGACATCGGGCTGGCGGCCCCGGAGGCGCTCAATCTCTGCATGTCGGCGCGTGACGCGATGCACTTCCTCGGCTCACCCGAAGGAGATCTCGCGCTGGCCCAGGCGGTGGTCTATCTGGCGCTCGCTCCCAAGTCCAACGCGGTGTACACGGCGTTTGGCTCGGTGCTCGCGGACATCGAGTCGCGGGCCGCCGAACCGGTTCCCCTGCATCTGCGCAATGCGCCTACCCGGCTGATGAAGGAGCTCGACTACGGCAAGGGATACCAGTACGCGCATGAGGTCGAGGGCAAGGTCGCCGCGATGGAGTGCCTGCCGCCCTCGCTGACGGACCGGCGCTACTATCAACCAACCCAGGAGGGCCGGGAGAAGCTGCTGGCCCAGCGCATGGAAGAGATTGGCCGGTTACGCAACCGCGGCGGCTGAGATAAGCCGGAGGGTCAAGCAGCCAATGGCAGGCCTCCGCGACAGCCGGTGCCTGCGCCTGGAAGGCCGCAAGGTTCTGAGGAAGGCATTTCTGCAACCTGCGTAGCAGCGCCAGGTGGTTTGGCTGCTCCCGGGAGGACATCGCCGCGGCATCCTGCCGCAGGCTGAGAGTAGCGCTCCACGCCAGCGGCCGCAGCATAGCGTAGGCGAGCCCGTCGTTGGCCCCGGCCGCACGCGCCAGGCTTTGATACGTCTGATCCAGAGTGCTCTTGTCCGTGTCCCACTGCTGGCGAGCCGTGATGTGGCGTTGCAGCCGCATCGTTACGTTGGCTAGCGCGTACGCGAACACTACGATCGAGAGCACGGCCACGGAGATGGATAGCACCGGGACGGCTCCTGGTGAAGCGCCGGTGTCAGTCGCCATACTTCACGGCGCACCCATAGCTGCGCGTGACCGGAGTCTTCACCGGTTGCCCGGCCATGGACTCCGTCAGCGCTTCGCTCACGTAATTGCGCGCGCCCTTCAGGCTTGCTGGGTCCGGCGTCGGCTGATCGTCGATCGCGCCCTCGTATACCAGCTTGCCGCTGGGGCCGATGACGAACATGTGGGGGGTGGTCTTGGCCGCGTAGAGGCGGCCGATCTGGCCGCTGGGGTCGAGAATCGCCGCTGTGGGCGCGGCCTTCATCCGGCGCAGATACTCGTTCTCCTCGGTATTGGTCACATATCCCTGCTGCCCCGGCGCGGAAGAGAGAACGCTGAGCCACACCACTCCGCGCTCCGTCCACCGGTGCTGCAGGGCTTCCATGTTGCCGCTCTTGTAGTGCTTCTGCTCGTAGGGGCAGCCCTGGTTGGCCCACTCCAGCACAATGTATTTGCCCCGGTACTGCGCGAGCGTCTGAGTCCTGCCGTTGGAGTCCGTGCCCTTGAACTCCGGCGCTGGTTCTCCCGGCTTCAACGCGAAGGAGCTGCCGCACGCACAGACCAGCGCCGCAGCCGCAACTGCCAACCTGAGTCGCTTCATGGCGGGCCCTCCTGCAATGCAGAAATTGTAACTCCCCACCCCGGCCGCTCTACTCCGCGCCCATGGGTTTGGAATCCTTCTGCAGGGCCCGCAACACCGCGTCCCGGGTCAGCAATTCCGGCAGCACATCGCCATTGGAGACCTTGCCCGGCGGATAGATCACGTAGGTGGGAACGCCACTGCGTCCCAGCTCCGCCAGCTTGCGTGTGATCGCCGGATCGTACTGCGTCCAGTCGGCCTTGAGCAGCTGTACGTGATCCCGGGTCAGCAGATGGTCCACATCGCGGGCGCGCAGCACGGCGGCCTCGTTGAACTTGCAGCTCAGGCACCATGCCGCGGTGAAGTCGATGAACACCGGCTGCCCGGTGGCGCGCGCGGCGGCGAAGCTGGCCTGGGTATAGGGCTGCCACACCAGCGTCTGGGCTGCGGGTTTGCGCAGCGGCAGAGTCAACCCCAGCGCGATCAGCACGACTGCCGCGACGGCCGAGCCCCAGCGCGCCGGCCAGCGGCCCAGCACCCAGCCGGCAATGGCCAGCACCAGGAAGCAGGCCAGCAGCCAGATCATGTGGTCCACGCCGTTGCCGGGGTACAGGTTGCCGAAGACCCAGGCCAGCCAGATCGCCGTGGCAAACAGCGGCACCGCGGTCAGCTGCTTCAGAGTCTCCATCCAGGCGCCCGGACGGGGCAGAAACCGGGTCCACCGCGGCTGCAGGGTCAGCGCGAGGTAGGGAAGCGCCAGCCCCAGCGCCAGAGCCGTGAAGACGAGGAACGTCATCCATGCCGGCTGAGCCAGCGCAAACCCTACCGCGGTTCCCATCAGCGGGCCCATGCAGGGTGTGGCCACCACGGTCGCCAGGACCCCGGTGAAAAAGCTGCCCGCGAAACCCTGCTTCTGGGCCAGACCGCCGCCCGCGCTGGTCAGCGAGAGTCCCAGCTCGAACTGGCCGGCCAGCGATAATCCCAGGAAGAAGACCAGCGAGGCCAGCACCGCAACAAAGGCCGGCGACTGCAGCTGGAATCCCCAGCCAAGGTCGCGGCCCCCGGCACGCAGGATCAGCAGCACGGCCACCACCACCCAGAAGCTGACCAGAATTCCCAGGGTGTAGAGCAGGCCATGGGTGCGCTGCCGGCTGCGCTCTTCCGTGGAAGAGTGCACCAGCGCCAGGCCTTTCAAAAACAGCACGGGAAAGACGCAGGGCATCAGGTTCAGCAGCAGGCCGCCCAGCAAGGCGAGCACGATTGCGGTGAAGGCGTTGAGCTCGGTCGTGGACCCTTCGCTGGAAAGGTTCTTTGCGGCCCGGCTGGGCGGCGGCAGCACGCCGGGCGTTACCTTGGCGGTCAGGTCATAGGTTTCATTGCCACCCAGCTCGACTAACCCGTGCAGCGTCTGCGGCAGACTGGTTGAGTCGGACGCCCGCTGCAGCTGGATTGCCACTCCGTCCGGCCGGGTTTCGATCTGCTGATCGGCCGCGTTCTCGATCTGATCGGAGTCGAACGGGTAGAACTCAGCGTCTTCTTCTCGACCGCCGGTATTCACCGTGACCAGGATCTGCTTGGCATTTCCTACGGCCGAGGCGCTCATCCGCTCCGGGAGCGGTTTGGGCAGCCCGGCCAGCGCCTGACCCAGCTCTCCCACCTGCGGCGGCGCCGGCAGTGGCCCCGGCACGACGTTCAGGTCCAGACCCAGATGCGCGCGGCCGGGCAGGCAGACGCTGGAACATACCAGCCAGCTCACCTTTGCATCCAGATGCACCTTGCCTGGCTTCATGCTGGGCGCGGCGGTCAGCAGTACGGGAAACGCCACCTCGTCCTCATAGCCGAAGTCCATCAGCGGCCCGAGCGGCAGGCGCTGCGGCGGAGGGAACTGCATCGGCCCGGCGGTGAGGCCCGGCGGCAAAGTCCAGGCGATCTTGGGCGGCTCACCCGAATCGCCGGCGTTGATCCAGTAGACATGCCAGTGCTCCTGCATGGTGAGCACCAGCCCCGCCTGCAGTGTGCCTCCCACGGCGATTTGCGGAGCCAGTGAGGTAAGCTCCGCGGTCAGGTGTTCGGCTTTGACCGGACCGGGTCCGCCATCGCCCACCTGCACAATCTGCGCACCGCTGGTCCGGCCCGCGCTCAGCGCAAGCAGGACGAAGCTGGCCGCGGCCCAGCGCGCTACAGCCCGGAAGCAACGTGCGTGGGTCATGGAGACATTGTAGAAGCAGCGGACATCGCTTGGCAGAGGTGGCATCCTTTCGCCGGAATTCAGGAAACTCCCGGGCCAGTCAGGAGAGCTTCCCGGTCGATGAGTCGCCGTCACAGCGCGGGCATTCCGAGGGCGAGGCTGGCCAGGGGCGGCACTCAATCGTGCAGCAGGCGGCGATGTTCGATCAGGATGCAGCGGTCCATCACGACGCGGATGCCGTGGCTCTCCGCAAGGGCAGCAGCCTCCAGGTTGCGAATGCCGAGCTGCACCCAAAGATTGCGCAAGCCCAGTGCCAGCATCTCGTCGACAATCCCGGGGATGAACCTGGGCAGCCGGAAGACGTTGACCACGTCAGGCCGCTCCGGCAGATCGCCCAGCGTGGGATAGCATCGCTCCCCCAGCACCTCCGAGACGGCGGGATTGACCGGAAGAATGCGATATCCGTGCATCTGCATGTACGCCGAAACCGCGTAACTGGGGCGGCTCAAATCGTCCGAGAGCCCGATCACAGCCAGGGTTCGCGGAACCCTTGGGTGGCCGCCCAGCATATCGAGCAGGACCTCCGGCTCGTTCATTCTCGCTCCTCACGTATTCATTATCAGCCGAGCATGGACACTTCAGATCAACTCAGAGTCGTTCTGATGCAAGTCGTTCAATGCAGGTGTGGCCGCAACAGCCTGTCCTGGCCCCAACGTCCTGCCATGGACGGTCCCCGGAGCGGGGCGGGACGGCATCGGGAGGACGGCGCAGCGCTCCCCGGGCCTGATTCGTTTACAATCGACTCGAACATAGCCGACCAGCGGCAGCGTTCCGGGAGCACGTTTGTACCAAGCAGGGAAGCATCACTCAGCACTCACCCGAATCCGCGCCCCTCGCCGGGGCTCAGCAAAGCTCGCTATGATCGCAACCGGATTCGCCGTCGCGTCGCTGATGGCGGGCTGCGGAAACCAGTATCGGCCCGTGGTCAGCGCGATCAGTCCGGTTGGCCCCGCCGGACAGCCGGCCAAGTACGCCGTGGCCGTGTCCAGCCCCAGCGCAACGAGCCCCGGTCTGGTGACTTATGTCGATTTTTCTGGCGACACGGTGCTCTCCACGCCCAACGTGCTCGCCAACCCTTCGTACTTCGCGATTACGGATTCCGGCACCTCGGGCTCAAGCACCGAAGGGTATGTAATCAACTCCGCCGGCTCGCTGAATGACTTTGGCCTGACCAATCCCCCCGCCGTGCTCACCAGCACGATAGGACAGACCACTCTGGCCGCGGGTTCGCTGCCGGTCAGCATCTCGGCGGTGATCCCCTTCGGATCCACCGAGACCATCTTCATTCCCGAGACCAATGCGTCCGCGGTAGCCGCGCTCGGCGGCACCAGCATGGCGCTTCTCGAGAATCTTTCGGTGCAACCCAACCCCGTTTATGTCGTCGGATACGACCAGGCAGAGCGGGTCTACGCCATCAGCCAGGGCAGCAACCCCGGAACCTCGACGGGAACGCTCGCCGCGATCGAGGTGACCACGGGAACGACGCTTGGTGTATCGGCCACCATCCCCGTGGGCATCGATCCCGTCTATGGCGTGATGACCACGGATGACCGTCGCGCCTTCATCATGAACAGGGGCTCCGGAACGGTTTCGGTCGTCAACGTCATCAATAACGCGCTGGACACGGCGAACCCGACGATCGCTATCCCCGGCACCCCGACAACCGGCGGCGGGACCATCGCTTCCAGTCCGGTATGGGCTGACCTGGATACAGTTAACGATGAGCTCGCGGTCTTGAATCAGGGCGATGGGGTTCACGCCGGAACGTTAAGCCTTATCAACATCCCGCTCTGCAGCGCCACGGCGCAACCCACGAACCCCAACTGCAATCCGGCTAATCCCGTGGACGCGACAGGCTTTGGCACCATCGCCGCCACGGCCACCGTGGGCATCAATCCCAGCATGGTGTCCGTGATGCAGGACGGCTCCTACGCCTACGTCATCAATCAACTGGACTCCACTGGCACCTGCCTGGCGGGGCAGGGTTCTGTCAGCGTGGTCAATCTCACCCAGGGTGTGACCACCTCGACCATCTGCGGCGTGGCCACCGGGGTCACCTCCGACGCCTACATCCATGGCCACCCCAACTCTGTTATCGCGACGACGGGTGATCCCACCGGAAAAGCGTATGTCACCGCTTCCGACAGCAAGGATCTGAGCGTGATCTATTCCGACACCAACACGGTGCAGACACACATCACGCTACAGGGTACTGGCGTACGCGTTCTGGTCACGTCGCCTTAAAGTATCTGCTCCCGCGGGTAGAGCATCGTCTCCCGCGGGTGTGGAGGGACCTACATGTTCCGGCCCTTTTCCCTGAAACAAAGTGGGCTCGCACGGTGTGTCCGCGCGACAGCAACCCGCGCCACAAGACTTGTTCAAGCAACCAACTTCTTTGCCAGCTGGCGGATCGACTCCGCGCCTCGGGTATCGTATTGCTGTCATTGCACCCAACTTCGAAATGTACGAGCGCCGTTCTTCTTGAGAAAGGCGTTGAGACCTGAAAACCCTGGGTACACCTACAGCAATACGGCTCTCGCGTCGCAACATGCAGCGTTTGCGTTCCGGTTCTGCATCTATTCCTATGCTGGAATGTTGAACCCGATGTTTCGGCACATTCCGCCATTTCAATGGATGAAAAGAGTCTATGGAACGTACACTCCTGCCTGGAAAACCGTATCCGCTCGGGGCTCGGCCCACATCGCTGGGAACAAACTTCGCTCTGTATTCCGAGAACGCGACAAAAGTGCAAGTCTGTATGTTCGACGATGACGGCAAACAGACAGACTGCATCGACCTGAAGGAGCAGACCGCGTTCGTGTGGCATGGTCTGGTGCGTAACATCAAGCCGGGCCAGCGCTACGGATATCGCGTGGAGGGACCGTGGGACCCGGAGAAGGGACTTCGTTTCAACTCGGCCAAACTTCTGGTGGATCCCTATGCCAAGGCGATCTCCGGTGTAGTCGATCACAAGGGACCTGTGTACCCCTACGACGTGACCTCCGGTGACGACACCAGGAAGTGCGATAAGGACGATGCGGACTTCGTGCCGAAGAGCGTCGTGGTCGATCCGCACTTCGATTGGCAAGGAGATTGTCCTCCCGAGACCCCCATGTCGGATTCGGTGATTTACGAAGTGCATGTCCGCGGTTACTCCATCCGCAACCCCGAGGTTCCCGAGGAACTGCGCGGAACCTATGCGGGGCTGGCTCATGAATCGAGCATCGGGTATCTGAAGAAGCTTGGGATCACGGCAGTGGAATTGCTTCCGGTGCATCACTTCATCGACGAGGGACATCTGCTCGACCAGAACCTGCGGGATTACTGGGGATACAACACTCTGGGCTACTTCGCGCCGATGGCCCGCTACAGCTCGAGCGGCGATGACGGCCAGCAGGTGGTCGAGTTCAAACAAATGGTCAAGCGGCTGCATCAGGAGGGAATCGAGGTCATCCTGGACGTGGTCTACAACCACACCTGCGAAGGCAATGAAAAAGGTCCCATCCTGTGCATGAAGGGCGTCGACAACACGACGTATTACCGCACCGTGGAAGGCGATGAACGCTTCTACATGGACTACACCGGCACCGGCAACACCCTGAACGTGTATAACCCGCAGGTGCTGAAGCTGATCATGGACAGTCTTCGGTATTGGGTTATCGAGATGCATGTCGATGGTTTCCGCTTTGACCTGGCCTCCACCCTGGCGCGCGAACTTAACGACGTGAACAAGTTGGGAGCCTTCTTCGATACGATTCATCAGGATCCGACGCTGGCCGACGTAAAGCTTATCGCGGAGCCGTGGGACGTGGGCGACGGCGGCTACCAGGTAGGGAACTTCCCGGTGTTGTGGGCGGAGTGGAACGGTAAGTATCGCGATACGGTGCGCCGCTTCTGGAAGGGAGATAGCGGTCAGCTCTCCGACTTCGCGTACCGATTGACCGGCTCCAGCGATCTCTACCAGGCCGACGGGCGTAAACCATCCGCCTCCATCAATTTCATCACGGCCCATGACGGATTCACGTTATGCGACCTGGTGAGCTACGACAAGAAGCACAACGAGGCCAACGGCGACAACAACGAGGACGGCGCCAACGACAACGACAGTTGGAATATGGGAGCGGAAGGTCCGACCGAGGATCCCCGGATCAACGAGCTGCGCGAGCGTCAGACCCGAAACTTCCTCGTCACTCTGCTGCTCAGCCAGGGCGTTCCCATGCTCGCCGGTGGCGATGAGTTTGCCCGCTCCCAACGCGGCAACAACAACTGCTACTGCCAGGATAACGAGCTGACATGGTACGACTGGCAACTGGACGAGCCGCGCAAGCGGCTGCTGGAATTCACCGCGCGCCTGATCGAGTTGCGCCGCAGTCATCCCAATCTGCACCGCCGCCGCTTCTTCCAGGATCGCAAGATTCGCGGCTCCGTGGTGCGCGATGTCGCCTGGTATGGAACCGATGGAAACGACGTCTCCGACCAGGCCTGGGGCGAAACCTGGAACAAGTCCATTGGACTGATGTTGAACGGCAAGACGCTGGGTGTGATGGACGAGGAAGGACAACCAGTGGTGGATGACAGTTTCCTCATCCTGGTGAATGCCGCCGACCAGGGCGTCGATTACGTGCTGCCGGAGCCGCCCAACCAGACACCCTGGCGTCAGGTGCTCGATACCGAGAACATCGACAACCCGTTCTGCGACACGACCGTCGACGGCAAGGCGGTGGTCGGCGGCCGCTCCGTCCGGGTCTACAGTGACTGCGCCGAGAAGCAGCCTGTGGAAGCACCCGCGAAACCGAAGCTGGCGAAGACGCTGTAGCCGCGGAATCGAAGACGTCTCAGACGGTGTCAGTCAGATCCGGGGTAGGGCACAATTCGGGTGGGTGCGCCGGAACTTTCGGTGTTCCCGAAGTGCACCTGCGGAAGATAGGCTCTACCCCGGTCCGGTGACAGCCAGCCTCAGGATATGACGCTGGGTGGAGCGATCTTTTCGTAGGCCGCGATCTGGTCGAGGGTGAAGCGATGCATATCCGCTCCCCCTTGCCACGCCTTGTACCAGTCCACCAGCCAGTGCAGGGCGTCTTCCAGGTGCAGGCGCGGACGCCAGGCCAGTTCGGCGCGAGCGCGGCTGGCGTCGAGCTTCAGATATCCCGCCTCGTGAACCCCCGGGTCTTCATCGAGCAGCCAGCTTGCCTTGCCGCCCCAGAAGCGGGTCATGCGCTCAACGATCCAGCCGACAGGTTGCGCGTCATCGTCCGAGGGACCGAAGTTGAAGGCGGTGGTGAAGCGCGGGTCGCCTGTGAGCAGGTGCTCGGCCAGCAGGATGTAGCCGAGCAGAGGTTCCAGAACATGCTGCCAGGGACGGATCGCCTGGGGCCGCCGGATGCGCACGGGGTCGCCGGCCAGAAAGCCGCGAACCAGATCGGGAATCAGCCGGTCGGTGGACCAGTCGCCGCCGCCAATCACGTTGCCGGCGCGCGCCGTCGCGATGCCACACTTGTGGTGCGCGATCTGCGCGGGCGGAAAGTAGCTCCGCCGATAGGCGGCGGACACAATCTCGGCGCAGGCCTTCGAACTGGAGTAGGGATCGTAGCCGCCGAGCGGGTCCGTCTCGCGATAGCCCCAGAGCCATTCCTTATTCTCATAGCACTTGTCGGTGGTGACGCTGACCACGGCGCGAACGCTGGGGGTGCGCCGGACCGCGTCGAGCACGCGCGCTGTGCCGATCACATTCGTCTCAAAGGTCCCGATCGGGTCTTCGTAAGAGTAGCGCACTAACGGCTGCGCCGCCATATGGAACACGACCTCAGGATCGAAGTCCTGCATGGCCGCGTCGAGCCGCGCGCCATCACGGATGTCCCCCCGCAGGTCCTCGATCACACGGCCCACTCCGGCCTCGGTAAACAGGTTGGAACCGGTGGACGGATCCAGCGAATACCCGCGCACGATAGCGCCCTTCGAAGCCAGCCAGAGAGCCATCCAGCCGCCCTTGAATCCGGTGTGGCCCGTGAGGAATATGCGCCGGCCGCTCCATGCGTTCCCGCTGTCTACCAGGTCTTCCATGGAGCCTTCCCGCTGTTCCAGAGCTCTTCCAGGTGCTGCTTGTCGCGCAGAGTGTCCATTGCCTGCCAGAAGCCGTGGTGCAGAAAGGCGTGAACCTCGCTCTGCGCCACCAGCTTTTCGATGGGTTCCCGCTCGAACATCTGCGCATCATCGCTCACGGCTCCGATGGCCTTGGGCGAGAGCACGAAGAACCCGCCATTGATCCATCCGCCTTCGTCGTGCGGCTTCTCCTGAAAGGAGTAGATCTGGGTGTCCTTCAGGCCCAATGCACCGAAGCGCGAGAGGGGCTGCACGCTGGTGAGGGTAACCAGCTTTCCGTGCTGCTTATGGAAGTCGATTAGGGCGTCAATATCCACGTCCGCGACGCCATCCCCGTAGGTCATGCAGAACGCTTCTTCGCCTTCCACGTACTTCGCTACCCGGCGCAGGCGGCCTCCGGTCCCGGTGCCTTCGCCGGTGTCAACCAGGGTGACGCGCCAGGGCTCTGCGACCGAGTTGTGCACGATCATGCGGTTCTCCTGCATGTCGAAGGTCACATCCGAGGTGTGCAGGAAGTAGTTCGCGAAGAACTCCTTGATGACGTAACCTTTGTAGCCACAGCAGATGATGAAGTCATTGATGCCGAATTGAGAGTAGATCTTGAGAATGTGCCAGAGTACAGGCCGGCCCCCGATCTCAACCATTGGTTTGGGACGCAGGGACGTCTCCTCAGCGATACGGGTGCCAAGGCCACCCGCGAGAATAACCGCTTTCATGTCGTCAAAGTCCTTCAGTCATCCGGGCGTGCGGGTTTCAGCTAAGACGGCCCGCGGCGGAGAGTTGGCCATTCGGCTATCAGCATCATACCGTTCCTCTCCGGGACGGCGGCTTTGCTATCCTTAGACCATCTATGAGTCAGCGTTCTGAGCAGTTGCGTGAGCAGATACTCCAGTTGACAGCAGAGTTCCACGCAGAAGCTTTTCCCAAGCGGGACTTCCTTCCCGGAAACTCGGCTGTGCCTGTTTCTGGCAAAGTGATCGACGCGGAGGATATCAAGGCCGTGGTGGACTCGGCGCTGGATAGCTGGTTTACCACCGGGCGGTGGGCCAAGGAGTTCGAACGCAAGCTGGCGCGCTTTGTGGGGGTTCGCTCGGCCAGTCTGGTGAACTCGGGCTCCTCGGCGAACCTGGTGGCGCTGAGCGCGCTGACCTCTCCGAAGCTGGGCGACCGCCAACTCAAGCCCGGCGATGAAGTGATCACCGTCGCAGCTGGATTTCCGACCACCGTGAACCCCATATTCCAGAACCGCCTGGTCCCCGTCTTCCTCGACGTAACCCGCCCGACGTATGAGGTGGATGTCAGCCGGCTGGAGGAGGCGCGCAGCGACAAGACGCGAGCGGTGATGATCGCGCACACGCTGGGCAATGTCTTCGACCTGGATTCGGTCACAGCGTTCTGTAAGAAGTACAACCTGTGGCTCATTGAGGACTGCTGCGACGCGCTCGGCTCGACGTATAAGGGACAGAAGGTTGGCGCCTTCGGGGATATCGCGACGGTCAGCTTTTATCCGGCGCACCACATCACAATGGGAGAAGGCGGCGCGGTGCTGACGAACAAGCCGGCGCTGCAGGTGCTGATCGACAGCTTTCGCGACTGGGGCCGGGATTGCTGGTGTGAGCCGGGCGTGGACAACACCTGCGGCAAACGGTTCGATTGGCAGCTGGGCACGCTGCCCTGCGGCTACGACCACAAGTACACGTATTCGCATGTGGGCTACAACCTGAAGGCGACCGACATGCAGGCCGCACTCGGTGTGAGCCAGATCGCCAAGCTGCCTCACTTCATCGAGCGGCGCAAGGAGAACTTCGCCTACCTGAGGGCCGCCCTGCAGCCGCTGCAGGAGCATCTGGTGCTGCCCGAAGCCACGCCGGATAGCGATCCCAGCTGGTTTGGATTTCCGATCGGCGTCAAGGAGGATGCTCCGTTCACGCGCGACCAACTGACCCGGGCGCTGGAAAACAACAAGATCGGCACGCGCCTGCTGTTCGCCGGCAACCTGCTGCGCCAGCCGGCCTACGAAGGGCTCGAGTATCGCGTAGTGGGACCCATGACCAACACAGACTACGTAATGAATCACGTCTTCTGGATCGGTGTGTTCCCTGGATTAACCAAACCGATGCTGGACTTTATCGTGCAGACTGCCACCCAGTTTGTGGGCCAGGCCAGGGCGGGGCTCGTGGTGGTGTAAGCATCATTCCTGCTGCTGAGCGGGATCTGTCGATTATCACCAGGTTGCTGTACGCCTCAACTCATCTCGGTACTGCCGACGTATAGCGTGTCACCGCTGCAATAGCAATCGAGTGCTCCTGCCTTGACAATGGCAGCAGCAAACTCTTCTACGCCGGGCAGAGAGCCAACCGCTTGCCTCCTTTTCTCGATCAAGCCACGGCTCTGCCGTTCCAGCAGCTTCGGTGTGATCGTGCCTTCGATCAGATCGCCGCTCACGACTACCAGCCGGATGCCCTTGTCAGACAGAGACGGAATCATCTGCCGTAGCGCGTCTTCACCAGCCCGTTTGCTCGCTGCAACGGACTCGTAGCCTTCATATCCGTCATATTCATGGCCGGTACCGTGGAAGTGGGCCAGGTGGCTCGTAACGAAGACGATGCGGCTTCCACGCGGCATCAGGCTGAGCGCCCCATCTACGAGGTTCACCTGCGCGGTGAGATTCAATTGCATGGCATAGTCAGGGGCCTTGCCCTGCTCCAATCCTCCACTCGCATTCAGGACCAGGAGATCGAGGCGTCCCCACTGCTCGCGGATCTGGCCGAAGGTAGCGGCAACATCCGCCGGGTTCGTAATGTCACCCTGGATCGGGAGTGCTTTTCTGCCCATGGCAATCAGCTCATCGGCCACCTCCTGGGCTCTGGGTCCCTTGCTGCGATAGCTGATTGCGACGTCCGCCCCGAGCTCGCCGAGCTGTCTTGTCACACTCGCACCGATTCCGCGCGAGGCGCCGGTTACAAGCGCCGTCTTGCCTAGAAGCAGCAACGAGGACGGCTGCGCCTCGCCCGCGCTTTCAGGGGGAACACTGGAAAGCAGTTCTTTCATAGGAGGTCAGTTTACAGTTACCCTGACAGCGGGCAGCCGAGTTCCCCCAAACTCCGTTGTTCACGGCTGCTAGGCCTGGTGCCAGGCGGCGGTGCGGCGCAGAGCCTCCGCGAGCGGAATGGTGACGCGAAGGCCGAGCTCTGTCCGGGCACGTTGGATGGCCGGCACATAGCTGTTCAAGGGAGCGTTCGGATTCGCAACTCCATCGATCTGCACCGGAAGCCCCGGGCTCAAGGTAGCGGCTGTGAGGTGGGCTGCCTGGGCGATGGTATACGCCTCATCGGAGCCGACGTTGTACGCACGACCGGCTTCACCGCGGACCAGCATCGTCCACAGCCAGATGGCCAGGTCGGCCATGTAGAGCCAGGAGCGGCGGGGAGTTCCGTCGCCTCTGATGTGAACCGGCCGTTTGGCGAGAGCGGCGCCGATGAAGTTGCCGATGGCGAAGTGCTGATCGAGCGCAAGGTGCGGACCGACGAAGGCGAAGCAGCGAGCGATCACCGGCTCCAGCCGGCACTCGGACGCCGTCGCTGCTGATCCCGATTCGTGGGCATACGCAATGCACAGGTGTTCGGACATGCGTTTGGCTTCGTCGTAGGAGCTTTGCAGCAGCAGCGGGTCGGAGGCTCCGGTGTAGGTTTCTGGTGTATGGAGCAGCGTGGTGGAGCGGCCGTAGACGGCTCCGCTACTGGTGTAGAGCAGACGAAGCGGGCGCGAGGAGTTCCGCTTCAGGCGGGCAAGGTGCAGTACGCGCCGCGTGCCTTCGAGGATGGACTCGGCCAGCTCATACGCGGGCCGGGCGGCCTGCTGGCCTCCGGAGTCGGTGGCGGCGTGCACGATGTGCGTGAATGGATCCTGCTCCAGATCCGCGGGAAATTCAAAGCTGCGTATGTCTCCCTCGCACAGAGTGATGGATGGGTGATGCGCGATGTAGGGGGACCGGGCGGAGAAGGCGCTGATGCTGCGGGTGAGAACACTGGCGCGGATGCCGAGCGAGAGTTCACGGTCGGCGTAGAGGAGAGATTCCAGCAGCCAGTGGCCGAAGAAGCCAGTGCCGCCCGTTATGAAGAGGTGCGCCTTTGAGAGTTCACGGAACGGCTCGCGGGCCTGCGTCAGGATGTGATCCAGATCTTCGCGGGGGAGTGGCTTCGACATACCTCTCGATGATAGCGGGCATGGAAGCCACCCCAGTCGTTCTCCAGTCACTGGATAGTGCGGTTTCTTGTGAGTGACCTTTGTTTCGGGGATTGCTTCAGTGTTTCAGGACGACAGGTGTTGCAACTGAAGATCGACTTGTCCGCGGTGTGAGCTTGTAGTTCAGCCTGGGGCTCACGTTTAAGGGTTTGTACTGTCTCCGGCGTCGTTTCAGACCAGCCTGACCGGCTGTGTCCTGGCCGCGAGGTGGAAAATTCGTTTGGGGGAAGCTTCGGCTCTCAGGCCGTTCGGATTTCGGTGGAGCAATGGGGCAAGTCAGGCAGGGATTCCACCTCTGGTTTGCGCAAAAAGAAAGCACAATCTGGACGTTGACGATGGCCACGGACGCAGAGAACGCCAACAGTCAGGATCGAAGGAGCGAGGCTGAGGGTCAGGAGCATGCAAGTTCCTTTTCTGGTGAGAAGGTTGACGGTTGACAGAAGGGGCTCTGCGTATGTGTTGAAGATCTCGAGAGCCCGATCGATCAACTCGATCCTCTCTACAGATCGGACTTGCTGCCGCGCATCTCCGACCAGTTCTGGATGACCACAAGTGAGAGGACAGCCAGTACAGACGGGGCAACGATGAGAGACAAAAGCATGTCAGTTCTTCTTTCTTGGTTGGGGCAGGCGTTGAGGACAATCGGATCGAACCAGAGTTGCGCACTTTGTCGCGCCCTCGTGCTCTGGAGCATTTTCCTGAAGCTGTGGGGCGAACGGATTTCGAGAGCGCCGCTTTCGTGGTGAAAACGGCCTCGCTATTCCGTGCTCCGACGGCAACGTTAGGGAATTTGCTCTAAGCCGAAGGTCGACTCTGGTTTGTCCGGGCGGATAAGGGGCTGCTCTTCAGGCGCGAGCGAGGCGGCGTCGGGCCACGAACGCCATGGCAAACAAGCCTGTGGCCAGCGTGAGCAGGGTAGGGGGCTCCGGGGTCGGGGCGACCGAAACCGCCATGAATGACTGGCCGTTTCCCCCGGAATTCAGAAATACGTCACCGGAGTAGTTGACCGTCTGGTAATTGGACAGCATCTGGCTTTGCAGCGCCGTCATCTGGTTGTTGAGCGAATAGACGCCCTGATCCCCCAGGTTCCAGATCAACTCCTGCAGCTCGGAATCAAGAGTGGAGTTGCCGGATGGCGTCGAGCCCAGCATCATCCCGTAATACGCTTCCTGTTCGTACGTCGCGTTGCCGGCGACAGGAGTTACAGCCACGTTGTAGGTATCGGGTACGCTGATCGAGTCCTGGAAATCATCGCAGAAGGCCTGGTAGGATCCGATCTTCGTTCCGCTGGTGGTGCTCACGTTGATATCGGTCAGGCCCACGTAATAGGCGCCGTTGTTCTCCCCGGAAGCATAGGGCTCCACGGTCATGGAGACGGTTTGACCGTCGAAAGATGAAAGGTTGACGCCGTCCGCGCGAGCTACGGAGGAGGACACGGCCAGGACGGCGATACAGAACACTGGGAAGAAACGCTTCATCGGACAACTCTCCTGAGGGAATGGTGCAAATGGGGCCCATCAAATCTGTCGATCATGGTGGTGACTTGATTCTTTCGAGTAAACAGAACCAAGTTGCACTCTGGACTAATGCAAGAAGCATGCCAATCCGTAAAAATGGGCAAATTAGTGCTTTTGCCCGGTATCTTGGCTCAAATCACCACGAGCGGCCCTGCCCCGCGACATACCTGCTAAAAACCGTTTGGCAAATAGTGGTAAATCTATGCCGCATAGGGTACTTTAGTGCCGAATATTTTCCTATGCACTTACTACTAAAGTGCGAAAGAGCCTCGAGCTGCATCTGAAGATCATGCAAGCGGCGCCAGCTGAGGGTGGAGAGACAAACGAGTTGAGGCCGGCAGGCCGCTTCTCCCACGCGTGGCGGGCGCTGCGCCATCGCAATTTCAGGCTCTTTGTCTCCGGACAGAGCATCTCCCTGATCGGCACCTGGATGACCCGGCTGGCTACCAGCTGGCTGGTTTACCGGCTGACCGGTTCCGCCCTGCTGCTGGGCGTCGTCGGGTTTGCCGGCCAGATCATGACCTTCCTTCTGGCTCCGTTCGCGGGTGTCTGGGTGGAGCGGCTGGACCGGCGCAAGCTGCTGGTGTGGACCCAGGTGCTGGCAGGCCTGCAATCGCTTGCCATGGCGGGGCTTACGCTGGCCGGGGTCATCACCATCCACGAGATCATCGGGTTGAGCGTGCTGCAGGGCCTGATCAACGCCTTCGATATGCCGGGGCGCCAGGCCTTTCTGATCCAGATGGTGGAGGATAAACAGGATCTGGGCAACGCCATCGCGCTGAACTCGTCGATGGTCAACCTGGCGAGGCTGATCGGACCGGCGCTGGCGGGTCTGGTGATCGCGTGGATCGGGGAGGGGTACTGCTTTCTAATCGACGGCGTGAGTTATGTGGCGGTGGTGGTGTCGCTGCTGATGATGCACGTGAAGCCGCCGCAGGTGCGGCGCCTCGCGGTGTCGATGCTGGAGCAGATGAAGGAGGGCTGGTCGTTCGTCAGCACCTTCCAGCCGATCCGCACCATTCTGCTGCTGTTCGCGCTGGTGAGTCTGATGGGGATGCCGTTCATGGTGCTGCTGCCGATCTTTGCCGGCCAGGTGCTGCATGGCGGCCCGCATACCCTGGGTTTTCTGACCGGAGCCAGCGGAATCGGTGCGCTGGCCAGCGCCATCTCGCTGGCCCTGCGCAAGTCCGTCCGCGGACTGACGACCATGATCCAGGTGGCCGCGGCGCTGTTTGGAGCAGGGCTGGTGCTGTTCGGGATGTCCCATGTGCTCTGGCTCAGCCTCTTGCTCATGCTGGTGGTGGGCTTCGGCATGATGCAGGGCCTGGCGGCGAGCAACACGGTCATTCAGACTTTGGTCCCGGAGGATAAGCGAGGCCGGGTGATGAGCTACTACACCATGGCGTTCGTGGGCATGGCTCCGTTTGGCAGCCTGTTGGCGGGCGCCCTGGCGCACCGCTTTGGCGCTCCCCACACGGTCATGGTTACGGGATCGGTGTGCGTTCTGGGCTCAATCTGGTTTACCACCCAGCTACGGTCGGTACGGGCGGTGATGCGGCCCATCTATCAGGAGATGGGCATTCTGCCCGGAGCGCAGGAGCCGGCGATGGAGGATCGGGCCGGCACCCAGTGAACAATTGTTATTCCGCCAGCTGTTGGGGCTTCTTCCCGAAGTCGGCTCCGAAGAAGAAGCGTTCGACGACCATGCAGAAGATGTGCTCCAGGGCCAGATGGGACTCCTGAATGTTCATGGTTGTGTCGGAAGGAATGATGACGTTGATGTCGGCCAGCTCCGCCATGGCGCCCCCCCGGTTGCCGGTATAGGCAACGGTGTGAATGCCCATTGACTTCGCCAGCTTGAGCGCCTTCGCACAGTTCTTCGAATTGCCCGAAGTGGAGATTGCGAGCAGCACATCGCCTTCAAGACCGAGTGCTTCGACCTGGCGCTCGAAGACGTTGTCATAGCTGTAGTCGTTGCCGATGGCGG
>CAXUIM010000008.1:20455-33241 GCA_964250885.1 uncultured Acidobacteriaceae bacterium | reverse complement strand
GGCGCGAGAACACGACCGGCTCCGCGCTGGGCTGGAACCGATTCGGCTCGGCTGCGGTGCGCTCGGCTAGAGAACGCGCGGCTGCGCCGCTCTCGTTTGCATCGCTCTCGTTTTCAACACTAGTCGGGGGGATGAACTTCTTCTCCCGGGCAACACGGCTCATGAAGCGTTCGCGGGCTTGCGCCGGAGGCTCCTGAAGCTCGGAGGTGAGAGCATAGGCAGCCAGGTCGCCCTGGATTGCTCCCAGCTGTCCGCGGCAGATCTCACAGTGCCGCAGATGCTCGAGCACGATAGCGCTCTGATCCTCAGACAGAGATTGCAGCGCGAACAGCATCAAGTCTTCCTCACCGATGTGGTTCGAGCCATTCTGGTTCACGTTGTTCTGATTCACGCTGTTCATGGCTGGAAGGCCTTTCTCAGCGTAAGCAGCGCCGTGCGGATGCGAGTCTTGACCGTGCCCAATGGATCGCCGGTAATCTCAGCGATCTCCGAATGGGTCATACCTTCGAAGAAGGCCATCTCCAGAGTCTTGCGTTGTTCGGTAGGAAGAAGCACCACCGCGGCACGCGCCCGCTCCATCAGCAACGAGCGTTCCGCTTCATCGGCGAGATTACAAGGTGAGGCGAGGTTGATCTCCTCCACCTGCTCACTTGGCCGCTTGCGCCGCAGAGAATCGATGGACCGATTGCGGGCCACAACCGATAGCCATCCGCCCAGACTTCCCCGGGCTGCGATGAAGCTGTTCGGATTGCGCCAGATCTGCATCAGAATCTCCTGCATAACGTCCTCAGCGGCTGCCGGATCGCGCAAAACGCGCAACGCCACAGAGTAGACCAGCCGTGAATAGCGGTCGAAGAGCGTGGCCATTGCATGCTCCTCACCTCGCTGAACGCGAGCAAGCAAGTCGGCATCGTCGGGCGTCGGCATCGCTACTGGGGGCCCGTCACCTACTCTGTTCATAGAACGCACCTGAAGGAGGAGCAGATTGCTGCAACCGGCGCAAGTTCAACCCTTGTCGTCGATGTACAACATCAGCTCTCGTTCGGGACTTACACGGCGCACACCGATCCCGGACCGCCAGTGTACGTCATCTACCGCAATGCTGACAGCACACGCTGCGCTTCACCCCATTGCGGCAGGGGAACCAGCAACGGTACTCGGAACCGTCTTTCCGCTATTCTGGCCCTTGGATCCTCACCATGAAAGTTCGTTTAGACAAGCTGCTCGTGGACCGCAACCTGGCAGGCTCGCGCGAGCGCGCCCAGGCCATGGTGCTGGCGGGCCGCGTGCTCGTCCAGGAACAGCGCGTCGACAAGCCGGGAACACAGGTCGCGGAAGATGTCACGGTACGGCTGCTCGGCGAGGATCCGCGCTTTGTAAGCCGTGGCGGGCTGAAGCTGGAGCATGCGCTGAACATATGGTCGATCGACGTAACCGGGTTGACCTGCGCCGATATCGGTGCGTCCACTGGAGGCTTCAGCGACTGTCTGCTGCAGCGCGGAGCCGTTTACGTGCTTGCGGTCGATACCGGCTATGGGCAGATTGCGCAGAAGCTGCGTTCGGATCCGAGGGTCATCCTGCTGGAACGCACCAATGCCCGCCTGCTGAGGCCCGGGCAACTTCTGCCGTTATCACCCCAGCCGGTGCGATTCTTCGCGATGGACGTGAGCTTCATCTCGGCGACGTTGGTGCTCCCCGCTGTGCTGAAGGCACTGAGTCCTTCCCCCACGCCGTCAGGAGATGCGAATCAGAGGTCTGGCTGGCAGGGCGAGGCGGTCCTTCTGGTCAAGCCACAGTTTGAGGCCGGCCGGGAACACGTAGGCAAAGGCGGTATTGTGCGCGACCCGGCGGCCCATCAGCTCGCAATCCAACGGGTGCAGCAGGCTGTGCGCGACTGTGGCGGGCAACCGCTGGCCTTGATCGACTCGCCGATCCTGGGCATGGAAGGCAACCGCGAATTTTTGCTGCGGGCCCATTTCGACTGAGTGACACGACGCCGTCGTTCTTCCAAAAGATGAATTGACAGCACCGGATTCCAGTGCCGCAGAAAGCCTGTGAGCGCTGTCTTCTTCGCAGGAAAACGGCGATCGCACGATCTATGCGATGCAGGGCAACAGGAGAATTGCGCTAGCGCATTTACACTACACAACATGCCCAAGGCCGCTATCATCTCCAAGCCGCAGAAGCTCGAAATGGAGAGCATACTGCCCCAGTTGATCGATTGGCTGGCGCAGCGTGGGTATGAATCGGTCATGGACCCGCACAGCGCTGCCTATGTTGACTCGGACATGAAAGCCATCCCACGCGCGGAGATGCCCGACCAGGAGCCGGCCGTGGTGATTTCGCTCGGCGGCGACGGTACGCTGCTGTCCGCCGCACGCGCCTTCGCCCGCACGGATACACCGATCCTCGGTGTGAATCTCGGTTCGCTCGGCTTCCTGACCGAGGTTCCCTTGAGCGAGCTTTATGTCACGCTGGACGCCTGGATGCAAGGCACAGCCATCGTGGACCTGCGCAGCTTGATGCATACAGAGCTGGTCCGCGATGGGCAACGCTTCCGGCAGTGGGACGCGTTGAATGATGTTGTGCTTGCCAAGGGCGCCATCGCGCGCATGGGAGAGTTTGCCATCGAACTCGATGGCCAGTTCGTCGCTCGATTTCGCGCCGATGGAGTGATCGTCTCCACGCCCACGGGATCGACCGCCTATACCCTGGCGGCCAATGGACCCATCCTGATGCCCAGCGTCGACGCCATGGTGTTGACCGCGATCTGTCCGCACCTGTTGACGATCCGGCCAATCGTATTCCCGGGCAGCTCTGAGATCGCCCTGGTGGTCGACGTGGTCCCGCACGAGACCTTCCTGACCGTGGATGGACAGGAAGCCGTGGAATTACTGCTGGGCGACCGGATCCTGTGCCGCAAGTCCGAGCGTTGCGTGCGTCTCTTGCGCTCGCACCCGAACGGCCTGTTCAATGTGCTGCGTTCCAAGCTGAGCTGGGGCGAGCGATAAGAGCTTTCTCATGCCTGGCTGACGGAACGGAAAGACGATACGCTCGTCAGCATGGAAGCCGAAACAACCCGCTACACCTTCCGCCGGGCCACGCCGGCGGATGCCCCCATGATTGCCCAGCAACGGGTGTACATGTTCCAGGAGATGGATCCACTCTCGCCTGCGGAAGCCCAACAGCTGCTGCAATCCAGCATTTCCTGGATGGAGCGGCTGCTGGCGCAAGAAGACTACGTGGGCTGGTTTGCAGTCTGGCAGGACGAGATCGTTGCAGGAGGCGGCATGCACATCCGCGATCTCGGGCCGCTCCCGGGCTGCCCTGCAGGTGGCCGCAGCGGACATATCGCGAATCTCTACACGCAACCGGTCCACCGCCGGCGCGGCCTGGCCCGCAGGCTTATGGAGTTGATCCTCGCCTGGGCGAGAACAGAACAGCTCAACCGCATCACTCTCTCCGCATCGGACCAGGGCAGACCTCTGTATCAGTCTCTCGGATTTACCGGCACCGCGGACATGCAGCTGCGAGAGCGGACTTGAGCCAAGCGCTCGCTGAACCAGCCGTTTGCTCCAGATCTCATCCAGAAGTATCTGGATTACAGGCGCTCAAGGCCGCTTTGTTCTAAAGAGCAGCCGCGGTTCAGCTGGAACGAAATTGCTAATAGAAGAATCAGGCTCTGAACAGGTGCAGGATCACCTGATTGGTGACCAGCGCCGCCACGTAGGCCACTACCGTCATGTACGCGAACTGCAGCGCCGGCAGCTTCCAGCTGTTGGTCTCGCGGCGCACAACGGCCAGCGTCGATGTGCACTGCATGGCGAAGGCGAAGAAGACCACCAGCGCGATCGCGCCGCCCAGCGTCATATCGTGGCGCAGGGCCGCTTGCAGCCCAATCGAGTGGGTCGCCGGATCGACGCCATAGAGCGTGCCCAGCGTGCCCACAATCACCTCCCGGGCAACGATGGAACTCAGCAGGCCGATGCCCGTCTTCCAATTGAAGCCCAGCGGACGGATCACCGGCTCGATCCAGTGGCCCAGATGCCCAATCAAGCTGCTGGTGAGATCGGAGAAGTGACCGCCGCGCACCGGGAGGACGCTCATCACCCACACCAGGAAAGTCACGCCCAGGATCACCGTCCCGGCCTTTTTCAGGAAAAGTCCGCCCCGGTCATACAAACGCAGGGCCAGCGAGCGTACGGTGGGCCAACGGTACTGTGGAAGCTCCAGGATGAACGGGGTCCGTGCCGCTTTCATCACCGAGGAGTTGAGCAGGCGGGCCGTGATCAGCGCGGCCAGGAAGCCCAGCAGGTACAGGCTCAGCATCACCAGCGCGCGCAGACCGATCACACCGTGTAGGAATTTGTTATCGGGGATAAAGGCGGCGATGATCAGGGTGTAGATGGGCAGCCGCGCCGAGCAGGTCATGAACGGGGCAACCAGGATCGTTGCGAGCCGCTCGCGTTTGTTCTCAATGGTGCGGGTGGCCATGATGGCGGGGACCGCGCACGCATAGGCGGAGAGCAGAGGGATGAACGCCTTGCCATTCAACCCGATGGCCCGCATCACACGGTCCGCGATCAAGGCCGCCCGCGCCAGATAGCCGGAGTCCTCCAGAATGCCGATGAACAGAAACAGCAGCAGAATCTGAGGCAGGAAGACCAGCACCGACTGCACGCCGTTCCACAGGCCATCGCGCAGCAGAGCGCGCAGCCAGTTATCCGGCAGCAGCAAAGCGACCTTCGCACCCCAGCTGGTCAGGAGTGCTCCCATGCCGTCGCTGAGCGGCTGTCCGATCGTGAACACCACCTGAAAGACCGACATAACGACGGCCAGAAAGATGAGCGGGCCGAAGATGCGGTGGAGCAGAACGCCATCCAGACGGCTTGTCCAGACCGAGTGCGCCGGTGATTGATACTGGGTGCGGGTTGTGACTTGCGTCGCCCATTTCCGGCACGATGCGGCGCTCTGCAGGACCGGCAGCTGTAACGGTCGCGAGCTGGCCTCGGTCCGTTTGCCGGTGCGCTGCAGAAATTCCGGAATCACTTCGATTCCTATACCCTGCGAGGCGCTGATCAGCGCGACCGGGTGTCCCAGCTCCTTGGCCAGGGCCAGTGAATCCAGCTTGCCCCCGCGCGCCTCCAGCTGGTCGGACATGTTCAGCAGCACCAGCGTCGGCAGACCAATGGAGAAGACCGGAGCGGCGAGCATCAACTGCCGGTTCATGTGAGTGGCATCGAGCACCAGCAGAACGCAATCCGGCAATGGAACGCCCGGCATCTTCCCGGTCAGCACATCCACGGCGACGCGGGCGTCCTCGGAGTAGGTTGAGAGACTGTAGATTCCGGGCAGATCGATGAGGGTCAGATCGCTGCGTCCGATGCTCTTCATCCGTCCGGAGTGGTGCTCCACGGTGACCCCGGGATAATTCGCCACCTTTTGGCGCATTCCGGTCAGCCGATTGAACAGGGTCGATTTGCCGCAGTTTGGCGGCCCAACCAGGGCCACGGTCCGCAAACGCGTCCGCACCCCATTCGCTGGCGCCGGCTCGGGGTCGGGGACCAGGTCCTCAGAGGGCGCGTGGCAGCTCAAAAGGTTCCTCCGGCCGGATTGGGACGGACCTGGAGATAGATATGCCGTGCCGTCTCATTGCGCAGACCCACTTCGACCCCGTCGATGCGATACACCCGGGGATCGCCCGCCGGAGCCCGCCGCAACACCTCGACACGAGTTCCCGGCAGGAACCCCAGGTGGGCCAGGTAGTGGCTCACCTCATCCGGCAGGTCTACGGAGGCGACCACACCAGAGGTGCCAACCTTCGCGTTGCTCAAAGCCATAACGCCCATGTTCGCATATCCGACCAAAGAGGTCTGATTTACTATACGCCGATCTGCAACTTCTCTGCTCAGAGAATTGCCCCCAACACGGGACAAGTCAAGCAGATTCGTAAGTTGTGAGATGGAACGCGACCGAAGGGAGCGCCGCGCTCTCTTAGCAGCCTCGCGCCCGCGCCGCGCCACCGGAACAGAGTGAGCTTCACGGCCTCAATTCGCACTGGGCCGTTCCACAGCGTCCGAAACTGGAACAGAGACGATGGCCCGCGCCGGTTTCAGCTTGATTCCCAGTTGATCCTGTACGGCTTCCAGCATGGTAGGCCCGGTGGAAGCTTGGACCTGCGAAGTCGTTTGGGTTGGCGGAGCGGCTTCCAGCGTAAAGTCCCACAGCCCCGTCAGACCGGTCTGGTCCACCACACGGCGCTGCCTGGCGTCCCATTGGAGCCTCCCAACTTCACTCACAGTAGAGCAACTCTGAGGCGTTTGGACTCATTGCGAACCGGAACGGATTGGAGATAAAGATTCCTTGGGAAGCGACCCCGGAACTCGCGGCTCTGCTCCGCCGGAGCTGCAGCTTGCCGCGGCTCGCGATCCGGTATTATGAAAGCCACAAATGGCTTTTCCGATCAAAACCTGCGTCGTCTGTGAAGAGGAGTTTGAGCTCAAGCCGGATCATCCCGGCTATGCGAACCGCTGCCGCGAGTGCAACAACCCTGAGTCCAGCACCGGCGCGGCCAGGACCCGCAAGGACGCCGACGAGCTCAAGAGTGAACGCGAGGCCAACGAGGCACGCCGCCAGGCGATTCGCGAGCTACTCTACAGCCGCAAATAAGCCTGCATAATCCCGCAAGTAGCTCTCAGGGTAATCCCCAGGTTCTCCAGGGAACCTCAGCCTCTTCCCGGAAAGATCGCCTCCAGCTCCTGCGGCGGCACGACCTCGAGCTGCTCGTAGGTGCAGTCCCGAGGAGCCTTGTCCCCGCGCCAGCGCCGGAACTGCGCCATGTGGCGAAACCGATCGCCCTGCATGTGTTCGTAAGCCACCTCGACCACCAGCTCCGGGCGCAGCGCCACCCAGGAGAGATCCTTACCCTGCGACCAGCGGCTTTGCCCGCCGGGCATCCTCTGCCCTTCGCCGCCACTGGCCCAGCCAGCCCAGGGATGCGCGGCAAGCGCATCGCGCCGATAGGGTTCCAGGAACTCAACCAGCTCGCGGCGCTTTGCCGCCGTGAAACTGGCGCAGACGCCGACGTGCTGCAGCGCGCCCGCCTCGTCATACAGTCCCAGCAACAGAGAGCCGACCAGGGTTCCCTCTCCGTCCTTATGCCAGCGGAAGCCGGCCACCACGCAGTCACAATCGCGCTCGTGCTTGATCTTGAGCATGGTGCGCTTGTCCGCTGTGTAGACCCCGGCCAGGGGCTTTGCGATCACGCCGTCCAGACCCGCGCCCTCGAATCGCAAAAACCAGTCCTCGGCCACGGTGCGGTCGAGCGTCGCCGGTGTGAGATGCAGCGGAGGCGCCACGCCAGCCAGGATCTGCTCCAGGCGCGCGCGCCGTTCGCGGAACGGCGCCTCGCGCAGGTCGTTCGCTCCCTCGCCCAGGAGATCGAAGAACACGACCGACGCCGGAGTCGACGCAGCCAGAAGCTTGACGCGCGAGGCCGCCGGATGAATCCGCAACTGCAGCGCATCGAAATCCAGGCCGCGTGGCCCGGCGATGACTACCTCGCCATCCAGCACATAGCGCTCCGGAAGCTGAGCCAATAGTGGCTGGCGCAGCTCCGGGAAATAACGGTCGAGGGACTTGCCGTCCCGGCTCTGGATCAGCAGCTCCTCGCCATCGCGAAAGATCACGGCGCGAAATCCATCCCACTTGGGCTCGAAGCTCCATGGATGGGCCGCGGCGGAGTTGGCGCCTCCACTGGGGATCGCTTCGACCCGCTTGGCGAGCATGGGCAGTACCGGCGGTTGAATCAGGAAGCTCACGCGACCATAGTACCCGGGATCGGGGACAGTAGGACCACTCGGGCCTTTCGCCGTTTGTTTATTGGCTCACGCGCCAGCCTGTTTCGCGGAAGCCACCGCGGAGACCGGAAGAACGTCATTCATGGACCCGGAGCGATAGCCCTGCGTATCCAGCGTGACGTAGAGAAATCCCAGCGGCCGCAGCGCCAGAGTGATGCGGTCGAGCATCTCCAGCGTGAGCGCGCGGTGCAGATCCGGGCGTGCGATCTCGATGCGCGCCAGGTCGCCATGGTGGCGGACCCGAACCTGCGCAAAACCCAGTGCGTGCAAGGCGTCTTCGGCTCGCTCCACCTGGCTCAATGCTTCAACCGTCACCGGCCGTCCATACTCAATCCGGGAGGAGAGACAGGCGCTGGCCGGCTTGTCCGCAAGCGAAAGCCCGGCATCCCTGGCCAGGCTGCGGATCTCCGCCTTGCTAAGCTGCGCCGTCACCAGCGGCGCCACGGCTTTATGTAACGCCGCTGCCTGTTGTCCCGGCCGGAACTCGCCGCGATCGTCGAGATTCATCCCGTAGGCCAGGTGTGCGAAACCGAGCTCCGCCCGCGCGGCCTCCATGCGAGTGAAAAGCTCGTCCTTGCAGTGGAAGCAGCGTTGCGCGTCATTGCGGACATACTCGGGCCGGTCGAGTTCATCGGTGTGCAGGATCTGCGTACGAATCTGGTGCTGCGCCGTGAACTCCAGAGCCGCCCTTAGCTCCTGGCGCGGCAGCGAAGCGGAGTCGGCGATTACGGCCAGCATCCGGTCGCCCAATGTGCGGTGGGCGACAAAGGCCAGAAACGCGGAGTCCGTACCGCCCGAGTAGGCCACCAGTACCGACCCCAGCGAGGCCAGGGTCGCATCCAGCAGGGCGGATTTTTCCTGGAGGTCCATCATTGTTAGTCTACCGGTCAACTTATGCGATTGAATCTCGTTTGAATCTCGTTCGCCTACACAGCGTGCAACCCGCTCTGCATTCGATGCACGCCTGATCCTTCGTGCCGCTTGTTGATGTCCGCGGCGCTTGTTGATGGCGCGCACGCTTCGGTAGGCGACTTTCACTTTTGAGAGCAAATGCTCCCCCGGGTTTCCGTTGCAGTTCCACGCGGTTGAACACCTCTCGGCTGGCATGCATCCAAACGCTACAGCCATGGACAATACCGGAACCATTCCCCTCAAGAAATTTGGAAACAAAAACGTTCAAATCTCAGCGTTGGGTCTGGGCGGCCACCATTTGGGCTCGGCGACCGACGAGACGACCGCCGTCGAGATCGTTCACCGCGCCGTAGACGCCGGAGTTACCTTCTTCGATTGCTGCTGGGAATACAACCGCGGCAAGTCCGAGGATTGGCTCGGCAAAGGCCTGAAAGGCCGGCGCGACAAGGCCTTCCTGATGACCAAGGTCTGCACGCACGGACGGGATGCGGCGCTGGCGACTCAGATGCTGGAACAGAGTCTGCGGCGGCTGCAGACCGATCATCTCGACCTGTGGCAGGTCCATGGCGTGGGTTTTGAGAACGATCCCGAGCTGTTCATACGTCCGGGCGGGGCGGCCGAAGCGCTGCTCAAAGCCAAGAAGGCCGGCAAGGTCAAGTTCCTCGGCTTCAGCGGTCACAAAGATCCGGATGTCCATCTGGCGATGATCAACACCGGCTTTCCCTGGGACGCCGTGCAGATGCCGCTCAATCCGTTCGACGCGAACTTCATGAGCTTCGAGCAGAAGGTACTTCCAGTGCTGACCCAGAAAGGAATCGCGCCTTTGGCGATGAAGCCGATCGGGGGCCACGGAGAGCCGGTGCAGAAGGGTATCTTTACCGCGACGGAGCTGCTGCGCTACTCAATGTCGCTGCCTACAGCAACGACCATCAGCGGCGTCTCGGAGCGGACCATCCTCGAGCAGAATCTCAAGATTGCGCAGAGCTTCACGCCGTTCTCTCCTGCCGAGATGCAGGCGCTCCGCGATCGGGCCAAGGAATACGCTGGCGACGGCCGCTTCGAGCTCTACAAGATGTCGATCAAATTCGACAATCCCGAGGCCCGGATCGCACACGCCTTTCCCCTCGACCTGCAGCAGATCGAAGTCCGGCAGATGGTCAAGTCGACCGATAACACCGGTCAGCCCTTCCCAGAAGTCAAAGATCCTCAGAAGAGCCCCTGGCCGCAGACGATGAACTTCTAGCAACAGTTGCCTGCGCGTACGGATAACAAATTTATATTCACTGTGGCCAAGGAGATTGCAATGTCGCTCGAATCAAACGATCGGGATGGGACCCGCGAAGACCGCTCCCCTCACGCGTCAGCCCAGGCCGAGCTTTCACGCCGGAGATTTCTCCAGGGTGCGGCCCTGACAGGCGCGGCGGCGGTTACACCCGGTGTTGTCGGGTTGCGCGATGCCGGCGCGCAGGCCACCTACCCCAAAGGAACAGGACAAAGCGCGGAAGCGCACCTGCCCAACCCTATCGTTCCCAACTTCCAGGGCGAATACGCCAGCAAGTCCACCTCGTCGTTCCAGGTGCCGAAGCGCGCCATGGGCAGCACCGGCCTGCAGGTCTCTTATATCGGCATGGGCGGCTACCATCTGGGCACGGCTCCCAGCCAGAACGAAGTCAACGAGATGGTCGCCAAGGCGCTGGACCACGGGATCAACTTCTTCGACAACGCCTGGGAGTATCACAAGGGCCTGAGTGAGGAGCGCGTCGGCACCGCGCTCAAAGGCAGGCGGGATCAGGCCATCGTGATGACCAAGGTCTGCACTCATGGCCGCACCAAGGATGTGGCGATGCGGATGTTGGAGGAATCGCTGACGCGCCTCCAGACCGATCATCTCGACGTGTGGCAGGTTCATGAGGTGATTTACTACAACGATCCAGAAAAGGCGTACGAGCCCGATGGCGTGCTCGAAGCGCTCACCGCGGCCAAGCAGCAGGGTAAAGTTCGCTTCGTCGGCTTCACCGGCCATAAGAATCCATCCATTCATCTGGATATGCTGAATCGCGGCTTCCACTTCGATACGGTGCAGATGCCGATCAACCCATTCGACCCCAGCTTCCGGTCTTTCGAAAAGAATGTTGTTCCGGTGGCGGTTCAAAAGGGCATGGCCGTTTTCTCGATGAAAAGCATGAGCGGGTCGGGAGAGTCGATTGTGCACGGCGCACTGACTCCCACCGAGGCGCTTTCCTACGCCATGAGCGTGTCGGGAGTGTCCACCACCATTTCAGGCATGGACTCCATGGGCGTCTTGGACCAGAACCTCGAAATCCTGCGCAACTTCCAGCCTTTGAATGAAAAGCAGATGGCGGATCTTCGCGAGCACGGCCGCCAGTTCAACGATGGGCGGTACGAACTGTTCAAAAGCAGCGTGAAGTACGATGGCGCCGTTGGACGGGAACAGCATCACTATCCGACCGCCGACGAACTTCCCGCCTGATTACCCGTAATTGGCTGGGCTTGGAATGCCGATTCAGGACTATTGTTCGATTTGTAAGGGAGGGCCTCAGCGCGATTTCGCCGAGGCCCTCGCTATTAGAACGGCCGTGTACGCCGCACCGAACCCGTTGTCGATGTTAGTCACCGTCACATTGGGGCTGCAGGAGTTCAGCATGCCGAGCAGGGCCGCGGCTCCCGAGAAGGAGGCTCCATAGCCTACCGAGGTCGGCACAGCGATGACCGGCACACTCACCAGGCCGCCCACCACCGAGGGCAAGGCTCCCTCCATCCCCGCACAAACAATCACCGCGTGTGCGGAAGCCATCTGTTCGCGAACCGCCAGCACGCGTTGCAAGCCGGCCACACCGACGTCGTAGAGCCGCGTTACTTCGACGCCAAAGGTTTCGGCGGTTACCGCGGCTTCCTCGGCCACGGGCAGATCGCTGGTTCCGGCGCATAGAACAGCAATGCGTCCGGACGGCTCTTCGCCGCGGCCCTGCGTGGCGCTGCTACGCGCCTGACGCAGCGCCACGGTGCGCGCCGTCGTGTTGTAGACCGCCTCGGGATGACGTGCGAGCACGGCCTGGGCCGTGGCCGAATCAGCGCGTGTCGCCAGCACGTCGACACCATCGGCTGCCAGCGAATCGAAGATCGCCGCGGTCTGTTCCGGAGTCTTCCCGGCGGCGTAAATCACCTCCGGTAGGCCCGTGCGCAGGCTGCGATGGTGGTCCACACGCGTATGCCCCAGGTCTTCGAAGGGCAAAGTGGCCAGGCGATCGGCAGCGGCCCCGGTGCTCAGGCTGCCCCGTTCGACCGCCGCCAGAAGTTCAAGCAAATCGATCTTCTTCATCGCGGGCGGCTTCCTGCGTACGCTGCGATGGCCGCCTGCTGCACCTTCTTCAACGGCACGCGGAACTCCGCGGCGGCGGCACGGCAATCCTCAAACTCGGGCGCGGCGTTGCGCTCCTCGCCATCCTGCGTTCCGATCTTCATGCGGATGGGCCCGAACTCCGTGTCGACCGAGCTGTGACAGCGCTCCAGGCAGATCCGGCGATCCTGGCGAATCCGCACGCCCAGCGTGCTGGTCTCGCTCAGGAGCATCTGCGCGAATCGATCCGTATCTGCCGGATTGCAGAGCACGGAGAGCAGCGTGCCCGGCCGGCCCTTCTTCATGATTACGGGCGTCAACATGACGTCGAGCGCGCCTTCGGCCAGCGCCTTCTCCGTGACATAGGCGATCAACTGGGGTGAGAGATCGTCGAGGGCTGTTTCGAGCACCATGACGGTCTCCGCCTCATGTTGGGGATGGAGGCTCGCATCCGACCCTGAGGCGCTGGATAACACGTCCGACAGGGACGCGCCAGACAGGGACACGCCCGACAGGGACGCGCTGGAGGAGTGCGCATGCGTTTTGGAGCGGGTTGCGGGAGCGGCGAAGGCCATAGCCTGCGGCTTTGCGCCGCTTGCGGCCTCCGCCATCTCCTCTCCCACGCTGAGACGCAGAACGTTAGGGAAATCCGCCGGG
>CAXUIM010000008.1:9821-20355 GCA_964250885.1 uncultured Acidobacteriaceae bacterium | reverse complement strand
CTCCGCCATCTCCTCTCCCACGCTGAGACGCAGAACGTTAGGGAAATCCGCCGGGTTGCGGCTCCCGGCGCCATAGCCGATCGTTTCCACACTCATCACGGGCTGTGGGCCGAAGACCGGACTCAGCGCGCGTAGCAGAGCAGCGCCCGTCGGCGTCACCAGCTCCTTCTGCACATGCGCCGAGTACGTGGGAAAACCGCGCAGCAGATCGGCGGTCGCGGGTGCCGGAACCGGAAATGTGCCGTGCGCGCACCGCACCATTCCACCGCCAACGTTCACCGGCGAACAATGCCATGCGCCGACGCCGAGATGATGAATTCCGGCGCTGCAGGCCACGATGTCGACGATGGCATCCACCGCGCCCACCTCATGGAAGTGGATCTCATCGACCGGAACGTTGTGAATTTTGGCCTCCGAGTACCCCAGCAGCTCGAAGGCCCGGATTGCCAGATCCTTGACCGGCGCATCGAGCGGAGCTCCCTGAATCAAAGCGCGGATCGCGGTGAGCGATCGGCCATGGACATGGGGCGCGTGCTGACTGTGATCGTGGCCGTGGTCATGATCGTGCCCGGGCTCGAGCACAGCTGCCGGACTGTCCGCGTGAGTGTGCCCGGAGGAGGAAGCAGGGTCATGAGTGTGACTGTGCGGGTGGCCCGTCTTGTGCTGATGCTGCGTCTTCGGTTGCGGCATACGCTCGAACTCGCGCCCGGCGTGTTGATCCAGCGGACCGCTGTCCTCCGCGGCGCTGGCCCTGCCGTCCCCGTGAACGGCAGCAACAGGCGCGGGATCATGACCGTGGCGATCACCGTCCACATGGGTGTGGCCGGGCTGTGCCTCTTCGGCGAGGCGGCCATTCTCCAGCACGTGCACTTTGGTGGAAGAGATGCCACTGCGATCCACGGTTTCGATCTTCAGGCTCGCGCCCAGGTCGAGCGCGGCAGTGGCGTGATGCAGAACATCGGCGGGTACACCGGCATCAAGCAGCGCTCCGAGAAACATGTCTCCCGCGATGCCGGCAAAACAATCAAGATACGCAATACGCATAGGGTCGTCTCAACATCCTCTTGGCTTCCTTTATACGATGCACGCCGCGGCAGGACGGAGACCCGGATTGGCCAGCAGCAACAGCGCCGCTTGGACCGCCTACACGAGCCACGCTGTCGGGCCGCGCGCACAGGAGATGCAGACGAGTGCCCGGATCGAAAGGATGCATGCGACGGGTCAGGAGAAACTTTGATATCGCGCGGACTACCCGCGTCTGCGCCCCGGACACTGCGGCGTTAAAGCCTTTTCACACATCAAACAGGTAAGCTAGAGGGTGTGGAACTTAACCCTGACAGCATGGAGGCCGTATGAAGACGCCAACCAAAGAGCCTGAGGACAAGCGCGGCGACGAGAATCCCACGCCGCCTCTCTCCGACCGCTCCCACTTCGAGGGCCACGTGGCGGCCGGTCCGGAGAACGACTCCTCCTCTGCCGCTCGCCTCACCCGGAGATCCTTCCTCTCGCACCTCGGCGCCGCCGGTGTGGTCGCCTCCACCGCGCCCGTGCTCGCCGCCGGCAACACGCTCGCGGCGCAGACCCCGGCTGTCGCGGCGGAGCCGGCTGCAAGGCCAGGCACCGTTCCGCTCACCTTGAAGATCAATGGCGAGACCCACAAGCTGAACCTCGATCCGCGCACGTCCCTTTTGGACTGCCTGCGTGAGAACCTGGACCTCCCCGGAACCAAGAAAGGCTGCGACCACGGTCAGTGCGGCGCCTGCACGGTGCACGTGAACGGCCGCCGGGTCAACTCCTGCCTCTCGTTCGCGGTGATGCACGCAAACGACGAGATCGTCACAATCGAAGGCCTGGGACAGCCCGGCCGTCTGCACCCGATGCAGGCTGCCTTCGTTGAGCACGATGGATACCAGTGCGGCTACTGCACGCCCGGACAGATCATGTCCGCCGTGGCTCTTCTGAAGGAGCCGGTCGGCCCCAGCGATGAGGACGTCCAGCAGGCCATGTACGGCAATATCTGCCGCTGCGGCGCCTATCCCAATATCATCGCGGCGGTTCAGCAAGTCCGCCGGCAGGCCTGAGCCGGCACGCCCGGATAGGTCCGCCGTAGTCTCTTGATTTCCACTTCGATAGAACCCATACCCGCAGAACCATCCGGAGCACAGCATGGATGTCTTTCAGTTCACCCGCGCCGCCAGTCTCGATCAGGCGATCCAGGCCGGCGCCAAATCCCAAACAGCTCAGCAAGGCGCACAGGTTCGATTCATCGCCGGCGGCACGAACCTGGTCGATTACATGAAGCTGAATGTGGAGCGGCCCTCGGTCGTTGTGGATATCAACGCCCTGCCTCTCGACCAGATCCAGGCCACACCCGGCGGCGGTCTGCTGATCGGCGCGCTGGCTCGCAACGCCGACGTCGCGCAGCATCCTGTGGTGAAGCGAGACTACGCGGTGCTGTCGCAGGCGCTGCTCTCGGGCGCCTCGCCGCAGCTGCGCAACATGGCCACCACCAGCGGCAACCTGCTGCAGCGCACCCGCTGCGTCTACTTTCGCGATACGGCGCACGCCTGTAACAAACGCGAGCCCGGCTCCGGCTGCTCTGCTATCGGCGGCTATAATCGCATGCTCGCCATCCTGGGCACCAGCCCGGACTGCATCGCCACCAATCCCTCCGATCAGAACGTCGCCCTGACGGCGCTCGAGGCGAGCATCCAGGTCCAGGGAACAAAGGGCCAGCGGTCGATACCGATCGAGGAGTTTTACCTCCTGCCGGGTTCCACCCCCAATCGCGAGACCGTACTTCAGCCCGGCGACCTGATCACCAGCGTGACGCTGCCACCGCCGCGGCCTCGGGCGCAGACGGTCTACCTGAAGCTGCGCGATCGCGCGGCGTACGAGTTCGCACTCGCCTCCGCGGCCGTGGTCATGGCCACCGCCAACGGACGGATCGAGTTCGTGCGCGTGGCGATGGGTGGCGTCGGCACCAAACCCTGGCGGTCCCTGGAGGCCGAACACGCGCTGGAAGGGCATCCCGTAGAGGCCGCCAACTTTCGCCGCGCCGCCGTCGAGGCGCTGAAAGGGGCGCGTCCGCAGAGCGAAAACGGTTTCAAGGTGGAGCTGGCACAGCGCTGTCTGGTACGCGCCCTCACGATGGCGACTCGCAGCGCCTGACGCCGCATCGGGATGCAGCGTCGCACCAGCAAACCTCGAAATCAGACGAAACTCGATCCAGAGTCAACCAGGCTCGAGCCAACTGAAAACTCAGCAGCAAGAGCCCAGGGCCTACAGCAGCAGGAGACACTTCCATGATGTTCAGCGAGTTTCTCGACTTCATCCAATCCAATCAGGCTTCCGGAGCGCAGACCCCCGGCACGGGCGCCTCGGAACCGGCGCCGTCGGCGATCATTGGCGCCCCCGTGCCGCGTGTCGATGGACCGCTGAAGACAACCGGAACCGCAGCCTACGCGGGCGATTACAACTTCCCGCGCATGGTCCATGCCGTACCGGTGTGCTCCAAGATTGCCAACGGCACGATCCGCGCCCTGGATACCAGCGCGGCCAGCAGGATGCCTGGGGTTCTGCTGGTGCTGCGCCATGACAACGTCAGCGGAATCTATCGCAACGGCTCCGGCGGCCGCGCCAGTGAGGAACGCCCGCCGCTCTCCGACGACACGGTCTCCTACTGGAATCAGTACATAGCAGTGGCCGTTGCCGAAACCTTCGAGCAGGCCCAGGCCGCCGCGGCCGCGGTGCGCGTGACCTACAACGAACAGAAGCCGGATGTGAATCCGTCCCTGGATGACAATCTGCCCGCCATCGGCGCGCCCGGCGGCCCCAAGGTGCTGAGCCATCGCGGCGACTCCGATGCGGCGTTCGCGTCGGCGCCCGTGCAGGTTGACGAGACCTATAGCACACCGGTAGAGACCCACAATCCCATGGAGATGCATGCCACGGTCGCGGTCTGGCGCGGACCCAGCCTGACCCTGTACGAAAGCACGCAGGGCGTGGTCAACCACCACCAGGTGATGGCGCAGGTGCTGGGACTTCCGGAGGAGAACCTGACCATCATCTCCCGCTACATCGGCTCGGGCTTCGGAGGTAAGCTCTTCCCCTGGCCGCACTCCGCACTATGCGCCGTGGCCGCACGGCAGCTGAACCGTCCCGTCAAGCTGGTGGTTTCGCGACACCTCATGTTCTCCGACGTGGGCCACCGTCCGCGCACCCAGCAGCGCATGCGCCTGGGCGCTACGCCGGATGGCAAGCTGCTTGCGCTCCAGCAGGATTACCGCAACCACACCTCGCAGCTGGACGACATCCGCGAGAACTGCGGCGAAGCCACGCCGTTCCTGTACAGCGTCGCCAATCTGCGCGTCAGCTCCGCCCTGATCCGCCGCAACGTGGGCACTCCCAGCCCGATGCGCGGTCCCGGCGCCGTGCCCGGCCTGTTCGCGCTGGAGTCGGCCATCGACGAGCTGGCGATCAAGCTCAGGATGGATCCCGTGCAGTTGCGCCTCAACCTCGACACTCTTGTCGATGAAGAGAACAACAAACCATTTTCCTCGCGACACTTGAAGGAGTGTCTGCAGGTAGGTGCGGAGAAGTTTGGCTGGTCGCGGCGCACGCCGGAGGTGGGCTCGATGCGGCAGGGAGATCTGGTGCTGGGCTGGGGTGTAGCCGCGGCCTCCTGGGGCGCCGGCCGCGGTCCCAGCGCAGCCTCGGTGAATCTGCTGCCGGATGGCAGGGCCCGCGTCAGCTCCGCCACCCAGGACATCGGCACCGGCACCTACACCGTGATCGCACAGGTGGTCAGCGATAAGACCGGCATCCCCGTCGACCGGATCGACGTCGTGCTGGGCGATAGCGCGCTGCCCCCCGGTCCCATGTCCGGTGGATCGACCGCCACAGCCACCATTGTTCCCTCCGTGATCGATGCCGTGGATGCGGCGGTCAAGAATCTGCTCGCGGTCGCTTCCAAAACCAAGGGCTCGCCCTTCGAAGGCAAAAAGGCCGGTGATCTTGCCCTTTCTTCGGGTCGTGTCCACCTGAAAGACCAGTCGCCGGAGTCTGGCACGGCATTCGAAGATGTGCTCCGCATGGCCAACCTGGCCGGCGCGCGCGGCGAGGGCAAGTCCGGCCCGCTCGGCTCCGACACCAAAGCCAAGGACTACTCCGTGCACTCCTTCGGCGCACAGTTCGTGGAGGTGCAATGGGACCCGGGAATCGCCCGCCTGCGCGTCAGCCGCGTGGTCAGCGTGATCGACGGCGGGCGCATGATCAATGAGAAGACGGCCACCAATCAGGTCGCCGGGGCCGTGGTGATGGGCGTCGGCATGGGTCTTCTGGAGCACACCATATACGACCAGCGCAACGGTCACCCGGTAAACGACAACTTTGCCGACTACCTGGTTCCGACCCACGCCGACTCGCCCAAGATCGACGTTCACTTTCTGGGCATTCCCGACCCGATGATGGGTGCTTATGGATCTCGCGGTATTGGCGAGATTGGCCTGGCCGGCGTCGCGCCCGCCATCACGGCCGCCGTCTACCACGCGACCGGCATCCGGGTGCGCGAACTTCCGGTACGCATCGAGGACCTGCTTGCCTCAAAGGTGAGCGCGTAGAAATCAGCCCGCAGGGGATTAGCGTGTAGACCCTCCGGCCGCGCCGTGGACCTGGCGCCGCCATCGGCCGCCCACCTGGATGTAGCTGTCGCTCTCGCTGTAGCGGTCCACATTTCCGGTGGTATGAACATGCACGACGGAGTCATGACCCCAGTAGTTGCCGGAGAGTGAAGTGATCACACCGGTGCCCGCGTTGCCGCCGGCATTCACCGTCGTGATGTCGTTGGGAAACCCGCCTACGCAGTGGTTGTTCTCCACCTGCAGCGTAATCGTGGAGTTGTAGTCGGAGTTGTGGAAGGCGATGCAACTCGATCCCGCCGGCTCCGCCACGCCCTTCACCGTGTTGTTCGCGATCTCAACCAGGCCGGAGTCCAGCGTCTGTGAGCTGGAGATCGCATTGAAAGGTTTCGTGCCGGTGACGGTGAAGGTCATCACATTGTTGGCGACTTTGAGGCTCCCATTGCCGTTGGAGTTCGTGAACCCGATCACCCCATCGGTGATCGCGTTGTGCTCGATGACGACATGGTCGGCCGGGTCGCCCCCTACCGCGGTGCAGATCAACTTCAGGCAGGTCAGCGTATTGTCCTGCACCGTGAGGAACTCGTTATTGGTCGGGTTGATGCTGGAGTTGAAGACGCGGATGAGTGTGGATCCCGTGCTGGAAGTGAAGTTGTTGTTCAGGAACGAAACGTGGTCCGTGAAGAAGAACGTGGATCCGACTCCATTGGCCGCCGCCTCGCCGCGATTGTGATCGAACACCGCATCCACTGAACCTTCCACGTCATAACAGACATCGCCACAGTGCGAAGCAGAGTTGCCGGTTACCTGAATATCGTGGCCAACTGAACCCCAATAGCACGCGCCGGCGTTGGTGCAGGTGTTGTTGCTGAAGATGTAGTGGCCGCCATGCGTCTCCACCAAGGCGCGTGTTCCCGGATAGGTTTGCCCGGCGCAGGCGCCTCCCTTTGCGTAGCAGGCGGGGTCGGCGTTGGCGTTGAAGAATTCGAACGGGTCTCCATAGTTGTTGACCTGATTGCTGTCGATGGTTACGTAGCTGGTGTTTTGCCAGACCACGGCGTATCCCTTGAACGGGGAGGGCGAATTGAATGCATTGTGCTGGGCGAGCACATGATCTCCGCCATGAGCCGCGAGCAGAACAGCGGACGTGATCGTGTTGTGGTCTATCGTGATATTCGACCCCTTGGTATCGAGCACAGTGGCGCCGGCTGCGTTTCCCGTCGCCCGGCAGTCGTCGAGCCGCAGGTTATTGCCGGACGAGGTGAACGCCGGGGCCTTGCTGATCGTCAGGGCGCCGCTGCCGGAACACCAGATCCGATTGCTGCCCACCAGCGTCACTGTCGCCGCGATGTTGACGGCCGCACCGATCTGCAGCGAATTGCCCAGGTTCAAAGTGGCGGGGGTTGCAATCGTGCCGGCCGTGTCGATTTGCAGAATTGCGGCTCGTCCCGCAAGCGAGTCCTGCGCGGCCGTAATCTTCGCGCCGAGATCCTCACCCGCGAAGCGGTCCACGCTCACGGTCTCCGGTGTGCTGCCCACGAGTACGCTGGCAGTGGCAGTGGAATTGACCCGCGGACCAAGCGGGGCGGCCTGACCTCGGGCAGCCAGTGGAATCAGCAGTGCAAGCAGGCAGGCAGCGCGTGCGAATCGGCTTGGCGCTTCCCTCCTGCTTTCGTCCAAGCAGCCGATGCCGCGCTTCAAGCAGACCTCTTGTTGAGGCTGCCTCCCCTTACGGCTCGTGTGGGCTTCGCTGCTGTCGCGCTCCCAAGAGCAGGGCCGAAGTCTGTTCACTGACATGATGCCTCACTCTCGAGCCACACCGGCTCATACTCCGCTATTGTATTCAGCGAGAGAGAGTTGCTCGCGCTTCCAGGATGGCGGCTCGGGCGCCGCTCCGGAGCAACCCCATCCCGTTGCGGAAAACCGGAACTCCAGCAAACGGCATCTGTAGACGAGGAGGATTTCGACAATGAAGCACGAAGTGGATACCGCTCTTATCGTTCAGGCACTTCGTGACCGCGGTCACAGCGTCGAAAATGTGATCCCCATTCCTGACAATGCGGGCGAATACGAGTTCGTTGTCGACGGCTCGACATTAAACCTCGAAGAAACCCGTAAGCTGCTGCAGCTTGACGCCGAGCGGAAGAGATAGAGCCTCTTCAAAGCAAGCTTCGGCTTCCATGGCCAGTTTTCTTCGAAGCATGACCCTTACATGGGTCCGAGTGTTTCGCAGCATGAGAGATGCTCCAAAGCACCGAGCGCGTGCGTCAGGCTGAGTCGCCTATCACACAAAGTTCTGCTGCCCGGAGAACGTCTTGTTGCGGCGCGCCAGCCACAGGAGCATCGCTCCCAGGACTACGCTGGCGCCTATCCCGGCAACCGCATCGATTGCGAAGCTGCCGGCAATGCCATGGCGGGTGAAGCCGAAAGCGTCGACGTAGAGCATGTACGAAATGGGCACACCGTAGGCCGAACTGATGAAGCAGAAGGTGGTGGAGGCCATCGGATTATCGCGGCCGATGGTTTCGAAGATGACCGCCATGCTGTTGGTGATGGCCAGGGACTGGAAGAGGTTCTCGGCGATCAGGGCGATGGCATAGGACGCCGGTGTGTGCGGTAGCAGAATCAGTCCGAGGGTGAGAAATGCACCCACCAATCCAATGGTCAGATAGAGCGGACGCAGCGGCATCAGGCGGCTGAGCAGTGGAAAGACCAGGCACCCGACAATTCCACCGAGAGCCACGCCGACGCCCCCCACGAGACCGACAAAAGCCGGCGACGCGTGAAAATCGCCGCCATGGCCGCCCATGAAGTTGGTCAGCGAGAAAGTTCCCGCCGGTGCGATGAATAGAACGACCGCTATGAGAACTTCGCGTCGTTTTACCAGTGCGACGAGGTCTCCGAAGAACTGGGGGAAGGATTCGCTGGCCAGGCGGCGGTCGGGACCGGGCGCCTGCATGAAGGGAAACGCCAGACTCGGCAGCATGATGGAGGCACCCGCCAGCAAGGCGACGGCGAGCGGCGGGAGATGCTCTACCAGCTGATTGCAGGTGATGGCCATGATGCCAAAACCGCCCACGTTGGCGATTGTAATCCAGACGCTGACAGTATTCTCTTCCTCGGCGGAGGTGATGGTGGAGAGCCATCCGCCCAAGGCGCTCTGGTACAGATAGGCGGCGAAGAAGCCCACCGTGAGCACAACTTCGAGCAGACCAAGGTGGCCAAGACTCAGGAAGGCGATAACCAGCGTGACAGCAGCGATGACGGCCAGCATGACCGCATACCAGCGGCGGCTGAAACGGACATCCAGGATGGGGCTGAACAGGAAGGCCCAGAAGCCGGGCGAGAAACTGACTGCCGTGAGTGAGGCGATGGCCGCCTCGGGTACATGCCGGATGCTGAGCAACTGCGGAACAGCGAACGCGACGACGCCTCCATAAAGGCCATAGGAGAGATTGGTCAGGCCCATGAGCCACACAGGAATGCGGCGGCGGCTTGGCATTTCTTGAGGACTCCTGCGGGGTGGTCGAGTTGGTTCAGGCTATCACATGCAATCTACCGCTTCGACGCGGCGAAGTGCGTACGGCCTCGCCGCCAGAAGACCTTCACGAACTCAGCAACACCAGACCAGGTCTTTCGATCGGAGAACATTGCCAAGCAGACTGTCGGGAGGCAACACGCGAGGAATCAACTTCGTAACGAACCGCTTTCCCAGGAAACGTCGAGCCAGCAGAAGATCTCTCACCTTCTCCTGCAGGAATGTCAGGTGCATGGAATGGGCCGTGCCGCCATCGAAGCGCAGAAAGTGCGTCCCGCAACAAACCTCATGCTGAATCAAATGCGCCCGCATCGCGGTCACCAGCGAATAGCCGTGCAGACCGGCCCGGTTGAGCTGCCAGTCCACATCGGTGAGGTCGCCCTGACGCCGTCCCCCTAGAATGCTGAGCCACTGGCCGTTCCTGGCCTGCAGCCCAACGAAGATACTGTTCGGCAGCTGACGCGCGCCGCGGAAGCGCCAGCAACAGGTAGAGGTCGCCACAGGAAAAGCGCTCTCACGATTCAGGGCAAGGAATTCCTTCTCCGAGATCGCGGGCTCGGTGACAAAGCTGGCTGCGAATTCCTCGTCGACCTTGCGGGTATGCCGGCGGAAGTTACGGCGCGTGTCGTGCCCCATCATGGCCAGGGTGGCCTCATAGGTCTCCTTGAGCTCCATGGTGCGACGAACGATACGGGTTTGTATGGCACAATGCCGGCCGCGCGCGAGGGCTTCCAGGCTGCCGGGCTTTGACGGCGGCGATTCACCATCCGCCACCGTTAGCAGCGCCAGAAGCGCTCCGCGACGGATCAGGAAATCGGCCGCCTGCGCTGCTATTAGACAGCGCCGGTCTGCCGGTGCAAGAACGGAACGCTGCCCGCTAAAATCTGCGGACATGTAAACCCCGGTGGGGATCCCGGCAACGCAGTACTCGTACAACAGAATAGCCGCCGCGGGGTATTGTGGGGATTCCGAGAGCAGCAGCAAACGAGGCGCCTTGGCTCGTTCGCGGCTGGACAACAGATAAAAGCCAAGCTGGTCCATCATTCCGGCTTGCCCGCAGCGTTCCGCCAGATTGGACAGCATCGGCTGCTGTGCAAGCACCTGGTCGAGGCCCCTGATCATGCGAAAAGAGGCAAAGGCCTGTGAATGCTCCAGGCTGGGCGACGCGTACTCAATGCGCGTGCTGCCATCCATAACGTCGTAGGACAACGGGTTCTTAGGCATAGGAGGCCCACTGAACTTGATTTTCCGGGAGAACCTGCCGTACTTAACAGCTTTGCGGGCCGACTCAGAACGAATCGAAGCAAACAGGAGCAAGCGCTCCGGCGATGTCTTCACTCGTCCACTAACTCACAAG
>CAXUIM010000008.1:0-9721 GCA_964250885.1 uncultured Acidobacteriaceae bacterium | reverse complement strand
GACCAACCAGGGGCGCATCCAGCAACCAACATAGGTCGCGATCGAAGTGTCTTGCTGACATCAAGGCCCTGACCAATCTCATTCCCACCGGCCCGGGGCGGTTTCTGGACCGAAGGATCCAGCTCTCCGGGGATCGATTCGCGTGGGTAGTAAGGAGACCCGGTGTACTTCATGGTGGTCATGCGGCTCTATCGCACTTTGAGATAGGTGCCATAGCCGACCACGACCGTCGACGCGATCAGCAGCAGCAAACCGCAGCCGACCAGCAGCCGGGTCCGCCGGCTGGTTCCTTTCCACTCCCGCAGGGCGATCCCCCACAAGGTCGCGAAGATGATGATGCTCGCCATATGCAGCGTCCAACTGGCGAAGTCATACTTGCCCATCTTGGTCTGGCCCATGGAGTAGAAGAAGAACTGGAAGTACCAGATGACGCCGGCCGAGGCCGCCAGGAGGTAGTTGCGCAGCAGCGTGCTGCCCCCGATCCGCTGCGTCAGGCTGCGCGGATCGACGTGGATCAGCGTCTCCCCGGTCACCGCAACCGTGCCCATGGGATTGATGCCGGGCTCACCCGCAAACTGTCCCAGCGAATGGTTCCGAGCAATCAGGACCGCCGACCAGACGAAGTTGGTCACAAACCCTCCCCACAGAACCACGATCAGCACGGGGAGATTGGACCAGAGATCTGCGCGGCCAGCCGCCAGCAAACGAGTGCGCGTGATATCGGCGATGGGGCCGCCCGCGGCCAGGCCAAACGCGAAAAAGGAGCTCATGATGCCGGCGAAAATGGCCACGCCCAGGCCCTTCACGAAGGAGAAATCGCGCTCGCCCGCCTGAGCCTTCTCTTCCTCGGTGACCTCATGTTCCTTGGAGTAGCCGGCCGCGCCGGTCACCGCGATCGCGACCAGCGTCAGGAACACGCCCGCAAGCGTCACCTGGCCTGAGAACTCGTGAAGAATGGAATGGATCTGACCGTTATAGATCGGGGGCGCCAGCGTTCCGAACGCCGTGCAAAAGCCCAGCGCAATGGCATAGCCGAGCCCCAGGCCCAGATAACGGATAGCCAGACCGAAGGTGAGACCGCCAACGCCCCACAGAGCCCCCATGATCAGCGGCCAGAAAAGGCTGGCGTGTGCAGACTGATGCGCCGTTCGCAGAACGTCGAACAGATGGGGAACGAACAGGCTGGCGATCACCGTGGGGGCAATGAGCCAGGCAGCAAACCCCTGGATAATCCAGTAAACTTCCCATGACCAGCGTTTGATGCCGCGAAACGGAATGAAATTGCTGGCCGACGCAAGGCCGCCAAGCCAATGAAAGACTACGCCCAGCAAGGGATTGGGTCCCACATTCACCTCAGCGCCGGCTCCAGATGCCCGCGGAGTACGCTCCGGACCGGCGTTGCCATCGTACCTGAGGAGTCCCTTCGCTGGGAATAATTTTCCTATTGAAGGCAGACGCGGCAACGGAGTAACGTGTCAGAACGTGTAGAAATAGATGGATCGCCACGGTAGAGTTTTGTGGCTGAAATTTGAGGGAAAACATCGCATGTCCAGCCACGCGGGTAAAGATCGGCTGTTCCAGGCTCTCGACTCCTTCAGCATCGAAATCCCGTCCTGGGGTTTTGCCAACACTGGCACCCGTTTCGGCAAGTTCCCCCAGCCCGCCGCGGCCACCTGCATCGAGGAGAAGTTCGCCGATGCGACCGAGGTGAACCGGTTAACCGGCGTCACGCCTCGTATGGCGCTGCATGTGCTTTGGGACCTTCCCAATGGACTGGCGGACGTGACCAAGGTGCAGAATCTGGCCAGCAAGTGCGGAATAGCGCCGGGATCCATCAATCCCAATCTCTTTCAGGAGCCGGAGTACAAGTTTGGCTCCCTCTGCAATCCGGATCCTGGAATCCGTAAGAAGGCCGTCAGTCACCTGCTGGACTCCGTGGAGGTCGGGAAAGCGCTCGGATCGGCGGAGGTATCTCTCTGGGTCGCCGACGGATCGAATTACCCGGGCTCGCAGAGCATGCGCCGGCGTATCGGCTGGTTGAAGGAGGCGTTGCAGCAAACCCACGCCGCACTCGCCCCCGGCCAGACCCTGCTGGTGGAGTACAAGCCGTTCGAGCCGGCTTTTTACCATACCGATATCGCCGATTGGGGTATGGCGCTTGAGCTCGCCCGCAGCGCCGGACCGCAGGCCCGCGTGCTGGTGGACACCGGCCATCACTACCAGGGCACCAACATCGAACAGATCGTGGCCTGGCTTTTAGAACTCGATGCGCTGGGCGGTTTCCACTTCAATGATCGCAAGTATGCCGACGACGATCTCACGCTGGGTTCGATCGACCCATACCAGGTCTTTCGCATCTTCCACGAAATCCTGCTGGACCAGGCGGAGCATGGAACGGGACAGGCGCCAGCCTTCATGATCGACCAGAGTCACAACCTGAAAGGCAAGGTCGAGGCAATGGTTCAGACTGTGGTTGCGGCACAGGAACTGTTCGCCAAAGCGGCGCTGGTGGACCACGAGAAGTTGACCGGACTGCAGGACACCTGCCTTCTGGTCGAGGCCGAGGAGACCTTCCGTGGCGCCTTCTGGACCGATGTCCGACCGCTGCTGCGTGAGTGGCGCGAGATACGGGGGCTCGCACCCGATCCCCTGCTGGCCCTACGCCAGAGCGGGTATGTAGAACGCATCGCCGCCGAGCGCGGCGCCCGGAATGCCGCCGCGGTGAGCACCTACGCGTAGCCGGAGATTCGGTTCTCTATAGAAATTTTTGCTCTATTGATAGCGCGTGTGCAATCATTCCTTGAGCGCTTTTCTTCTTGCCGTGGCGTTTGGCTGGCCGTTGCGTGTTGCCCATCCGCTGTCCACGAGCACGATGCTGACGCCACTCTACAGGGGTTAGGAAAGCCACTCCAATCGTGTAAAAGTCTGCGCCGCAACGCTCCGGCAGCCGCAGCACAGGACACCCAACTCCAATGAACAAGAAAAATGCACTTCAATTCCTTACCGATCGCTGGGATGAGGCTGCGGCCTCCCAGCTGGACGGCCCAGAGCTGCTGCGCTATCGCTCCAATCTTCTCGGCTCTGACCTGCGGCTCACCAACTTCGGCGGCGGCAACACCAGCTCCAAGCTGGAGCAGGTGGATCCGTTGGATGGCAAGACCAAGACCGTGCTTTGGGTGAAGGGCTCGGGCGGCGACCTGGGCAGCATCAAGCGCGCCGGATTCGCCACTCTCTATCTCGATAAGTTGCTGGCCTCGGCCGGCAGCTATCAAGGCGTCCAGCGCGAGGATGAGATGGTGGCCATGTATCCGCTCTGTACCTTCGGCGCCAATCCCGTCGCGGCTTCCATTGACACCCCCTTGCACGGCTTCCTTCCCTTTCCCCATGTGGATCACCTGCATCCCGACTGGGGCATCGCCCTGGCGGCCTCAGCCAATGGGCGCGAAAAGATGGAGGAGTTCAACAGCCGCTTCGCTCACAAGATGGTCTGGGTTCCGTGGCAACGGCCCGGCTTTGAGCTGGCCATGATGCTGCGCGACGCCGTAGCTGCCGTGCCCGGTTGCGATGGAGTCGTTCTGGGCGGTCACGGTCTGTTTACGTGGGGTCAAACGCAGCCAGAGAGCTACCTCAACACGATCACTCTCATCGATCAGCTGGGGCAGTTTCTCGAGGAGCATCGGGGCAGGAAGGGAAAGAGTTTTGGCGGAGAGAAGTTCCAGTCGCATGCGGCGCGGCAGAAAATAGCCGTTAAGATCATGCCGGCGATCCGGGGGCGGGTCTCGGCCAAACAGCGCGTGCTGGGCAGCTTCACCGATGCACCCGATGTGCTTTCCTTCATCAACTCGCATTCGGCGCGGCGGTTGGCGCATCTGGGCACCAGTTGCCCCGACCACTTCATCCGTACCAAGATTCGTCCCCTCTTCGTGGATTGGGATCCGGCCAGCGATGTCGCGCAACTCGATCCGAAGCTCGATCAGGGGCTTGAAACCTATCGCGCCGAGTATGCGCAATATTACAAGGCCCATGCACTTCCCGAGTCGCCCGCGATGCGCGACCCCAACCCTACGGTGGTTCTCGTCCCGGGCATCGGCATGTTCAGCTTCGGCAAGAACAAGGCCGAGGCGCGCATCACCGGCGAGTTCTATCTGAATGCCATTCACGTGATGGAGGGCGCGGGGGGCATGGATGAAGACAAGTGCCCGCCGGTGGTTCCGCAGTCGGGCAATGCCGCTCCGACCTCGGCCTTTACCGTGCATGAGAACTACGTCGCGCTTCCGCCCAGCGAGGCCTTTCGCATCGAGTACTGGGCGCTGGAGGAGGCCAAAATCCGCCGTCAGCCACCGGAGAAGGAGCTGAGCCGGCGCATTGTGCTGGTCGTGGGAGGAGGCAGCGGCATCGGCCGCGAGGTCGTTCTGCTGGCAGCCGAACGCGGCGCGCATATCGTCGTGGCCGACCTCACGCTGGACTCCGCGCAACGGGTCGCCGATGAAGCCAAAGCGCTCGGGGGCAAAGAGTGCGCGATTGCCGTGGCGGTCGACATCCGCAAGCGGGACATGATCCAGTCCGCTCTGGATGCGACCATCGCCGCCTTTGGCGGCATCGACATCCTGATCAACACAGCGGCCCTGTTCCCCTCCTCACCCGACGGCGTGATCAGCGATGCGCAGTGGGCCTTGACGCTCGAGGTCAATGTGACCGGCAATTATCTGCTGATCGATGAGGCGTCCGCAATTTTCAAGCTGCAAGGGCTGCCCGGAAGCGTGGTGCTTACCAGCTCGGCCAATGCGGTCGTGGCCAAGCGCGGCTCCGAGGCGTACGACGTGAGCAAGGCGGCTCTGAGCCACCTGGTGCGCGAACTCGCCGTGACCTGTTCCCCGCTGCTGCGCGTCAATGGCATCAGCCCAGCGACCGTCGTCAAGGGATCCACGATGTTCCCGCGCGATCGCGTGAAGGCTTCGCTCACCAAGTACGCCATCCCGTTCCAGGAGAACGCCAGCGACGACGATCTGCGCGATCTGCTGGCGGCATTCTATGCCCAGCGCACTCTGACACACGTGCCCATCGATCCCAAGGACTGCGCGGAGGCGATTCTCTTCATCGGCGGCCCACGCGCTCCGGTGACAACCGGGCATCTGATTCCCGTCGATGGCGGTCTGACCGAGGCCTATCTGCGATGAGCCACGGCGATCCATCGCCGGCGGACCTCGCCCCAACGCCTGCCGACCGGCGAGCTCTGGTGGCCATCGATCTCGGCGCCGAGAGCTGCCGCGTTTCGCTGCTTCGCTGGAACCTGGCGCAGCCCCTAAGTAAGCAGGCGCAGCCCTTAAGTAATCAGGCGCAGCCCTCAACAACACAGGCGCAGCCCTCAATCGCACTGGTCTACCGCTTTCCCAACCATGCGCTGGTCCGTGTCGATGGCGTGCACTGGGACTTGGCGGCGATTCTGGAGGGTCTGGACCACGGCCTGGCCCGCTGTGCCGATATTGCCGAAGAGGGAATCCGATCCATCGCGGTGGATGGCTGGGCGGTGGACTATGTGCGCCTCAATGCGCAACAGGAGCCCGTCGCCAATCCATTCTGCTATCGCGACGAGCGAACCGTAGCCGCCCAGGCGGCGCTGCATGAGCGGCTCTCGGCGGAACGTATGCGCGAGCTCACAGGCATCCAGATTCTGCGGATCAATACGGCCTATCAGATGTTCGCGGATAGCGACCAGCAGCGTAAGTTGCCCTGGCTCAACTTGCCGGAGTACGTGCTCTTTCGCCTCGGGGCCCGGCCTGTTTCCGAGCGCACCAACGCCAGTCACACGCAGCTGCTCGGCCTCGACGGAGCCTGGTGCGGCGAAATAATGACTGCCGTGGATTGCTCGCAGGCCACGATGCCGGAGCTCGTCGATCCGGGCACAGATGTGGGCCAGTTGCAAGGCGACCTTGGTCGGTTGCCGGCCTTCGCCCAGACGCGCTTGATCGCTCCGGCCTGCCATGACACGGCGTCCGCCATTGCGGCCATTCCGGACGCGGAAGACGACTGGGCTTACATCAGCTCCGGGACATGGTCCCTGGTCGGGACCCAATTGCGTTCACCCAACAACTCGGCGCGCGCGCGCCAAGAAAACTTCACTAACCTTCAGGGCGCCGGCGGAACGGTCTGCTTCCATAAGAATGTGAACGGCATGTGGCTGCTCCGGCAGTGTCTGGAAAGCTGGAGAGCGGAGGGTGCGGCCATCGAACTGCCGGCGCTGATCGAGCAGGCGGCGGCCATCTCGGCCCCGAAGCACACGCTCGACGTGGATGACGCAGACCTGCTGCTGAGCGGTCGCATGCCGCAGCGGATCAACGCCCAGCTCCATCGGCGTGGCCTGCCGGAGCTTGGTGTGCACCCGGGCGACGCTCCATTGATGGCGTCGCTTCTGTTCCACAGCCTGGCGGCGCGTTACGCGGAGGTGCTGCGCCAGGTCTCCGCCATCACGGGCAAGACACTGCACCGTGTCTACGTCATGGGCGGCGGAAGCCAGAACGAGATGTTGAACCGACTGACGGCCGAGGTCACGGGGCTGCGTGTGTGCAAGGTAGGCACGGAGTGTTCCACCATCGGGAACTTCGCCGTGCAGCTTGCTTCTTTGGAGGACGGCCACGGGCGGCTAGGAAGTGGCAGCGGCCATTCAGTCAGTGCCTGGGCCGCGTGTCTTGCGGAGAGTCCGATCCAGTCAGCGTGAAGGCTGGTGCGCCCATACACACACGCTTGCGCGGGGCACCGGTTCACGTGACACCATGAATGCGATGAGAAAAAGGAGTCGACGCATGGTTCAGCAGGCTCAATGCGGTTGCGGTCTACAGCGCTGGTTGCTTCCCCGGGCAACAACATCGCGCCTCATGTTCGCTTTGCTGGCCGTCTCACTTTTGCCCTCGGGATCGCTTTTTCCTGAGGCTATCCTCGCCCAGCAGCCCGGCACACAAGCCGATGACAGCGGCGCTGAAAATATGGCATCCGTAGCCCAGGGATTCCTGCATCCCCCGGACGATGCCCGGGTGTCGATGCGCTGGTGGTGGTTCGGGCCTGCCGTGGTGAAGCCCGAGCTTCAGCGCGAGATTCTGGCCATGAAGGCTGGCGGAATCGGCGGCTTCGAGATCCAGCCGGTCTATGCCCTGGCGCTGAATGACAGCGCCACCGGCTTGCACAATCTTCCCTATCTCTCCGACGGTTTCCTGGATGCCGTTACCTTCGCTGCACAAACGGCGCACGCCAATGGAATGCGCGTCGACATGACCCTGGCCAGCGGCTGGCCCTATGGGGGTTCGCAGATTCCCATCAACGAAGCTTCGAGCCGCCTGCGTGTGGTCGCGATGGATGTGCCTGCGGGCTCGAGCTCCCTCTCCGTTCCGGCGATGGAGAACGGCGAGACCCTATTAGCGGCGTTCTCCGGCGCAGGTACGGCGAAGCAATACGATTACAGCCAGCTTGAGCGAATCGCGATTCAGTCGGCGAACGGCCGGATGCCCGTCCTGGCCGAACCGCGGCCGCGCGTTGTGCTGTTGTTTATCGCGAGCCGTACGGGGCAGCAGGTCAAGCGCGCGGCCGTGGGCGCGGAGGGCTTCGTGCTGGATCACCTGAGCCGCGCCGCGGTCGACGATCACCTGAAGTCCGTAGCCGATCGCCTGATGCAGGCCTTCGGGAACACACCGCCGTATTCCGTCTTCAGCGACAGCCTGGAAGCCTATGGAGCCGATTGGACCGCTGACCTGCTGCCGGAATTCCAGCGCCGGCGCGGCTACGATCTCACACCCTATCTTCCCTTGCTGGCGAGCGGCTCCAGCGAACAGAGCGCGGAGCTGCGCCACGACTGGGGGGTCACGCTCACCGAGTTGATCGACGAACGCTATCTCACGCCGATCAATGACTGGGCCACAGCGCACCGAACGCGCTTCCGCGCCCAGAATTACGGTGTGCCTCCGGTCTCCTTGTCCAGCAATCGTCTGGTCGCTCTGCCGGAGGGCGAGGGTCCGCAGTGGAACAGCTTTTCGTATATGCGCTGGGCGAGCTCGGCCAGCCACCTGTACGGCCGGCCTGTTACGTCCGGAGAGACCTGGACCTGGCTGCACTCGCCCGCCTTCCGCGCAACGCCGCTGGATATGGAGGCTGAGGCGGATCGATTTTTCCTTGAGGGCGAGAATCAGATCGTCGGCCACGGCTGGCCGTACACGCCGCCCGGCATCCCCGAACCCGGATGGGCGTTCTATGCGGCCGCGGTCTTCAACGATCACAATCCCTGGTGGATCGTGATGCCGGACGTGACCCGCTATCTGCAGCGCATCAGTTATCTCCTGCGCCAGGGCAAGCCGGCCAACGACGTGGCGGTGCTTCTTCCCGACGATGATGTCTATGCGGAGTTCACGCCGGGCCGTGAGGCTAGCCTGTCGGACGGCATGCCCCGGTTTGTAACGCCGCTGCTGATGCAGCAGATCCTCGGCGCCGGCCACCAAGTGGACTTCATCGACGCAACCGCCATTCAGAAGGTGGGGATCGCATATCCCATGCTGGTTCTACCCCACGTGGAACGGCTCTCGCCGGAGACTCTGAAGGTCATCGCGGCCTATGTTGCCGGGGGCGGAAAGGTCATTGCCGTCGGGTCGGTTCCGGGCAAGTCGCCCGGATTCAAAGATGCAGCCGCGGTTACAGTCGAGGTGCAGAAGCTTTCCAAGACACTCTTCGCCTCTACGGGCCGCAGCCAGGTCGTCCAGCAGGATTCGCAATTGGGGGCGGCGTTGGGTCGAATGATGGCGCCCGATATGCAACTCTCCGCGGCGGCCCCTGAGATTGGATTTGTACATCGCAAGCTGCACGATGCGGACATCTACTTCGTGGTCAACACGGGCAATCATCCCCTCTCGGTCACCGCAAGCTTCCACACGGCGCGCCCGTATGCCGCGATGCTTGACACCACGTCCGGAGAAGCCAACGCGCTGGAAGCCCGGGCAGCACCGTCCACCCGCGCGGCGGCGACTTCGCCCGCGGTGCCGCTTACGCTGGCTCCTTACGAATCGCGCGTTCTGGTCTTCAGCGATGTCCCTCTGGGCAGCCGGCTTCCCAAAGCCCCTCGAGACAAGCCAGCCCTACCGCCGCAGGAGATCGCCGACCTCACGCACGACTGGACCGTGCGCTTCGCCGGCGCGCGGTATGAGCGCCACGAATCCACGCTTCTTTCCTGGAGTGACGATCCCCGCACGCGCTTCTACTCGGGAGTGGCCACCTACACCCGGACCCTTCACCTGACCGAAGCTCAAGTGAAGGGCGCGTCCGTGCTCGTGCTGGACTTCGGCCCGGGGACTCCGGTCGCGGCCGACCCCAGGATTCGGAGCGGCATGAGGGCCCTGCTGGACGGTCCCATTCGCGAAGCGGCCGTGGTCACGATCAATGGCCAGCGCGCCGGTTCAGTGTGGCGGCCTCCCTACACGCTCGACATCACGGCGGAGCTGCATGCGGGCGACAACTCCATCGAGATTCAGGTGGCGAATACCGCTATCAATCTGCTGGCCGGACGCGCCCCTGCGGATTACAGCTTGTTGAACGCGCGCTATGGCGAGCGGTTCACACCTCAGGACATGGGCAACCTGGAGCCCCTGCCCTCCGGCCTGCTCGGCCCCATTCACCTTCTGGAGACGCGCTAGAAGCTTGTTGAAAAAGCACCTTGGATGTCCGCGAGGCAAGTACGAAACCCGCAATC
>CAXUIM010000007.1:29928-33915 GCA_964250885.1 uncultured Acidobacteriaceae bacterium | reverse complement strand
GGTCTTGCCCAGGCGCAGTTCCTCGCGGATGCGTTCGAAGATCAGCACATTCGAATCCACGCCCATGCCGATGGTCAGGATGACGCCGGCGATGCCCGGCAGGGTGAGAGTCGAGCTGGTGAACCCCATGAAGCCCAGGAGGATCACGAGGTTCAGGAACAGGGCCAGATCGGCGTTGATACCCGCGCCGCGATAGTAGACCAGCATGAAGGCCATAACCGCGAGCATGCCGGCAACCGCCGCGACGACGCCCTGGTGAATGCTGTCGGCGCCCAGGCTGGGCCCGACGGTGCGGGTTTCCAGGTACGAGATGGTTGCCGGAATAGAGCCGGAACGCAGGCTCTGGGACAGGTTCTGGGCCTGTTCCTGGCTGAAGCCTCCGGTGATCCGGCCCTGATCCCGGATGGCCGACTCGATTCCCGCAACCTCGCGTACGCGGTTGTCGAGCACGATCGCCATCTGGCCGGTGCCCTTATTCGCATCCGTGTATTTATAGAAGCGGTCGCCGGCGTCGGTGGTCAGGGTGAAGGTGATGTCGGGGCGGCCGTTCTCATCCGTGGAAGGCTGTGCATCGCGGAAGTCTGTGCCTTCGACCACGGACGCGCGCTTCAGCGCGTAGAACTGGTCGGGACCTCCCATGCCGTTCGTGCCCTGGACGATTTCGTCTTCAGGGGGAACCGTGCCGCCGAGCCCGGCCAGGGCCTGCGCCTGATCGGGGTAGGCCGAGCCGACCACAGCGTGAATTGAAAGTTTAGGGGTAGTCTCAATGATCTTCTGGACCCGCGCTGGATCGCTCTCTCCCGGCAACTCGAGCAAGATCTCGTTGTCGCCCAGGCCATACTTCTCGATGGTCGGCTCCAGGGTTCCGAGCTTGTCGATGCGCTCGCGAATGGTCTCGATCGATACATCGAGAGTTCGGGCTTCTAGATCGCGGATGGCCGCCTGCTTCATGGTCATCGTGTAGCCCCCGCCCGGAGCCGAGGCAACGTCGTAGGCCGCAAATTGATTGTCGGTCAGGGCGTCGTGAATGTTGGACTGCTGCGTCGGCGAGCCGCCCTTCACAGTGATGATCTCGGGGCGCGCGGGATCCAGCTTGACCGCGGTCGCTCCGGTGGAGGCCAGTGCGGTATTCAACGTTTGCACATCGCGGTCGCTCTGAGAGTTGACCGCCTCGGCCACGTGCACCTCGAGCACCAGATGCGTTCCGCCCTTGAGGTCCAGGCCCAGGTTGATGCGGTTCAGGATCGACTGCTTCAGTCCGCCGTGGGGAATCCCGAAGATTCCGTACACGAAGATCACCAGCACCGCAATGATGAAGCCTGTTCTACTGGCCAGATTCTTGCCCATCGAAATGATTCCTTCAGGATTCCGCGCTTCGAACTGCCTGGCGGGATCTTTTCTGTTCGGTCCCCGCGCGCGAACCTGGGGGTGTTTGCTTCCCGAACCGGTTTGGTTGCCGCGCTCCGCGCCTCTGAAATTGAGCTTGCCAGGGTTGGAGTTGCCCGGGCTGAGGTTTGGGTCGGGGCGCCCGGCGCCGTATGCCGGCCCGGTCTATGTCTTGGCGGCCTCGTCCGTGGTGACCGCGGCGATGGCGCTCTTGACGAACTCGAGCTTGACGTTGTCGGGTTGGGTGCGAACCACCAGAAGATCGTCCTTGACGCTGACGATCACGCCCCGGATTCCGCCGTTGGTGGTCACACGATCGCCCGGTTTAAGCGAACTGAGCATCGTCTGCCAGGTCTTCTGCTTGCGCTGGTTGGGCGCGATCAGCAGAAAGTACATGGCCACGAACATCAGCAAGAGCAGCGGAATGCCGCCAAACTGGCCCAGGTTGAAACCGCCGGCAAAGACCGCGAGACCTAAAGAGAGAACGCTCAAAACCGCTTCCTATTTGCGCCTCGCAACGCAGAGTTCTGCGTCGAAGGACGACTTTCCTGAAATTTTCGGGGATTCTGCCAACCCATGGGCCAGCGCTGGAACCGCCGGAGCGCCGGCCGGTTTCGGGGAGATGTCCCCCGGAGCCAGCCAACCACACCTAAGGGTTAAGCATCGCGGAAGCACCGGGTGATGTCAAGGAATTGCGGATCGGTTAGGGGTCAAGCTCAAATTTCTAGGCAGCTCCGTCACGGTTCCGGCCGCGGTACGAGAAATGCTGCAACATCCCGGCGACGACGATCAGAAGCAACAGCAGCAACGCCCAGCCGTAGCTCAGGATATGCCTTCTCGCCAAGAAGAGGCTCACGACGGTTCCGAGCAGCATGAGGGGTGATCCCGAGGCGCCATATTTCCTGACAGCTGTCCAATTCACCATGCCCGCCAAGCTCCCGGGACACTAACTCAACCCATCCGCGGAACCGCTACTATACATAAGGTTTTCAGATAGCTGTAGGCCAAGACCGTCACAGTCGGGAAAAGCTATGTTCGGGCAGCCCAAGTTGGGAATAGGCTTGTTTCTGCTTCAATGGAGGTTTTCCATGCGCCTGTCACTCTGCACCGTGGCACCGGCTGCGCTGGCGGCCTGCAGTGTCACCCATGCCGATAGCTACGCGCCGCCTCCACCGGCTACGGGGCTTCTTCTGGCGCTGGCGGCTGTCGTCTATCGCCAGGTCTTCGGGAGAACTTACACGTCCAGCGGATGCGCCTGACCCACATTCGCAGCGAGCTTCCTCCGCTGCTCCGACTCGCGCTGCCACTGATCGCAGGTGAGCTGGGATGGATGGCCATGTCGCTGGTCGATACCATCATGCTGGGCCACCTGCCCCACTCCGCGCTGGCGATGGCAGCGGCATCGCTGGCCCAGGTACTCTTCAATACGCTGTGCTTCGGAGTGGGCGGGGTGCTGCTCGGCCTGGACACACTCATCTCGCAGGCTTTTGGCGCGGAGCAGGTGACGGAGGCGAACCGCTGGCTGCTGCACGGGTTGGTGCTGGCCGTGGTTCTTTCGGGGCTGCTGGTGGGTCTGCTGACCGCCGGTCCCGCGCTTCTGCTGCACCTGCCGGTGGATCACGCCGTGCTCGCGGTCGCCGGTCCGGCGCTGCGCGGCCTTACCTATGGCGTCCTGCCGCTGCTGCTGTATTTCACGCTGCGCCGCTATCTCCAGGCTGCGAATCATGGCCGTTCCATCGCATTCGCATTGATCTCGGCGAATCTGGTGAACGCCGCCGTGGACTGGATCCTGATCTTCGGCCACGCCTGGAAGCTGGGTCCCTGGCTGATTCGGATTCCGGCATATGGGGTGGTCGGCTCTTCCTGGGCGACCAGCCTTGCGCGGGTTTACCTGATGGGTGTGCTGCTGGTCGCGGTCTGGTGGGCCGACCGCACGCAAAACTACGGCTTGCTGGGTGGCTTGCGCCAGAGGGCCGGCCGCAGGATCGGCTCCGCACAGCTTAACCACCTGCTTCGGCTGGGAGCGCCCGCCGGTGCGTCCATCTTCGTCGAGATCGCAATCTTTGCCCTGGTGACGGCGGCGATCGCGACCTTCGGCCGGCTTCCGCTGGCCGGCCATGAGATTGCGCTCCAGTGCGCCAGCACCACCTTCATGGTGCCCCTGGCGATCTCCGCGGCGACGTCAGTGCGCGTCGGCCACGCAATCGGCCGTATGCGCTCCGGTACGACCACGGTGGCGCATGCGGCCGCCGCCGGCTGGAGCGGTATCGGCGCCGGCGCCGCGTTCATGCTCGGAGCCTCGGTCCTGCTGCTGACCCTTCCGGCCCGGATCAGCCGCCTGTTCACGCCGGATCGCGCCGTCATCTCCGCCGCGGTCCCACTGCTGCTGATCGCCGCCGGTTTTCAATTCTTCGATGGAATTCAGGTGACGGCCACGGGCGCGCTGCGCGGCGCAGGCAACACAGTTGGCCCCTTCCTGGTGCAGGTGGTCTGCTATTGGGTGGTAGGCATGCCGCTGGGTTTTGCGCTCGGCTTTCACGAGAAGCTGGGAGCCGCGGGCTTGTGGTGGGGACTGTTGATCGCGTTGGCCGGCGCCGCGTT
>CAXUIM010000007.1:25738-29828 GCA_964250885.1 uncultured Acidobacteriaceae bacterium | reverse complement strand
GCTTAGCTTCTGGCGTCCCGGGAGCAACCGTTACATCCTGCAGCTCCGCGGCCGAGGAGAGTCTACTGGCCATCTTCACTCGCCTGGATAAAGGCGGCCGTGCGGTCGTGCAGCGCGTGCAGGGCATCCTGATTGACATACACCATGTGCCCCGTCGGAAAGAACTTGTACTCGATATTCTTCTGCAAATCCGCAGGGATGGGCAGCTGCTTCATCTCGTAGGTCGCGCCGTAAAATAGTGTGCCCAGGTCGAAGTAGCCGCCCATCAGCAGCACGTGCATGTGGGGGTTCACCTTCATCGTGTAGGCAATATCCGGCATCACGTTGGTGAAGGTCCCGCTCCAGCCGTCCTCCTGGCCGGGCGCGTGATGATGCAGATCCCACTTGATGCCCGGGTCGTCCAGGCCCGGTTTGTAGGTCATCTGCTGACCGAAGTGCAGGGTCTCGTGCGCGTAGGTGTTCATGGCCGCTTCTATGCTGGATTCGATTGACTCGCTGAAGGGATCGTAGTCCGCATCTTTGCTCAAGGGGTCGAGCGAGGGACCCTGGAAGCGCGAATCGAGCCGCCCGGTGGTGATATCCGCCGGGTCCTGCAGGTACTTGGCGAACTCGCCCCCAGTCAGCCTCAGGTTTGCCTTGATCCACAGCGAGGCGGGAACGCCGGTATAGCTTTCGAGCTTTGCCGCGACAGCCTGCTTCCGTGCCGGATCCAGGTCGGCTCCTTGCAGCAGCGCGCTGGCGTAGTCGCCGAGGGCGTACTGCTCGACCTCGTGGAGGAAGGCCTCAAGATCCGCTGGCTGGTTGGGCGCCTTGTGGTGAAACCAGGCGGTCGCCGCAAAGGAGGGCAGCGCGAGGAAGAAGCCCTTTTCATTGCCAGGGTCGCCATCCGAGCCATCTGCCGAATCGCTGAAGCTGAGGATCTGGCTCAGGAACACGATGCCGTTCAGGTCCACGCCGTGCTGCTGCAGCATCGCGCTCAACACCGCATCGCGCGTCGTGCCGTAGCTCTCGCCGAAGAGGTAACGGGGCGAGCTCCAGCGGTTGAACCTGGTAAAGAAGCGGCGGATAAACCGCTGAAATGCCGCGCCATCCTGATCCACGCCGTAGAACGCCTTGGCCGCGTCCTTGCCCTCGACGCGGCTGTAGCCGGTGCCCGGCGCGTCGATGAATACGAGATCCGCGACATCCAGCAGGGTGTAAGGGTTGGGGGCGATCTTGTAAGGACCACCGACGGGATGCTGCAGGTCTGGAATCTGGACGCGCACCGGACCCAGGCTGGTCATGCGGAGATACATCGTCGAGGAGCCAGGACCGCCGTTGTAGAAGAAGACGACCGGCCGCGTGAGTGGATCGACACCCTTGGCGAAGTAGGCCGTGTAGAACAGGCGCGCGGTGGCCGGCTGGTCCTCGGGCTTGCTGGGGAGATCGACAGCCGCATCCGGCAGATACTTGCCATCCGGACCCAGCATGGCGTCCTGTGGGTCGGTCGAGCCCACGGGCAGAAGCCCGGCGACCGCGGTATAGGCGATCACCTTGCCGCCGGCAGTGGTGACCGAGCCCTCGGTCGTCGAGTCCGGCGGCAGCGCATCCGGCATGGGCTTTTCCGCTGGCTCCGTGGCGACGGTGGTGGTCGTCGTGGTGGTCTTTTCCGGTGTGGGCGCGCCATGGTGCTGCGCGTACGTGGCACCGGTCAAGGTAAGGAGAGCAGTGCAAACGGCGAGATGCGTGCGTCTGGGACTCAAAGGAACCTTCTCAAGGTGAACTGGGCGTTCAATCTACAGCGTCCGAGCGGGTTTGTTGGTCAGGGGTACGGAGGCCGCTTCCTCTCTGATCCTAATACCGGGAGACCTTTCAGCAGCTTGTCCATTCAGCTGAAACATCCAGGCCATTCTCCGCGCGGCAGCCGGTTCCGAGACGAGCGGAGCGGTTTCAGCGAATGCTGCTGAGCAGCCAATTGGCTGCGTAGATCAGGCCTGAACCCAAAAGGACGGCAGGAACGGTCCAGCGTTGCGCGGTGGCATGATGCCGCAGCCGCGGCAAGAGATCACCGGCCACCATCTGGATGAAGAACCCCGCGGCTACAGCCAGCAGCAAGGCCGAACTCTTTAGGGAAGAGAAGTACCATATGGCGGCGACGCCGCCAGCCGCCGGCGCCAAGGCATCGGCAATCAGAAAAAGGTAATCGATCCGCCGCGGACTGCGTCCCCCGGTTGTGAGCAGAACCGTGTTCAGACCATCGCCGAAGTCATGCGCTCCAATGCCCAGCGCCACCGTGTATCCCGCAATCGGAGAAGCCGCAAAAGAGGCTGCGATCGCCATACCATCACGGAAGCTGTGAAAGATCAGCAGCGCCCCGGCGATTCGTCCCGCGGCGACACCTCGGTGCTCCTCCAGTTCTTTTCCCCTGATCGCGTGAACCCCGGTATCGATCAGGAAGAAAACGAGAAATGATCCAAGCGCCATCTCCAGGACTTGTACGCTGGTCAACTTCGCCATAGCTCCCAGGGAAAGCGCCTCCGGCAACAGGTCCAGAAAGGCAGCGCCCATCAGGATGCCGGCGCCGATGGCGAGCAGGACATGAATGCCCCTCCGGTAACGGATCGCCATCAGACCGCCAGCAAGTGTGGAGAGGACGGGAATCGCGAACAATACCGGAAATGAGGGGTGAGGTGGCGCCATCTTGCTAATGATAGCTCACTCGCATTTCGATCGCGGAGATATGCAGGTGCGAGACGGGCGAACGCGGGGAGGAGAGCCAGGAACATTCACTTGAGGGAGTACGCCAAGGCACACTCCACACCGGGCCTCTTGAGGTGTCCGGCTCCCAGCGAAGAATTGCATATCCTAAGTTGCTGTGAGCTCGAAAGAAGTGTTCCAATCCGCTTCCTCGGGAAGACGGCGTTAAGGGGCGTCAAGTATCGTAGAGCCGGGTACACCGCCTGGAGACCGTTCTCTGGAGACCGTTCTAAGGAATTTCTTGTATGAGCAAGCCGGCGCACAACATGCCGTTCGGTCTCGGCGAAGAGCAGCAGGCCATCTTCGACCTGGCAACTACTATCGGCCGCGAACAGATAGAACCGCATGCAATCGAATGGGATCAGCAAAAGTTTTTCCCAATCGATGTGGGGGGCTCTGCACGGCAGCCCGCCTAAGCGTTTCGTTGAATCCGTGCATTATGGCGGCGCCGTGCTTACGCCAGGATCTCAAGCTCCATCCGGTCGCATGGCAGAAGGGAAAGCAAGATGCAGATTGAAGGCAAGGTCTTCCTGGTGACCGGAGGCGCATCCGGCCTGGGAGAGGCGACCGCCCGCATGCTGGCGGGGCGTGGCGCGAAGGTGGTGCTGGCGGACGTCAATGCCGCGGGCGAGGGGATCGCGGCGGAACTGGGCGCGGCCGCGCATTTTGTGCAGACCGATGTAACGTCCGAGGAGGATGGCGAGCGCGCGGTGGCCGTCGCACGCCAGGAGTTCGGTGCGCTGCATGGGCTGGTCAACTGTGCCGGCATCGCGCCCAGCGAACGGATCGTGGGGCGCGAGGGACCGCACCAGCTGGCCAGCTTTACGCGGGCCATCATGATCAACCTGGTGGGCACCTTCAACATGCTGCGCCTGGCCGCCGCAGCCATGAGCCGCAACGAGCCGCTGGCCGATGGAGAGCGCGGCGTCATCATCAACACGGCGTCGATCGCCGCCTTTGAAGGCCAGATCGGGCAGGCTGCTTATGCCGCGTCCAAAGCGGGTGTGGCCGGACTGACGCTGCCGGCGGCGCGCGAACTCGCCCGCGGCGGAATCCGTGTTGTTGCCATCGCTCCCGGCCTGTTCATGACGCCGATGATGGCGGCGTTTCCTGAGGCAGTGCAGGAATCGCTCGCACAAGCCGTACCCTTTCCTGCCCGCCTGGGCAAGCCGGAGGAGTACGCCGCGCTGGTGGCCACCATCTGCGAACTGACCATGATCAACGGGGAAACCATTCGGCTGGACGGCGCGCTGCGCATGCCGCCAAAGTAAGCGCCCCGCGCACGCTGCGCTATGCCGCCAAAGTAAGCGCCCCGCGCGCGCTGCGCTATGCCGCCAAAGTAAGCGCCCCGCGC